>NZ_JAWORD010000001.1:0-466140 GCF_033337665.1 Vibrio sp. Vb2960 | reverse complement strand
GAAAGCACCGGTCTTGAAAACCGGCATACGTTAATAGCGTATCTAGGGTTCAAATCCCTATCTCTCCGCCACTTTTAAAAAAACCGCTGTTCTTACAGCGGTTTTTTTGTATCTGCTGTTTTTTAACCGCTGTTATCGAAACTTCTAATTGGTTTTTCTCTAGCTCTTTCTCCAAGTTTTTGCGTACCTACATTGGGTTTAGTTTACGCAGTAATACCTTCAATCGAAGACATTTCCATACGTCTCATTTGGGCTTCAAATAGAGCTTTGTTAAGTCTCAACGTGGGATGCTTAAACGCATTTTGATAGAGTCCCAGTCTAAATACTGCAAATGTACTTGGAGAAAAAATGAAGCTACTTTACTGGTTAGATGAATGGCAAGCTCTTACTCAACAAGAACAAGAGATGGCTTTACCTATCTCTGGCTACGATTTACTTGATGATGTATTTGTGAAGTATGAACTCGTCGATCTTAACAAGCCATTGTTGTTCACATTTTCTCCTTCCGGTACTGATGTGCAGGTACAAGACTTAACTCCGGATTTTTCTCCTTGGGGCTACGAGCTCGGAATACAACAAAAAGTAAACATTATTGCCTTTCAACATTTAGGACAAAGTAATTGGTTCCGTAGTCGGAATTTGATTTTCTTTTTGGAGCAGCTATCTGAGTTACTTCATCCCTTCAAATGTCGTTTGGGTTATGGGCAAAGTCGAGGTGGCTTTGCAATTGGCGCGTTCGCTAACTTACTGAAATTAGAACATCTTTTGTTGTTTTATCCTGTTAGCACAAAAAATAAAGCGTTGGTGCCTTGGGATGATCGGCCGAGTACTGAGCTTGCTCAGCAGTTTGCTTGGGAAAGCGGCTACCATGATCGAGATTTGGGCAATGCCAAAGGTTATATTATTTATGACCCATCCAATCGCATTGATTGTCTTCATGCTGAACGTTACCCAGAGCTAACTCATTTAAAAGTCGTCGGTATGGGGCACGGCACTCAATCCACACAATTAGATAAATTAGAATTTTTTAATCTGGTGGCGAAGGAGTTTGTTCGTCATCAAACCATAGATATTGACCAATTTAATAAGCAAATTCACGCTTTGTTTTAAAAGAGGACTGATATCAGAGTCCCCTGTAACCAGGGGGAGATGATCACACACTAAAAACTAGATTTTTAACACAATTGCTAGGCGCAATTTAGATGGAGGATTAATGAAGTTACTGTACTGGTTGGATGAATGGCTGGCTCTTTCTCGTGAAGAACAGCAAACCAGGCTACCGATGTCCGGGGAGGACTTACTTGATGATGTGTTTGTTAAGTATGAGTTTGTCGACCGAAATAAACCACTGTTGTTCACCTTTTCCCCTGCTGGTACGAATCTACAAGTACAGGACTTACACTCAGACTTTGCGCCTTGGGGCTATCGCTTAGCCCAGAAACAAAAAGTAAATATTATTTCATTTCAGCACCTTGGGAAAAGTAACTGGTTTCGTAGCCGTAATTTAATTTTCTTTCTAGAGCAACTGTCGACTTTACTTGAGCCCTTTGAATGTCGTTTAGGCTATGGACTTAGCCGCGGTGGTTTTGCTATTGGTGCCTTTTCTAATCTATTAAAGCTGGATCAAGTATTGATGTTTCACCCGGTCAGCACAAAAAACAAAGTTTTGGTGCCATGGGATGATAGGCCAAGTACTGAACTTGCCCAACAATTTGATTGGGAAGGAAAGTATCACGACCTCGACCTTGGCGATGCAAAAGGCTATATCATTTATGATCCAACTAATGAAATCGACCGCCTTCACGCCAAACGCTACCCAGAGCTCACTCACTTAAGAGTCTTCGGGATGGGACATGGTACCCACGCGACATATTTGAATAAATTCGGTTTTTATAAGCAAGTGGCCGTAGACTTTATACGTTATCAGAAGATAGATATAGCGCAGTTTCGTCATCAGACCAAAACGTTGCGCTTAAAAGAAGATTACTATCAGTGCCTTAACAAGGCGAATGCGAGCTCACAGCATCGTTTAAACTTACTGAGTACCGCTCATAATGTACTAATTGAAGAAAAGAAAGAACATGTGAAGGAGCATCAAGCACAAATCGATATTCAGCCACTTGTTGATATTGCACTTAAGCATGAGTATGACAACCCGCAAGATGCAGTACAGCTTTTGGAAGTCGCTCAGCAGTTGGTTCCGAATGATCCCGTTGTGGAGCACAAGTTGCAGCAACTGTCGTAACGTTGAGATGTAATGCGGACGATATTGGTCAGTGGCTTTTGTCGCTGGCCTTTTTAATAGCTTATGGATTGATATTTCGATGAAATCTAATGAAGCAGTACAAAATAAAAAGCCCAAGCAAATGCTTGGGCTCCATAAATGTTAATGCGAGTTTTAAAACTCTTTTGGCGCAAAGCCTGTCATCACATCAAGGCGAAGTTCTTTACCAACTTTTGTTAATGGGTGAACGATTACTAAGCCGCGTACGCGTTTTTTCAGTTTGCCGATGTCCGCTTGTTCTGCTTTGGTGATTTCACGAGAGAAAGGCATATCAAGTAAGCTTTTACGTTCTTTATTCAGCTCATAGTTTTGCTTGTGCTTTAACTGGTTAAGCTTTTTGGTCAGCTGTTCTACTTCATCCGTGAACTTTGTAATCATTTCGTGATCACCACGAGAACGTGCCGCATCAAGTTTACGTTGGCATGTATCTAAACGGTTGTGCAGCTTTTGAATATCAGTTTTTATGCTCATGGTAATTTGGCTCAAATTTTAAATAGTCGAGGAGTATAGCATAGCTGAGATCACACGCTCTACTATACTTCTCGATTGTCTGGCTTTAGTTAATCAGTTCATTGCCCGATACGTTACCAGAGAAAAAGGCTTCGACGTTATCAAGCGTCACAGAGGCAATATTATTAAGTGCTTCGTGAGTCAAGAATGCTTGGTGGCCAGTAAACAGCACGTTATGACAAGCCGATAAACGGCGGAAAACATCATCTACAATGACATCGTTAGATTTATCTTGGAAGAATAAGTCTTTTTCATTGTCATACACGTCTAGGCCAAGCGCACCAATCTTACCTTGTTTCAACGCTTCTATCGCCGCTAGTGAATCTAGCAACTCGCCTCGACTGGTGTTAATGATCATTACACCATCTTTCATTTGCGCGAAGGCTTTTTCGTTCAATAAGTGATAGTTTTCTTCACTCATTGGACAATGGAGAGAGATAACATCCGCATTAGCGTAGATTTCTTCAAGCGAACAGTAACGGGCTCCTATTTCTAGTGCTAATGGATTTTCGTAGGGGTCGTAGCAAAGCAGTTCCATGCCAAGCCCTTTGAAGATACGCATCGTCGCGATACCAATCTTACCCGTACCAATAACACCAACAGTTTTTCCGTAAAAGTTAAAGCCAACAAGACCCTCTAGCGAGAAGTTGGCGTCACGTGTGCGTTGGTAGGCCTTGTGAAGACGGCGGTTTAGGCACATCATTAAACCAACCGTGTGCTCTGCCACTGCTTCTGGTGAGTAAGCAGGAACTCGAACCACTTGTAAGCCTAGTTCTTTGGCTGCTTGTTGATCAACTTTATCATATCCCGCGCAGCGCATAGCAATAAGCTTGGTCCCGCCCAGAGAAAGCTGTTTAAGGACAGGAGCTGAAAGATCATCATTAACAAACGCACATACGACATCACTGCCGTGCGCCATCTTGGCTGTTTTTTCGGTTAGTCGGAAGTCGTGATAGTGAAATTCAAAATCGCGGTTATTTTTAATTTTATTAAAAGAGGCTTCGTCGTAGGATTTTGCACTAAAAAAAGCAATGTTAATCATGGTTCCCTCTCAAAAAGTGCGGACTTTATAAATAAATATGCTTATAAAGTAATGCAACTTAGCCGCAATGAATAGAGAAATCTTCTCTTTGACTTTTGTTGTATCAAATAACGATAAGAAGTACGCCTTTCAGCGAGTCTATCTTATGGTTCCGCATTAGATACTGTTTGCTTTACGAGCATTAACTGACTAGCATTATCGCTCTTTTCTTGTTCACTTTATTAGCTTAGGCGTTACGACAATGTCAGTAAAATGGTGCTCTATGTTCTTGTGTTGTGTGTTTGCTTCGGGCACTCACGCAGCTGTTGACCTCGTTAAAGTCGACAAGTCTAAGCGTCGAATGTATTTGATGGAACAAGGAGCAGTGCTAAAAGAATACCGAATTGCTTTAGGAGCGAACCCTCAAGGACATAAACAAGAAGAGGGAGACAATCGCACACCAGAGGGCGAATACACTCTAGATTATGTTATAGAGGACTCTGCTTTTTATCGTTCTGTGCATATCAGTTACCCTGATGCGATTGATACGTTGGAAGCGAAGCGCCGAGGTGTGTCCCCTGGAGGGAACATCAAAATTCATGGCTTAAAAAACGGTGAGAGTCAGTTGCCGATTTACATCCAAAGTTTTGATTGGACTAATGGGTGTATTGCGATTACCAACGAGGAGATGGACGAATTTATCCAGCTTGTCGAGATGGGGACACCAATTCAGATTGAGTGGTAACAAAAGGTCCCCTTTAATGTTCTGGCTCTTATAGGCTATGGCATAAAGCGCTGTGGATGATCACTAAAAATACCGTCTAACTGAGGCAGGTATTTCAGTTTATTTGGATTGTTCACCGTATAGCACATCACTTTGTAACCGGCTTGTTGGAGTTTGTTTATCTGGCGAGTACGAACCCAGTTAATGTTTAGGTTGCAGCTATAGGCACTAACTTCTTCCAAAAGGCGTTTATCTTTTCTCGTAAAGAATTCACTTAACACACCCAATCGGTAGCCACTGCAGTATTTGTGCATCGCTCTAATGACGTCATGACTAAAGCTCGATAGGAGTACATTCTCTTGCGGCATTGGACTTTTTGTTAACGCATTGGCGAGAGTCTGCGCCACTTCTTCCGCTGGATGGTTGTCTACTTTAACTTCGATATTCAAGTTAAGCTTATTCTCAGTAGCTAAAGTGAGCAGTTCATCTAGTGTCACGATCTTCTCGCCTGAAAAGTCTGTGCTAAACCAACTACCGAAATCTAATGCTTTTAAGTCTTCCAGGGTGAGCTCATCAACACGCCCTTGTCCATTGCTGCATCGATTGACGGTATGATCATGGCAAACCACTAAAACATTATCTTTGGTAGGCTGTATATCCACTTCCACCCACTTCAACCCCAGGTCAATGGCTGCTTGAATGCTTATTTTTGTATTCTCAGGGTATGAACCTGCCACGCCACGGTGACCAATTAATAACGTTTCCATTCGCTTTATCTTTTGCTTTGCGGTTGCCAGATTGTACTCGTTTTTTCTATGAAGATATATCTAGGTGCATATTGTTAGGAACCTTTAGTACAAGTGAACATTAAACTCTAATTAGTACGTTGCTGCTTCTTGGACTGAGTCCTGTGGACTTAAAGCCTTAGAGTGTGTAGTTGTTTAATTGGTAAATGAGTAATAAAATGCGAACCATTTTTATTTGAATGGTGAGTGGTAATGTCACGAGTTTTGATAGTCGATGATGACGTTCCTTTGTGCGAGCTGTTAGAAGCGGTTTTGCAAGAGGAGGGCTACATCGTCTCTTCTGTACATTGCGGTGAAAGTGCGCTGCAATATATGGAAAAAACGCCTGTAGATCTTGTATTGCTTGATGTCATGTTACCAAACCTTAACGGTATGCAAGTTGCTCGTAGGATCTGTCAGCGCTTCGCGACACCTATCCTAATGCTTACCGCTCTCAACGATGAAAACTCGATGCTTGATGGTTACCAAGCGGGGGCCGATCAGTATATCGGAAAGCCCTTTAATGTCGCTGAGCTTCTAATGCGCATCAAAGCAATTCTTCGTCGTGTTGGCTTGGAACGTCAACGTCAGACGATGTGTAGTACCGTTCAAACGATCAGTGACCAGCTTAATAGCTTACCCCTCACAAGTACGGAAGCTGAACTATTGAGCTACTTGGTAAAAAACCAAGGAGTCGTGATTTCAAAAGCAGAGCTTCAAACTGAAGTGTTAAAGAAAGAGCTGAGTCCTTTTGATCGCAACCTTGATATGCACATCAGTAACATACGTCGCAAGTTAGTTGAAGCGGGGCTTTCCAAGCAACATATCAAAACCTTCCGTGGCAAAGGTTACAGTTATTTAGAGGCTGTAAACCGTTAATGAAGCTCCGGTGTCCACCTTTTATTGCAAAACGTAAAGATAGCTTAGCGTTCAAGTTATTTAGTTGCATGACCGCAATTGTCATTAGTATTTTGGTCGTGCAATCCTTAGCGGAACAAGCTCTGGTGAAAGCCATGTTGAAAGTGCCCGATAGTGTGCGAGAAGAAATGCTAGACCTTGCACATCAAGCCAATGTATTGATTGAGCACGGAGACATGGACGAACTTGCTGACTGGGCAAATGCGCAAAACTTTTATTTATTTGTGTTGAATGAACATCAGCAACCAGTTACGCACCGTCTGATGCATCCGCACTTCGAGTTCAAACTTCAATTTAAGAGAAGCATTGATGATCAACTTGAGGGGAAAGTGAATCGCCCCATCATCAATATTCCTTTAGTTCATGGCAATACTTTAGTGATTCAATTGCCACATCGACTGCACCCTGCAAATGACTTCATTCTGTATTTCTCTATTCTCAAAGTCGTGATTGCAGTGGTTATTTTGGCGCTCTTTTCACTGCTAATGGCACGTAACTTACAGCAACCATTGGATCGATTGAGAGAAGCAAGCAAAAAGCTATCTAATGGCGATTTTAATGTCAGTGTCGTGAAAGAACTGAAGTCGAGCACGCGTGAGTTTAACGAGTTAGCGCAAGATTTCGATCACATGACGCAACAGATTCATTCTCTCGCTGAAAAGCAGCGACTGCTTATAAGAGATGTCTCTCACGAATTGAGAACGCCGTTAGCGAGGCAGAACTTGGTTCTGCATCTTTTGCGAAAGCGTGTTGGAGAAAGTGAGCAAAGTCTAGTGACAAGGCTAGAAGATGAAGCAAAAGAGCTAAACCATTTGATCAGCGATATATTGGAGTTCAGTCGCTTGGAAAATGCGCGTTTCGACAAAGCCACGAAACGCTGTGATTTAGAAGTTTTGCTCTCCCCGCAAGTAGAGCGTTGCAAAATAGATTTGAAGTCAGAACAGACGTTGTCTTTCCGCTCAGAAGCTGTATGTGCTAAAGCTTTTTGTGAAGAAACGCTCGTCATTCGTTGTTTGAACAATCTTATTGGTAATGCCATTAAATATTCAGGACAAGCATCTCAGATAGAAGTTTCTCTGGAAAATTATGTCAAAGAAGGGCAGCAGTTCACCATCATGTCAGTATCTGATGATGGGCCTGGTATTCCAGATAACAAGCTGGTCGATATTTTTGATCCGTTTACGCGCTTAGATGCTTCTAGAGATAAAAAGCTTGGTGGCTACGGTTTAGGTCTTGCGATTGTCAAAGAATCCATGCGTATTATGGGTGGAGCAGTTACGGCGAAAAACCGTGAGCAAGGTGGTCTGAGGGTTACTTTAGTGTTCAAGCAATAAGTATGATTAAGTCGTAATTTTTGTGATTAATATCACATTATCATGGCGCATCATCAGAGAGTACTTTACAAAAGTTTGCAAATGCAAAGAATGTAAATTTAATGCAAATGGTAATACTTATCACTTATATTCACCCGCGAAATAATTAAGAGGGAATCGCATTCAACAAGTATGTGACCCGAAAAATAATAATCGGAGTGAAAGGATATGTTTACTAAGAGCCATTTGGCGTTAGTGATCGGTGCAGTGTTAGCAACACCTGCAGTGGCGGAAGTTCAAACAGACGAACATGTAGTTGTAGAAGGTCGAGAGTTCGGCTACAAGGCAGATACAAACAGTACAGCAATGCGCATGGAAATGACGCAGCTGGAAACGCCGGGACAAGTAGCGGTTATCGATGAAACGGTAATTGATGAGCAGCGTGCAAGTACACTTGGTGAAGTGCTACGTAACGATGCAAGTGTTAGCGCGGGTGGTACAAGCCGTAACCGCGAACGTTTCTCTCTACGTGGTTTTGAACTTAGCAGTTCAGACGGTTTTCTTCGTGATGGTCGTCAACACTGGTCACATTACCGTCAGCCAATTGAGCTTTTAGAGCGTGTTGAAGTGCTTAAAGGTCCATCAGGTCTGCTATACGGCAAATCTGAGCCGGGTGGCTTGGTAAACATGGTTTCGAAAAAACCAACAACTCAAACACAAGCAAGTTTGAGTCAAGATCTAGGTTCGAATGATCACTCACGCACTGTGCTTGATGTGAGTGGCGCACTAAATGATGCAGAGACACTGCGTGCGCGCGCAATTTTTGCCAAAGAAAGCTACGGCTCTTGGCGCAGATACGGCGATGGTACAGAGCCAGAAACAGATCGTACGGTAGCGGGCCTAGTGGTTGAGTACGACATCACCGACAACTTTATGGTATCGGCTCATTACGATCGCACGAAAGACGATGGTAGCGTGGACTCTGGCGCATACATTATTGATGGCAAAGCGGTTCGCGGTGATAAGTACATTTGGGATGCGCAGTGGTCTGAAATTGATAACGAAGTAGAAAACTACGGTGTCGATATTAATGCGCAAGTCACGGATAACGTGAACGTAAAAGCAGGTTACAACCGTCAAGACTTTAAGCGTTTTGATGTGGAGTCTTACCCAGGTTTCGAAACTTATGACCAAGATACTAAGATCGACCATTCTGGTAACGAACGCAAAGATAATTGGGTGTTTGATACTGCATATATAGATGTGACGACGGACTTTTCTCTGTTTGGTACAGATAACACGTTTTTGGTAGGTGCGAACTATCTAGAGTATACCTATGACCGTTTCCAAAAGTATTACAACCCTATAAGTATAGAAGCCGGTCAGACAGTGTCTCGTCCTGGCTACTCTGGGAAAGTTAAACAGTCCACAAGCGAGCACGATACTTGGGGTATCTACGCGCAAAATATGATGACGATTAATGATTACTGGCAAGTGCTTGCAGGTGTTCGTTATGACGAAAAGCGTGATGATGACCTGACCGAAAACCAGGTTTCTCCAAAATTTGGTGTAATTTTCCACCCAGCGACGAATGGCTCGGTTTACGTTCAGTACTCTGAAAGCTTTATGCCGCAAGGTGAAGTCAGCAGTGGTCGTGGCAAAAAGTATATCAATGATGGTGAGAAGCTAGACGCAGAGCGTGGTATCTCTTACGAGATCGGAACTAAGTGGGAACTGTTTGATCAGCGCTTATTTGTATCTGGTGCAGTGTTTGATATCACGTTAGAGAACATCTCGCTGGATGTTGAAAGCGGCAAAGACGCGGGCGGCAATCTCCTACACAAGAAAACGCAAGGTGGTGAGCAAGTTCACAAAGGTGCTGAGTTAATGGCTCAAGGTTTTGTGACCCCAGAGTTGTCGCTAACGGCTTCTGCAATGTATTTGGATGCAGAGTTGACGAAAGCGGATAAAAAATTCGAGGGTAACCGCCCTGTAGACGTGCCAGAGTTCTCGGCAAGTCTATGGTCTAGCTACAAGGTTCAAGACAACACTAACTTAAACCTTGGTTTGATTTATGAAGGTGATCGCTACGGTGATGCAAAGAACACCTTCAAGAAAGATGGCTACGCTCGCGTTGATATGGGCGTGTCATACAAACATAAGTACGATGAAAACTTGGATATCATTGCTCGATTCAATGTCGAGAATTTATTCGATACCGACTACTTCGCAGGTGGTGGTAGCACGAATAGCGAGCAAAAAGGTGCGAGTGGGGTTGTGGTTGGAGAAAGCCGCAACTACATGGCAACAATCCAGTTCAAGTACTGATAACAATTTGATTATTAGAGGGGAAGGGTAGTCTTCCCCTTTGGTCGTTTTTGGAACACAGAAATATAACTCGTATGAATCTAATGAAATCAAGTATCGCTCTGTTGATATCATCGGTTTTGATTCCCGCTCACGCGGCGAACTTAAACGATGCACAAGCTGTGCAGAGTAAAACAAACCAGTCGTCGGCGGTAAGCCAAAAACGTATTGATGCAAGCGCAGAAAAATCACTTACTCTAGAAGCTGAAATTGAGCAGCTGCAAGAGGAAGTCGGTAACTTGAAGATTTATCGCGATCATCTTGCAAGCCTTGTTGAGAGCCAAAATCAAGAAGTTGATAGCTTGAACGAGCAAATTGAGCAGATTGCTCAAACTCGTCAAGGTGTCGTGCCTTTGATGTATCACATGCTTGAGGGCTTAAAAGTGCTCGTCGCTAACGACAAGCCTATACGCAAAACGCAGCGTGAGGAGCGAATTGCAAAGCTGGATTCCATGATGACGCGTGCAGACGTTGCAGATGCAGAGAAGTTTCGTCGTATTTTAGAAGCGTACCAAATTGAAATGGATTACGGCACCAAGCTTGGCGTTTACCAAGGCAAGATTAACCTGGGTGACAATGAAGCTGTGGAGGCGGACATTCTCTATTTAGGGCGTTTGTCTTTGGTAGCGCGTAGCTTATCTGGTGACACATTTTGGAGCTGGTCACAGCAACAACAAGCATGGCAACAAGTGGGTTCTGAGCAAAAATCAGAGCTAGACAAAGCGTTCGCTATGGCGAATAAACAGATCGCGCCGAGTATGTTAACTCTGCCAGTGTCGTTAACCGCTGCGGAGGGCAAATAAATGATGAAAAAATGGTTATCGGTTGCATTAATCTCGACAGCCGCATTAATGCCTCATACAACTTTTGCTAGTGATGCGTTGTTACAAAAGGCGCAGCAAGAAAATCGTCAACAGCAATCGCACAATGTCGCGCGTGAATCAGGTTTTAAGCAAACAGAGCAAGAGCTACAGGCTATAAAGAATAAATTGGTGGCAGAGCGGGCTGCTCTTCAAGCAGAAGCGGACTCATTAAGTGTTACCTTCGGTGAAAATGAAGCAGAACTGGCACAGCTAGAAGAAAAGTTGCGTCTAGAAACCGGGAGCCTAGGTGAGTTATTTGGCGTCGTTCGCCAGAACGCAAAAGAGCTAGAGTCTGAGCTAAAAAGCTCAGTAACCGGTGTAGATGCAAACTCATATCAGAAAGATATCGATGCTATTGTTGCGGCTAAATCACTGCCAACGTTGACCCAACTTCAGGCGATGTGGCGCAGCATGGAAGAACAAATCAAAGCAAGCGGTGAAATGGCAAACGTCTCTTTCACACTGCTAAATGGCGAAGGTCGTGAACAAACGGTTAATGGTGTTCGTCTTGGTTCTATGGCGCTGCTAGATGAGACTGGCTACGTTAAGTGGAATGGTCAACGCGGAGACGCGGTAAACTATCTTCGTCAGCCTGAGAACGGTCCAACAGCGAATACTATTTCCTCTGGTGACATTGATGCACTTGTCATTGATCCGTCACGTGGCATTCTTCTTGAACAGCTTGCAAACTCACCGACTTTGGCTGATCGCCTAAATGCGGGTGGCGTTGTCGGTAAAATCATCCTTGGTTTATTGGCTATCGGCCTATTGATTGCGCTCGTACGTGGTGCATCACTGATGATTTCGCGCCAGAAAATCATGAAGCAGCTGAAAACCCCAGCTCAGCCAGGAAACAACCCTTTGGGTCGCGTGCTTGCGGTATACCAGAAAGACAAGCATCGCAGCGTAGAAGCGTTAGAACTACGTCTTTTGGAAGCTGTTGTTGATGAGCAAACCCACCTAGAAAAAGGGTTGTCGATGCTTAAGCTTCTTGCTGCTCTAGCTCCTATGCTTGGCCTACTAGGCACGGTAACGGGTATGATCGAAACCTTCCAAGTCATCACTCAATTTGGTAATGGTGATCCGAAAGTAATGGCGGGTGGCATTTCGATGGCACTTGTGACTACCGTACTTGGCCTTGTTTCAGCCATGCCTTTGTTATTAGCGCACAACGTATTGAGCTCTCAAGCAGAAAATATTCGCAGTATCTTAGAAAAACAAGGCATCGGTTTAGTTGCAGAACAAGCTGAGCGTGATATGCCGAGTAACAAAAGTCACTCTAACACCTTAGCGGAGAACGCAGCGTAATGGAGCAGATCCTACTCAGCACATTGGGTTTGATCAGTGAGGATTGGGCCACAACCTTGATGAGCTTTATGCAGCAAGGTGGTCAAATCCTATGGTGGCTGGCCGCCGTCGTGGCGGTGTGCTGGCTGTTGGTTATGGAGCGAGTTATTTATCTCACAACGGTTTTCCCTGGGGTAAAAAAACAGCTTTGTGAGCAGTGGCAAGCAAGATCAGAGCACCACTCTTGGTACGCGCATCAAATCCGTGAAGGATGGATTGCAAAAGCGCAAATCGAACTGCGCCAAAACCTATCGACTATTAAGCTACTTGTGGCGGTTTGCCCAATGCTAGGGTTGTTAGGGACGGTGACAGGCATGATTACGGTGTTTGACGTAATGGCATCGCAAGGCAGCAGTAATCCGAAATTGATGGCTTCTGGTATCTCACTTGCTACGCTGCCAACCATGGCGGGTATGGTAGCAGCGCTTGCGGGCATGTTTATTCATGCTCGCCTTAGCAAAGTGTGTGAACGAAAAGCTATCCAGTTAGAACAATCTTTAAGGAGTCAAAAGTGAGACTCGGACGCAGACCTAACCAACAAGATGAAGCTCAAGTCGATTTAACCTCGATGCTTGATATCGTCTTCATCATGTTGATCTTCTTCATTGTGACCAGTTCGTTTGTACGTGAATCCGGTGTAGAAGTGAATCGCCCTCAGGCTTCTAATGTAGTAAGTCAAAAAGACGCGGGCATTTTTATCGCAGTAACGGCAGCGAATGATGTGTACATTGACAAACGAGTGGTTGATATTGAGCGTGTTGAGGCCTCTATTGAGCACCTGTTACTTGATCAGCCTGATGCTTCGTTAGTTATCCAAGCTGACGAGCATGCTTACAATGGCACTGTCGTGAAAGTGATGGACGCTGCAAAGGCAGCAGGTGTGAAGAACATTGCATTGGCGGCGGAGAAACCTTAATGGGCAGGCTGTTACTTGCACTACCAGCATCACTGTTAATTTCTGTGAGCTTGTTTAGCTTTATGGCGTGGATGGTTGATAAAGGCAACCAGCGTGCACCAGAAGCTTCAGAAGCCGTTCGTTTTGATATGGTGATGGTAGAGAATGAAGCAGACGTGCAGCGTCGTCAACGTTCAGTGCCGGAGCAACCAGAACCACCTCAAGCGCCGGAGCCAATGGATCTGTCTCAAGCTGACACTCAAATGGAACCAATGAGTCAGATGACGCCAGTCAGTGCTTTAGGTTTAAACACAGCCCTTGAAGGCATCGCGATTAGCGCCCCAAACTTGAAGGGAACAATGGGCAACCAGCAAGCACTGCCGTTGTATCGTGTTGATCCTCGCTATCCAAGTAAGGCGCTGAAACGTAGAGTGGAAGGTTATGTCATTATGCGTTTCACGATCGATGCAACTGGACGACCAAAAGATATTGAAGTGATCGAGGCTGAGCCCGAGCGCATGTTTGAAAGGGAAGCAATCCGTGCGCTTAAAAAATGGAAGTATCAGCCAAAAGTTGAGGATGGTGTGTCAATTGAGCAGTTCGGACAAACCGCTAAAGTGGAGTTCAAGTTAGCCAAATGATGAAAAAATTCTTAATCGGTACGGTATTAAGCCTGAGTGCACTCTCAACCATTGCCAGTGAGTTAAGCCAATACACCGCAGCGAGAGTTCAACGAGCACATAATTTGGCTCAAGAAGAGAAACTGAAAGAAGCGATTTCATCTCTTGAAGCTATGGAGCTTTCTCGTGGATATGACCAAGCTTATGTCGCTCGAATGTTGGGTATTTTTTACTGGCAGAACGAACAAACTCAAGCGGCGATTAAGCAACTTGAGTTGGCAGTCAATAGTGGTTTGCTACAAGATGAGCAAGCATGGCAAACCCGAAAAATGTTGGCTGATATACTGCTGAACGAGCAACGTTTTTCTAAGGCGTTACCTCATTACTATGCCTTGAGCAAAAACATTCCTAAAGGTCAAAAAGCGCATGAGTTATGGCTGCGTATTTCCCAATCTCATTATCAACTGAGTCAGTGGCAAAAAGTGCTTTCAGCAATGGCTCGTTATGAGAAATTTGGTCAGCCAGACAAGCTTGGCGCATTGTCGATAAAGCTTTCTGCTGAGCTAGAACTGAAAAAGTGGAAGCCGGCAATCTCGACCATCAAACGCTTAATCGTGATTGAACCTGAACGAATTGAATGGTGGCGTCAGCTTGTTGCTCTATACCTACGGGTTGATGACAACAAACGTGCCCTAGACTCTTTGGCGTTGGCAAAACTGAAAGGGTTACAACTTAGCCAAGATGACTTAAAGCTGCTGGCACAATTGTACGCGAAACGAGGTATTCCTGAGAGAGCTGCGTTGGTGATGAACGAGCTAGAGGATGTAAACTCGAATAGTAAGCTAAAAGCTCAGCAAGCAACGTATTGGCAAATGGCAAAAGAGTGGGAAGAGTCTATTGATAGCTGGCGTATTGCAGCTCAGCTAGATAGGCAGTATTACTGGAACTATTCTCAATTGTTGGTGCAAGAAGGCCATTATAAAGATGCCATTGCCGCGCTCGATAAGGTCAGAGGTCGTAAAGCGGATGTTGCACTTATCAAAACTCGCGCTTACTACAAACTTAAGCGGTTTGACGATGCGCTCGCTAATGCCAAAAGAGCGAATGAGATTAAGCCATCGAATCAGGCAAAAAGTTGGGTTAAGTATCTATCTCAGCTACGCAAAGTAGAATCGACGCAGAACTCATAGCGAACATTTTTATTAAATACCCGAGCTCAGTCTCGGGTATTTTTTTGTTTAAAGTAAACAATGTAAATTAAATGCCAATACGAATGATTATCACCTAAATTATGCCCCACATTTATTGGTGATGATTGTTTCTATGTTGCTTAAAAGCAAAGGTGTTCAAACTTGGGCTCGCCGCCTACATATCTATATTTCGATGGCTCTTCTCTTAGTTACGCTGTTTTTTGCAGTAACTGGTATTACCCTCAATCGCCCCGAATTGTTTGAACGCAGTGAACCTATCATTCAACAACATACTCTGACGGTTCCGCACTCAGTTCTATTCTCACATTCAGATACCTTTCAACCTAATCGTGAAGAACTGGTAGCTTTCTTGACTAAAGAAACCGAGCTTCGCGGCACTCCCTCCGCACTAGATGTGTATACCGAAGTTGAGCAAGGTGAGTTGTTACTCGGAGAGCTTTCTATGGATTTTAAAGGCCCGGGTTATAACGCTACGGTCTTTATTGATATGACTACTGGTGCAGCAGACGTCGAAACGACGCACTACGGTATTGTTGCGCTGCTGAACGATCTACATAAAGGACGCAACAGTGGTGGGATTTGGAAGTGGTTTATCGACGTCACTGCGCTTTTGATGGTGTTTTTTGTTCTTACAGGCGTGTGCTTGTTACTGCCTAAGAAGAAGACGCTCAGAACGTCAATGCAATGGATGAGCTTTGGTACGTTACTGTCGCTCGTAATTTATTTTGTTGCTGTTCCATAACAGCTTTTTTAGAGAACACTTATGTTGAACACAGGAAGATTTTTCCGCCGTAATCACTTTTGTAAAGCCGCTTTGATCGCGGCTTTTACTCCTTTCTCTCTTTCCGCGGCGCCTCTACCAGATAACGCGAAGGTCGACTTCGAACTCGAACTTCCAAAGATAGATACCTCAATGTATGCACGCCCTTATGTGGCGGTTTGGGTTGAAAACGATCAGCGTAAACCGGTTAAAACCATTCAGTTATGGGTAGGGAAAGACGAATGGTTAAAAGATCTACGCAGCTGGTGGAGAAAAGCGGGTCGTTATGATCGTGAACTTGTTGATGCGGTGACTTCTGCAACACGTCCTGCTGGTCAATACCGCTTTGTCTGGGATGGAACCAATGACTCAGGGGAGCGTTTGGAACAAGGAAATTACACGTTGTACGTCGAAGTCGTTCGTGAACACGGTGGGCGAAACTACTTACGTCAAAAAATAACGCTAGCGGACAGTGACGTGCGCTATGAGCTTAAACCAACACAAGAGACGGGTGTCATCACCGTCAATTATCAAGTTAAGTGATTAAAGGACACAACAATGAAAACCAAAATGAAAGCAGTGGCATTGGCGAGTGTAATGGCAATGGGATTGGCTGTAACCACCACCGCACAAGCACATCCACGTTGGGTTCTGCCCTCTCACTTTACGGTTTCTAAAGAAGGCGGTGACTGGCTGACATTTGATGTTACTGCCTCTCACGGAACGTTTGTTTTTGATAAGCCTGCGGGTAGTGACCAGGCGTTTGTGGTGATGCCGGATGGCCGCTCTGAGCGTCCTAACTTTGTTGTTCGTGGCAAGCGTCGCTCTATGTTTGATTTCTTTTTTACAGAAGAAGGCACGCACAAAGTTGCGATTAATAATCAGCCGAGCTACTACACACAATACAAAGCGGGCCGTCGTGATACGGTGAAATGGGCGCGAGCAAGCAAAGCTGAGCGTGGTGATGTGCTTCCCGAGCAAGCGCGTGATGTGGTTACTCAACTAAGTTACACCCGAGCAGAAAGCTACATTACGGTTGGTATGCCAACGGACAAAGCGTTGGAGATTGAAGGCAAAATGCTAGAGATGAAACCGATCACGCATCCATCGGACATCATTGAAGGTGAGCCTGTGACTTTCCAGTTTTTCTTTAACGGAGAGCCACAAGAGGGCGTTACTGCTGAGATTACACGTGAAGGGACCATGTACCGAAACCATCAAGAACAAATCGATGTGGTGAGCGATAAAGATGGCAAAGTGATTTTCACGCCAGAAGTCGCCGGGCGCTACTTAATGAAAGCGAACTACAAAGGTGAATTGAAAGATAATCCATTGGCGGATAAAGCGAGTGCCAATGTTCACCTAACGTTTGAAACTCAACTTAACTAATCGAATTAGGCTCAGCAATTGCTGGGCCATTTTGGAATTATCATGAATAACACTTCTCTTCTAAAAGCGGTTTTGCTTTTTTCTGGATTTGCGTCCTTTCACGCTGCTGCACATTTTCCTCTGATGAGCTGTCACTTGGCGCAAGATAAAGTGATTTGTGAAGCGGGCTACTCGGATGGATCCACAGCGGTCGACTACGATGTCGAAATGTACGATTACGACGACAATCTGATCGCCAAAGAAAAAACAGATAAGCGTTCCATCGCAGAATTTACTCACCCTGAAACAGATTTCTATTTGGTATTTGATGCCGGACATGAAAGCCCGGTGGAAGTGGATATCGTTGAGCTGAAAGAGAAATGAGTGTACAGAAAGTTCGCCCTGATGATGGTAACCGAGAAGGAAAGTGGGTCGCACTGACAATCGCAGCAATTCTCAGTTCAGCAGCCATACTTATGCCCTACCATCAGGTCGCGACTGAAAAGCCAGACATGCAGTCTCATCAAGTGTTAATCACGGATTTACATCAAAATGAGTTGGGGTTGATCGCTGAACTTAAGCTCGCTCATGAAGAGATTCGTGATTTGCAGTTAGATACCGGAACTTGGCCTGAGATCTCTGATATGGAGGCGCTTTGGATTGCTCCTTTCGTGAAAGACCAAAATTGGAAGCGTAAAGGTTCTCATCAGTGGCAACGAATTGATGACGGTGTCTACATTGGCGTGAAGACCAGTGCCCAAGGCTCTGCTTCCATGCTGTTGGATAGCCGCAGTTCTCAAGCTGATATTTGGTTTAATGATTCTAGCCGTTCGTTAAATGTGGAGGGACTAAGCGAGCTAGCAAAACGCCACGATTTCGGTTGGAAACAAATCGTTGTGTCAGGCTCTTCCTCTCACTCTCACGCCCATTAAGACAACATAATTGATAAGTACTATGATCAAACGCTCTCTTTTACGTCGTATTCTTACAGCCACCGCGTTATTGACGGTGTCTTCTACTGGCTTTGCTGCCGAAAAACTCAGTATTGGTATTACGCTACAACCTTATTACAGCTATGTTAAAGCCGTTGTTGGTGAGAAGGCGGACATCATTCCTTTGGTTGATGCTGGTTTTAATCCTCACAACTATTTGCCACAACCTAATGATCTTAAGCGCTTAAATGAAATGGACGTAATAGTGATCAATGGTATTGGTCATGACGATTTTGCACTGAAAGTGATCAAGGCTTCTCAGCGTGATGATCTCGTGGTTATCGAAGCGAACAAAGAAGTGCCTTTATTGCCCGCTATGGGGCAGTCTGTTGGTCAAGGAGCAGTGAACCCTCACACCTTTGTCGGTCTATCAACAACCATTCAAAAGGTTTACACCATCGCGAGTGAGCTAAGCCAATTGGACCCAGACAATGCTACGTTCTATCGCCAAAATGCTCGTAAATACGCGAAAACATTTCGCCTGATGAAGCGTGATGCAATGTTGTCTCTTGGTGAGTTGGACACGGCTGGTATGAAGGTGGCGACAACCCACAATGCTTACGGATATATCCTTCAGGAGTTTGGTGTTGACGTTGCCGCTGTCATTGAGCCTGCTCATGGCGTTGAACCAAGTGCAAGTCAGCTACAGGAAACGATAGAGAAAATTCGTGAATCGGGCATTGATGTTCTGTTTTATGAGCTCAATATGCCGAATCGCTTTGTTGATACCATCGAAGAGGCGACTGGGGTGCAGCTTTATCGCTTTTCTCACATGACTCACGGTGAGTATGAGGCTGATAAAGTCGAGGTTGAGATGCGAGATAATGTGGAAACACTAATCGAAGCCATGAAATTTGTGGCGAGTAAGCGAGCAGGGGAAAAGGCGTAATGACTGGACCTTCCGTTTCCTTAAGTAACGTGGGCCTAAAATACGCCGACAATATCATTTTGCAGAACATCAGCGCCGAATTCGAGAACGCGAAATGTCACGTGATTATGGGACCGAACGGCGGTGGTAAAACCTCTTTGCTTCGTTCGGTACTTGGACTCACGCCATTTTCGGGAAACATAGCGCTCAATTGGCCAGAACCATCAGCTGCATCGGGGAAGATAGGGTATGTGCCACAAAAAGCGATGTTTGAAGCAAGCCTCCCGTTAACCGTGATGGATTTTGTACTGCTTAACCAAACTCGTATCCCTCTATTTTGGCGACGTAAAACGAAACAAACTCAACATGCCCTGGCCCAGCTGGATCGCGTGGGTATGGCAACGCGTAGCGACCGTCGTATGGGGCAACTCTCTGGCGGTGAGCAACAGCGTGTTTTGTTTGCGCAAGCTTTACTGGATGAGCCCAATTTATTGGTTTTAGACGAACCTACAACTGGCATGGATGAGCAAGGTGTTCGATATCTTGAAGGTTTGATTCATGAAGTCGTTGGAGAAGGCAAAACGGTGCTGGCAGTACATCATGACGTGACCGCAGTGCGCCGTTTAGATGCGCAGGTCCATGTCGTAAATCGTCAAATTGTGGCGTCAGGTCACCATTCAGATGTGCTAAGCCCTGATCGTATAGAAACATTATTTAAGCACTACACAGCAAAAGTGGAGGCTGCATAATGGATTGGTTGCGAGAGTTAGCGGTTAGCGGCGTTGAAGCTGGATGGTTAAGCGATAGCTTTTCTTATGCTTTCATGGTGAACGCAATTGTGGCAGCGCTGATATTAGGGCCATTACTTGGTGGTCTTGGTACATTAGTCATCGCCAAGCGACTGGCTTTTTTCTCTGAAGCGGTTGGGCATGCTGCGCTTACCGGAATCGCGATTGGTGTGTTGCTCGGTGAGCCGCCAGAGAATCCGATCATCGGATTGTTTAGCTTTTGTATGATTTTTGCGCTGTTGCTTCACTTTGTTCGTAATCGTACGAATGTACCTTACGACACACTGGTTGGGGTTTTTCTTGCACTAGCGTTAGCGGTTGGTGCTGCGCTGTTAATGTACGTTGCTCGCAAGATCAACATTCACATGTTGGAGAACGTGTTGTTTGGCTCGATCTTGACTGTGACGGACAACGATATCCTTATTTTAGCGATCAGTTGTTTGATCATATTACTGCTTCTTATTCCAACGTTTAACCGCATTTTGCTGACTTGTATTAGCCCGGATATTGCACGTGTACGCGGCTTTAATACCAGCTTTTATGATTACTTATTTGTCATGATGATCACCTTGGTCACCATCGCCGCGGTAAAGATTATTGGCGCTGTATTGGTTGGTGCATTGCTACTGATTCCTGGTGCAACGGCTCGGTTATTGACTAAACGCATGGGCAGTTTTGTTCTCCTTTCTTCTTTATTGGCAACCATTGCGTGTTTAGTAGGAACCATACTGCCGATGGAGCTTGAGCTACCAGTGCCATCAGGCGCATCCATCATCATTGTTTCTGCGGCATTTTTCCTAACAGCAACGGTTTACCGAATTATCCAAAAAGCGTAACCCTTTTTATAAAGTAATGAACATGAAGATAAAAAAATTAGCGATAACTTTTGGTTTGGTTATAGCGACGACACTTCCATCGTTGGCAAGCGCCAAAGACATTTTAACCAGCACTCCCGTCACGTACATGTTGTCTGAGCAACTCATGAAAGGTACAGGGATAGAGACTCAGTATCTGCCTCCAAAGCGTTACGGCGTTGAGCGTCTTGAGAACTGGTTCGCAAATAAAGGTACAGAGCAAGTTAAGCAAGCGGGTCAAGCCGCGACGGTTGCTGTTACTCTTGGTGCGATTTGGAAACAAGACCCGACTTATGTTTACGCTCGACAGGGCAACATTCACTTGATTGAAATCGATGCATCGCAGGCCATTTCTCCTAGAGCTCAAGGAGTTGCAGTACTGACATTGGAAAACGGGTCAACATCGAAGTACGCATGGCTGAACCCTACAAACTTAATCCGAATGGCGGGCATTGTTGGAGAGGATCTACAATGTGTATATCCTGAACACCAAAAGGCGATTCAAACGAATCAACAGGCTCTTATGCTCAATGTGCGTGAACTGATCAACCAACAACAGGCAGAGATCTTCGATAAAGGCATCGATTCAGTGGTACTGATGAGTGAGTCATTAGAGGACTTTGCCTCTGGCAACCAATTGTTTGTGGTTGGGCGCGAATTTAAGCCGGAACTCGAGTGGACAGAAGAAGACAAATTATCTTTAAAAGCTCAGTTTGAACAAGATAAAACGCTATGGTTAGTGACGGATAAACGACCGTCGAAAACCTTGACATCGCTTATTAAACCGAGCCGCATACTGCAAATTGATGTTATTGACCGCTGGGGCAGTAAGGGTATCAAAACTGAGAAGCCACTCGCACGTTGGGAGATGTGACACGTAAAAAGCCACAGATTTTATGATGGGGAATGAAAAGTTCCCTATTTTTTTGTGACTCAGTTCAAAATGTGAACATTAATACCACTGGTTGCATAAGAAAGTGTTTGTTTCATTTCTATTTCATTACTACTTTGTTATGTGTTCGTTGCGATTGATTCGGATTTAATCTGTTTCTAAGCGAACCGGTACAAACAACTATACGGATGTTAACAATGAAAATGAAAACTCTAGCCGTTGCAGTGGCGGCACTAGCATGTGGTTCACAGGCCTTCGCAGCAGAAGTTTACAACAGCGATGGTACATCTTTATCGATCGGCGGTCACG
Organism: Vibrio sp. Vb2960; assembly: GCF_033337665.1. Lineage (NCBI taxonomy): Bacteria > Pseudomonadati > Pseudomonadota > Gammaproteobacteria > Vibrionales > Vibrionaceae > Vibrio > Vibrio sp. Vb2960. Next base: position 444,451 of record NZ_JAWORD010000001.1, on the reverse strand, counting down.
TTTCAGTTGGCGTGGGTGAGTATTTCGAAGAAGATGTAAAAGTTCACCAAGTGTCTCCACGTATTAACGTTGCGGGTAAGAAAGACATTGGCAACGGTATTACTATCGACGCTAAAGGTGAATGGGCGCTTAACTACCTAAATGGTGGTGAACAGTCATTCAAAACTCGTCTAGGTTACATCGGTGCTACTCATGAGCAGTTTGGCCGTTTAGTAGCAGGTACTCAATGGTCACCTTACTACGATGTCGCTGGCGTTGCGGATCTACCAATCGCGTTTGCGAACGACTTTTTGTACGACAACCACGGCAACCTAGGCTCAGCTCGTGCTGATAAAATGCTTAGCTACCGTAAAGGTTTTGAATTTGGTGAAGGTTTTGCTTTCAACCTAGGTCTAGGTTGGCAAGGTGAGCAAACTTCAGATGCAACAACATACGAGCAACGTGGTCAAGTTGCATTGAGCGGTTCTGTAGCTGGCTTTGGTCTAGGCTACGTATACAGCGGTGGTGATGTTAAAAACGCGACTCTAGGTACTAAGAACGCTGAATCACACCTATTCTCTGTAAACTACGGTCAGTACGGTTCAGGTCTATACGCAGCAGTAGTATACGGTATGAACGAGTACTTCTACCAAATGCGTAAAGACACTTCTCAACTTGAAGCTCTTTTGGCATACGGCGTAAACGATTGGACATTCAGCGTTAACTACGAAGGCGTAGAAGACGAAGAAGACAATAAGACAGTTTCAAGCGAAACTGCGCTACAAGCAGAGTACGCTGTAACTCCTGCTTTCGTAACGTTTGCAGCTTACCAGTTTGATCTAGGTAACGACTACAACAATGAAGAGAACGACTACTGGACTCTAGGTGCTCGTTACTACTTCTAATAAATAGGCCAGTTTCTACTGCCTAAACACATTTATTGTGTTAACGCCTACTCGTTGTGAGTAGGCGTTTTTCTTTCTGCTATCCTTTGGCTATAAGAGACGCTAGTCATTCTGTGCTTAGGTAACCCCACTCTTTGTTTAGAGAGTGCGTCTATAAAAAATGCCCGCAACTTGCGGGCATTTTTGTTGTTAGAAGAGATGCAGTTCTATTAATACGCTTATTTTTTATCGAGTAAATCGAGGAAGAAGGCATACTCTAGCGCATCTTCTTTTAAGCGCTTAAATCGACCAGATGCGCCGCCGTGTCCGGCTTCCATATCGGTTTTGAACAACAAGACGTTATCGTCTGTCTTCATTTCACGAAGTTTGGCGACCCACTTCATTGGTTCAAAGTACTGTACTTGAGAGTCGTGCAAGCCAGTCGTTACCAACATGTTCGGGTAGTTTTGCGCCTTGATGTTGTCGTAAGGCGAGTAACTCAACATATAGTCATAGTATGTTTTGTTATTTGGGTTACCCCATTCATCATACTCATTGGTGGTCAATGGAATTGATTCATCTAGCATAGTGGTTACCACGTCCACAAACGGAACATGAGCGCCGATACCGCGATACAGTTCTGGTGCTTGGTTGATGATAGCCCCCATTAAGAGACCTCCTGCAGAGCCACCAACAGCGAAGACTTTATCTTTCGCGCCATAGCCTTGTTCAACCAAACCTTTAGTCACATCAATAAAGTCGTTGAATGTATTTTGCTTGGTTAGTTTTTTACCGTCTTCATACCAAGGGCGGCCAAGCATTTCAGATCCACGAATATGAGCAATGGCGTAAACAAAGCCGCGATCCAATAGACTCAAACGTGTCGAGCGGAAAGTTGGCTCAATGGTTGCGCCATAAGATCCATAACCATATTGGTAGAGTGGATTTGTACCATCTTTCTTAAATAAGTCTTTACGATACACCAAAGAAACGGGTACTTCTTTACCGTCACGGGCTGTGACCATGATGCGTTCTGATTGGTAATTGTTAGGATTAAAATCACCAAGTACAGGTGTTTGCTTCATGACTTCTGACCCGCCCGTTTTTAGTTCGAAATCGTAGTAGGTTCCTGGAGTGGTTAAACTGCTGTAATAAATACGAACTTTCTCGTTATCCAGCTCTAGGTTACCTGTCAAATAGGCAGCAAACGCATCGTCATTAAATGTGAGGGGGAATTCTTTTCCTGTTGAAAGCTGACGTACAGTGACGCTTGCTAGGCCGTTAGAGCGCTGCTCATAGACGATGTGATCATCGAATAACTCGAAGTCGACAAGTTGAGTGTTGTTGTCTGCCGCAATCACATCTTGCCATTTAGAGCGGTCATGCATGTCATTTTGATGAACTTTCATCAAACGGAAGTTGACGGCTTGATAGTTAGTATAAATGTAGTACCAATCGCCTAGCTTAGAAATACTGTATTCAATGCCATCTTCACGAGGATAGAACGGTTTCGCCTTTGCTTTAGGGTTGTTCGCATCAATAATAGAGACCCCACTGGTTTCTGTACTCGAATGCCAGATATAAATATCTTCGCCATCTTTGCTTTTGCTTAGTGAGGTGTAATAGGCGCTGTCGGTTTCCTCAAAAATCAGCTCATCGCTGCTTTGTGGTGTGCCCAATACATGACGATAAACTTGGTAGCCCAATAAGGTCTGTGGATCTTTTTTGATGTAGTAAAAGGCGTTGTTATCGTTCTGCCATGCGACAGCGCTTGAGGCCCCTTCGATTTCATCTTGTAGGTAATTGCCTGTTGTCAGGTCTTTGATCTTAAGGGTGTACACGCGGCGGCTTAATGTATCTTCGCCATACGCCAATAAGTTTTCATTCGGACTAACGTATAGGCCGCCGATACTGAAAAATTCATGTTCTTTTGCTAGTTCATTGACATCTAAAATGATTTGTTTGTCTTTGCCTGCAAAGTCTTTAGCTCGCAAATGGACTTCGTACTCGTTATCTCCGGTCACTTCACTGGAGTAGAAGTAGTTGCCTTTACGAACCGGTACTGAGTTGTCGTCTTTTGCGATGCGCCCTTTAATTTCTTCAAATAGCGTATCTTGAAGTGTTTCAGTGTGCTTTAGAACGGTTTCTGCGTACTGATTTTCTTTCTCTAGGTGCTGCAAAATTTCAGGGTCTTTACGTTCGTCGTCACGCATCCAGTAGTAGTTATCAACGCGGGTATCGCCATGAATAGTCATCGCGTGAGGGACTTTTTTCGCAACCGGAGCTTGAGTTTGTTGAGCAACGATCTGTGTTTGGGAGTATTGAGTCATGCTGGGGGTTCCTTGATTGCTGCATCCGGCGACAAGCGCGACCGAGACGGCCAACGTAGTTAAAGTGAAACGCATCTGATTTTATCCTTATTGTACACCCAAGTGGCCTCATCCTGAGGGCTGGGCTTTCATTTTGTTAGTGTTTTTCAGTTGTCCATTCTTTGTTATGGGGTATGCCGAAAAAGTGAGAATCCTCAATATTTTCGAGTTGGCTACTCAATTTGAAGGAAGCTGAAAACACATTGTGTAAGCAGCTGTTATTTTTAACAAATATCAATTCGAAAGTTAAATCATTCTCATCGGGAAATCGATATAGTGTGATATGAAAAAAGGGACACACTTGTTGAGAGTGTCCCTTTTGGATTTTGAAAGTAAGCTGATAATGATCAGATAACTTGCGGTACTTCGTTTGAGTGATTGTGTGCTCGATTCACCCACATTAACCCAAGCATTGCAATTACCGACATTGCCATCATCAAAATGCCCAAAGGCATCTGGTTATGCGCTGGAAATAGTGACGCGAGCAAAGTTGCGACACCTGCCCCCAAGTTTTGCATGCCACCCAATGTCGCGCCTGCTGTTCCTGCATGGTATGGGAATGGCGCAATCGCTCCAGTTGTTGCTGCTGGGAAGAGAATACCCGCACCCAAAAAATACACGGTTGCGCCTCCAACCAGCGTTAATGCCGTGGTTAAACCAAACAAGCCTGGGATGAGCACAATAGCAGAGCCTACAAAAATAGAGACCAAGCCTACATTTAGAGCACGACGCTCAGAGCGATGTCTTGCGATGTAGCTAGATAAGCCTGCACCCACCAAGTAACCTGGGATCGGCAATATAAACAGCAAACTTACCGTTGTTGCTGGTAATTCTAATACCCCACCTAACAACACCCCAGCCGCCGCTTCGAATACACCCACACCAGCGAATGTTGCAACCAGGCAAATCAAAAAGCCTTGAAAGCGACGGTCAGACAAAACGTGTTTGTAGCTTTTGGCTACTGGTTCGAATTTGCGTTTCTCTTTTGGTAGCGTCTCCATCATGCTTGTCATCATGGTGATCACAACCGCGATAGCAAATAGCGCTAAGAACAAGTAGCTCGACCGCCATCCGAAAGCTTCTGTTAGGTAACCGCCTAATACTGGTGCCATTAATGGTGAGAAAATCACACACATGCTAATTAAGCTGTTTGCTCTGTGTAGATCAGAGCCTTCAAAGCAATCGCGAGTCAGAGTGCGTGACATCGCACCGCCGCAGCCAATACCTAAGCCTTGGATAAAGCTACCAATCAAGAACCATTCAAATTGATGTGCAAATAATGCTACCAGTGTACCCGCGATGTAGATAAGCAGCCCGACGATGATGATCGGTTTGCGTCCCAAGCGGTCCGATAGTGTGCCATACGCAAATTGCGACAAGCCATATGGGATTAGGTAACAAGCCATCACAGCTTGAAGTGATGACGCAGATACCAAAAACTCGCCCGCCATATGACCGATTGAAGGCACGTACATTGTCTGGGTCATTTGACCCACGGCAGTCAATATAGCGATTAAAAAGGTAAGTTTCGCTAATGGAAACGAAGCAGACATTTGCGTATCTCTCCAAAAAATTTAAGACGTAAAAACCCTTAGCGCTCTTTTACAGAGTGCCAACTGAATTCTTGTGTTGCGGGGGTATTTGCGCGAGATAATAGTGCTTGCTTGTATAATTAGCAATCGAAAAGTGTGAAGTTGAGCAAGATAAAAATCTATGATTTCAATTAGAAAAACTAATCCGATTTTGTTTTCAAAAAGCGGTGCATTTCTTTGTCTAATTACGTTAAATTTTTTACTTTTCGTGAATAGAATGAGCCTTATAGGTAACTGGTTTTAATGGTTAAAGTGCAAAAATAAAGCGTCTGCTCGGTTGAGCTGAGTTCACGATGAAACGAGTGAATAAAAGGTAGAGGAAAGCATCAGAAAGAAAAGGGAGCCGAAGCTCCCTTAGAAATGATTATGTCTATTCGCGCTCAGATGCGTATGCGTAAAGCATTTCTAGTGCGATGGTTGCTCCCGCTAGTGCGGTAACATCACTGTGGTCGTATGGAGGCGATACTTCGACAACATCCATACCCACGATATTCATGCCGGCTAAACCACGAATAATTTTCAGCGCTTTGTCTGAGTTCAAGCCACCACAAACTGGTGTACCAGTTCCCGGTGCGAAGGCCGGGTCTAAGCAGTCGATGTCAAAAGTGACATATATTGGCTTGTCTGCGACGGTGCGACGAATTTCTTCTAGGATCTCGTTCACCGGCATGTCATTCGCTTGCATCGCATTAATCACATTGAAGCCGTGATCTTGCTGTTTGTACTCCGTACGAATGCCGATTTGTATTGAGTTCTTCGCTGAGATCAAACCTTCTTTCGGCGCATGGTAGAACATCGTACCGTGGTCGTATGAACTGCCATTTGCATAGGTGTCCGTATGAGCATCAAAGTGAATCAAAGCCATTTGGCCATGATGCTTCGCATAGGCACGTAGGATAGGTAGCGTGATGAAGTGGTCACCGCCCAATCCCAACATGGTTTTACCACTTTTTAGAATTTCACTGGTTGCCGCTTCAAGGCGGTAAGTAAAATCTTCCGCATCACCGCAATCGAACACGAGATCACCTGCGTCGATCACTTTCAGTTTATCCAATACGTTGAAGCTCCACGGGAACTTCTTACCTTCCCATGCCAAGTTGACTGAGGCACGGCGAATTGCATCTGGACCCATACGCGCACCTGGACGACCAGATGTTGCCATGTCCAGAGGGACTCCCAACACCACAACGTCTGCGTCTGCCGATACCGGGTTACGAATGTACGGCAGACGTAAAAACGACATAGAGTTGGAGTAAAGCGAATAATCAGTTTTAGTAAACAAATCATTCATATCAGAAGTCCTCTAAATAGGTATATCCTGCTAGACCTTGTTCTAGTTCTGCTAGGATTTGTGCTTGTTCATTGGCTTCAACTCGCTGTGAAACCAATTGTTTATAATTGTCACGAATCGCATCCACGTCGATATGAACGTAGCGCATCATGTCTTCTACACTATCACCTTCGTTGATGTAACTGATCTCAAATTGACCATGTTCATCAACATTGACTACAGCACTGTGGGTATCACCAAATAGGTTGTGCATGTCACCAAGGATTTCTTGGTATGCGCCTACTAGGAAAAAGCCCATTAGGTACGGTTTGTCTTTGCTCCAAGCTGGTACAGGTAGCGTGCTCTCGATGCCTTGACCATCAACGTAGTGATCGATCGCGCCATCAGAGTCACATGTGATGTCCAACATCACTGCACGACGTTCTTCCGCCTCGCCAAGACCAGAAAGTGGCAGAACAGGGAACACCTGATCAATACCCCAAGCATCTGGTAGAGATTGGAAGAGAGAGAAGTTCACGAAGAACTTATCTGCAAGACGTTCGCTCAACTCGTCCAGAATCGGACGGTGGAAGCGATTCTTAGTGCTCATCTTTCGGCTTAATTCGAAGTAAATGCGTAGTGACAATTGTTCTGCCCACGCACGTTGTTCCAAGTTAAGCACGCCTGTAGCAAATTGAGAGTGCACTTCTGCCAAATCACTTTGGGTATCATTGTAAATCTCAATTAACGCACGAGCGTCTGTACCATCTTGTAAGTTTTCCCAGTTTCGCCACATGTTTTGTAGCAAAAGCGGAGCGTCATCATCAAGCTCATGTACTTCTTCCGGTAGGTACGACTCGGTACCAATTACGTTAGAAATCAATACAGCGTGGTGCGCTGTTAGCGAGCGACCCGATTCCGAAATGATCACTGGCATTGGTTGTTCGTATTGCAGACACACATCGCCCACTGTGTTCACGATATTACGTGCGTATTCTGCAAGGCCGTAGTTCATCGAATTCGATGATTGGCTGCGTGTGCCGTCATAATCCACTGCCAAGCCGCCGCCCACATCGAAGTACTCGATGTTTGCACCGAGTGCGCGTAGTTCGCAGTAGAAACGTGCAGACTCGTTCACACCATTGCGTACATCACGGATGTTTGCCATCTGTGAACCAAGGTGGAAGTGAACCAGTTGCATCGCGTCTAGGTTGCCTTCGCGTTTAAGACGTTCAATAACGCTAAGCACTTGCGATGCTGATAAACCAAACTTCGATTTTTCACCGCCACTTGCTTGCCATTTCCCTGCGCCTTGAGAGGCGAGGCGAATGCGTAAACCAAGGCGCGGTTTTACGCCCAAACTTTTCGCTTCTTCTAGTACCAGATCCAGCTCAGAAAGCTTCTCTAGTACGATGAATACCTTGTGACCCAGCTTTTCACCGATCAGTGCAAGACGCACATACTCACGGTCTTTGTAGCCATTACACACGATTACGGAGCTACCTTGTTGAGCCAATGCAAGTACCGCCAACAATTCTGGCTTGCTACCCGCTTCAAGACCAAGCTGCTTGGTTTCTAGTTGAGCTTGGCTCGCTAGAATTTCATCCACCACTTCACGTTGTTGGTTTACTTTAATTGGGTACACCAACAAGTATTTGTTTGGATATTGGTATTCTTCAATTGCTTGGTTGAATGCGTGGCAAATACCATGCACACGTTGGTGCACGATTTGCGGGAAGCGTACTAATACAGGCAGATTTAACTGCTTCGCTTCTAGCTCATTTACAATAGCGCTGAAAGGGATTTGATGTGCACGATCACTACGTGGTGATACATATACTTCGCCTTGGTCATCAATGCCGTAGAAACCTTGGCTCCAGTAGTGAACGTTGTAGTCCGCGCGGATGCGGTCTAATTTAGTTGCTTTTTCCAACTCGATTCTCACAAAAATGTACTTAACTCCTTAATTAATTAGAAGGAAAAGTACAAAAAAGCAAATCATGAGGCATTTACCTCATACCCTGACACGAACTCCGTGTGCGCGCATTAACGGATAAAAGGGCCCTTGAGTCTAATGATTAAAATCTATCATCTCGATTATGATTTGTTGTCGTCGCTACGTGTGAATATTTGTTTACCGAAGCGTCCATTCTGCTGTTATAGTTGGTCTGACCAGTAAGGATTCGGTCATGAAGCATCTCACTAAAATAAGGACATATTTTGCAGCTGCACAGAATTCAGGGGTACATTCAGACCATGTATCTCGCCGAATATCCCGATAGATTATTGTTGCTTGATGGTGCCAGTCGAGCAGACGTTCCTCATCTTAAAGACTTTATTGAACATCAACTCCATCGTCCTTTTTCTGATCTAAAGTTGGTTGTTGTGACCCACATGCATCCAGACCATGCTGGTGGTGCGCACAAACTACGTGACTTAACAGGATGCAAGCTATTGGCCGCAAAGCGAGAGAACCAGTGGTATAGCGGTGTAGACGGTTGGCTAATGCATTTGACCGATTTGATGTTAGCACGCTGGATGGCGAATCGGATGCGTAAACCAAAGCAAAACCTGTGGTATTCCCGCAAGCTAAAGCCAGATATTGAACTTATTGATGGAGAGTTTATTCCTGGATTTGATGATTGGCAGGTGCTAGAAACACTAGGGCATACCGACCGAGATCTGTCGGTTTATCATTCTGAACAAGATGTACTGTATGTGGCGGATTTAATGGTGCAGGTGAAACAGCATCTGATTGCGCCGTTTCCCATATTTCATCCGAATCAATATCGGCAATCATTAAAGCGTGTGTTTGAGATGAATCCGCAATGTTTGCTTTTGGCACATGGGGGAGAGGTGACTTTGGATGAAAAAGCGTATCAGCACATTTTGAATACAGCGCCGACTAAGCCAATGACGCACTGGCGAGTGACAAAAGTTAAAGCGAAGGGATTGTTGTTTGCGTTATTTCGTAGGAAGTAGGCTAAGATAAAGCCAGACGAGTGATGCTCAACAAAAACGTTCGATCACTCATCTGAAGCTACGGGGTTAAGATGCCAATAAGTGAGATTGGCTAGGATCAACGAGCACTTTGTCTGCCATACCCTGACGACCTAACAACATCATGTAAGTCATTTTTTCACGGTTAGTCAACGTAATGTCGATTGGCCATTGTTGGTCGCCCATACGCAGCATCGTTGTGATCACGCAGCGGTGCTCAAAAGTACCGTTAGAAGATTTAACCTTACGGTTTGCTTTTAGTTTCGCTGTGCAGCGAACCACTTGTTCTAAATGGTATACATCTGGGTGCAGATCGAATGCAACATAAGACTGACCATCTTTTTCAAAGCAATCAATATTGTCTACATGTAATGAAGAGGTTTGAGCGCCTGTATCAATACGCGCTTCAAGGTGAGTAATCCCTAACTCTGGCAAGCAAATAGCTTCGGCATTCCCAATGATCATTTTCTGATTCATAGTGTCATCCTAGCGACGAGTAACAAGAGAGCCGGTTTTTGGCTCTCTTGTGCGTTAAACAAAAATCAACCTTTACCGCGAGTACGGTTTGAATTTGGCTTAGCGTTTTTCTCGATAAAATCGAAGATCATACCTGCAATGTTTTTACCAGTTGCTAGTTCGATGCCTTCTAGACCAGGGGAAGAGTTCACTTCCATTACCACTGGGCCATTTTTAGATTGAAGGATATCCACACCACAAAGGTTCAAGCCCATCACTTTCGCTGCATTTACAGCGGTCGCACGCTCTTCTTTGCTCAAACGCACGAGTTGTGCAGAGCCACCACGGTGAAGGTTAGAACGGAACTCGCCTTCTTTTGCTTGGCGCTTCATTGCGGCAATCACCTTATTACCGACAACAAAACAACGGATGTCCGCGCCTTTTGCTTCTTCGATAAATTCTTGCACCATGATGTTAGCTTTCAAACCCATGAAAGCTTCAATCACGCTTTCTGCCGCTTTATTTGTTTCAGCAAGTACAACACCAATGCCTTGAGTGCCTTCTAGCAATTTAATCACTAGAGGTGCGCCACCAACGTTTTTGATCACGTCCTGAATGTTGTCAGGATGGTGAGCAAAGCCAGTGCGTGGCAAACCGATGCCTTTACGTGATAGCAGTTGTAATGAGCGCAACTTGTCACGAGAGCGGCTGATCGCGACAGATTCGTTGACACAAAATGTACCCATCATTTCAAACTGACGTACAACAGCAGTGCCGTAAAACGTAATAGATGCCCCAATACGTGGAATAACAGCATCGTATTGCGGTAATTCTTCACCCTTGTAGCGGATCTTAGGGTTGTTGCTCGTAATGTCCATATAACAGTGAAGCGTGTCGATCACATCGATTTGATGCCCACGTTCTTCACCCGCCTGTTTTAGGCGCATGGTTGAATATAAATTCTCATTACGAGAGAGAATAGCAATACGCATGGCAATTCCTTAGTAAGTCAGTACCAAATTAAAATATAAGTATAGAGCATAGAATGCAGTAGGCAGGTGATCATGTTATGACATAACCTACTTACTTCAACGATTTAGAATTGTGGTTGAACAACCACGTCGTCAGAGGTGCGCACCTTAGGGCGTTTTTTTGTGAGATGAAAACGAAAAAGCATCGTCGACACGACAAAAATATTTTATCGAACGCTCACGCCTTGCGGTATGAGACTGTCAAGGGTGAGATAAATAAAATTGAGCAAAAATTTCATCGCTTTGTCACGAATTATCGCTTAAAAAAGCGGCCAATTTGACCGCTGTTTTTAGCTGTTTTGATAGTGACTTAAAAAAAGTTCCGCCGTTTGGGTAGCTAACAGCCTAGATTCTTCATTCGACAAAGAGGGGCGAATTCCCATTAACTGCGGCCAGAATGCACTGCCTTTAAGTAAGTTGTGCAATTGAGTGCTTGCTATATGTACATCATCAATTTGCAAAGCGCCACTGTTCGATTTCTCAGTAAGCCAGCGGTATAGGGCGGTTTCCTGTTTCGACATTTGTTCTGCTTGTTCTTTGAGATCTTCCGGCTTAAATAAGAAGTGCCCAAATGCCACTTTTGCCAGCTCAATATAGTTTGGTTCCGTTACCACAATGATCTCGCTGTAGAGTAATTCAATCAATTGATCTTTGAGTGGCAGAGTGGCCAAGCGTTTAATATCGCTTTCCATCATTGACGAACGCCAAAGCTCAGTCAGCAACTCCGTCACGATCGCTTCCTTAGAAGGGAAGTGATTATAGACCGTGCGCTTAGAGACTTGTGCGATTGCAGAGAGCTTATCCATGCTGGTGTTTTGCACCCCAAACTCTTGGAACGCTTGCCTTGCCGCGCATAAGATGGCTTCTCTTTTGGTTTCGCTACGACTTTTTCTTTTTACATTCATAAGCTTGCTAATTTAAGAAGATCATTTCTTGATCTATTTTACACTAAGTAGTTTACTTTTGATAATTAGAATGTAAACTGCACTGTGTAGTTTACTTTTGTTCGGGTTAACTTTTTATGAAAAAAACTTTGCTAGCCACAGTAGGAGCGTTCGCGATGGGTACATCCATGATTTCTTGTTCTAATGTTGATACTGAAAAAGCGCCAACATACCCGGACAAATTTGCAAATACAGAGTTGGAATACAAAAGCGGTTTGGGCGACATGTTCGAAATCATGAAAGCGTATTTTACGACTGGGCGCCTTAACCCAACACCAACGATTGAAATTCCAGTGCATGCGATCACAGCGCGGCAACTGTTAGAAGAGCAAGATGACGTCATCTATCGTCTGGGTCACTCAAGCGTATTAATGAAGCTCGATGGAAAACTGGTGATGACCGACCCTGTATTCAGTGATCGCGCGTCTCCTGTGAAATGGGCTGGGCCAAAACGTTTTCACAAAACTCCCATCACGATAGAAGATTTGCCAACTATCGATGTGGTGGTGATCAGTCATGACCATTACGATCACCTAGATAAAGCTTCTATTAAAGTGCTAGGCGACAAGGTGGGCACTTTCTTGGTGCCGTTAAAAGTTGGCCAATTACTGGTGAATTGGGGTGTACCCAAAGAGAAAGTGATCGAACTAGACTGGTGGGAGTCACACTCTGTTGACGGCATTGAATATACACTAACTCCGACTCAGCATTTCTCTGGTCGAGGTTTGACAGACCGCGATACGACTCTGTGGGGCAGTTGGGTTATCAATGCACAACAACACAAAGTGTTCTTCAGTGGTGACTCTGGTTACTTCAATGGCTTTAAAGAGATTGGCGAAAAGTACGGTCCGTTTGACTTCACCATGATTGAAACAGGTGCGTACAATGAACTCTGGTCAGACATTCACATGTTCCCAGAGCAAAGCGTTCAAGCACACATCGATGTGCAGGGCAAAGTGATGATGCCGATCCATAACAGCACGTTTGATTTATCAATGCACGATTGGAATGAGCCAATGCAACGCGCGTTAGATATTAGTGAAGAGCGCGGTGTAACGTTAGTGAGCCCTGAGATTGGTCAACGCTTGGCGATTGCGGAGCCTCAGCCTGCTCAGGCATGGTGGCAATAATTGCTGAGCTAAACAGTCAAACACCAGAATAGTTAAGTCACTTATCAGTAGTTACTATTAGTAGTTATGTGGTCAGGGATAAGGATAAAGGTGCGATGAAAGCAAAGTGGACGTTGTTACTTACATTAAGCATTCTGCCTACCTTTGCACTAGCAGGGGTAGAGCAAGATATTTCGACGTTGATAAAACGAGTTGAGCAATCCTCTTGCACCTTTATCCGCAACGGCAAGGCGTACACTAATCAAGAAGCGGCAGAACACATGCGCAATAAATGGGATTACGCCAAAGATGACGTTGATTCCGTGGATGTGTTTATAAAAGAGGTCGCGTCAAAGAGCTGGTTATCTGGCAAACCATATTGGGTGGATTGCCAAGACAAACGCATTACCAGCGAAGAGTGGCTAACATCATTGATGCGCACCACCGATCACATCCAATAACACTTCTTTGATGGTCTGATAGCGCAGAGGTAGAGCACGACTGCGCTTACGAACTAGAAATAGCTCTTCACATACAGTGTTTTTCAATTGAGCAATGTGTAACGTGTCTTTTAGCGGAAAATTGTCGACCGCACTTTGAGGCAGCACGGTGAAGCCAAGTCCTTTGCTGACAGGTAGCAAAATTTGGCTCAATTGATTTACGTAGCCGGATAATGGTAAATCGCTCATCTTAATTTCTTGGAGCTGTGGTTCTTCACACTGGTCAAAAAACAGCGTCATGTAATGCTCAGCATCAGGGTGGCTAATGACACCACAGTCATGCAAGAGTTGTGGCGTTATCTGCTTATTTTGATAATGCTTTGGCAGAACCAAGCACAACCTCTCTTTACCAATTCGCTCACTGTGAAACAGACCTTTGTTGGGAACATCAGTCACGATACCAATATCGATGTGCCCTTGCGTTATGGCGTTGAGAATAGATTGATTTGGCGCGGCTTCTAAATGTAACGATAAGCTCGGGTGCTGTTTTTGCTTCTCCAAAATGGGCCCATACAACATTAACGCCATTGCACCAGAACAAGCCAGTTTACAATGGCCTGAAAACGCATCATCAAAACTGAGCTCTTCGAGCAACTTCTTCTCTCTATCTTCTAACTCGAGCGCATATGCGTAGACAATCCTGCCTTGCTCGGTTAATTCGAAGCTTTTGTTTTCGCGCTTGATCAAGGCATGCTGACAACTTTGCTCTAATTTTTTGATGTGTTGGCTGACGCCAGGCTGAGTCATAAAAAGTTTTTCTGCCGTTTGCGTAAAATGACCGACTTCAATCAATGTCTTAAATGTATGTAACCAAACAGGATTAAGCATAGTGTGTGATTTTCTGAGAGCTTTGTTGGGAGACGTAAAGAAAATGATAGCACGGTGTTTTATGAAAACAGAGAAGACTTAAACGATAAAGATGAATCGTTATCAATACATTACAGACAAAATAAAACCCCGCCTGGTTTCCCAGACGGGGCTTATTCTTTTTCGCAGCAATCCAGCTACTAATAGGTGCTCCCTGCATCTATCCTTGATTGTGGCTAAGTCCTTTAACCGAGTTCCTTGTTCATCGCCTTCCTAGCGGTGTCCATTCTTGCCTATCATCCTGACGGGCGAACTCTATCCTAGAGCTTAATTACATCCTTGCTGACAACTCATCCTAAGCTATCAAATCTTCATCCTGAAGATACCCAATCCTTTAGGCTTTTTTCCTGTTCCCGCCAACATCCTGTCGACAAATTGAGTATTGATGTTTTGCTGATTTGACTCAATTAACTTTTCTAAATTATTTTTACTTATTATTTTAAGTGAATTTAAATATTACTTTTAAATCATATGTTTAATGTTTTTTCTGGCATTGCTCTTAGAGGTGATTAATCTGTTTGCTTACAACTCTTGTAAGAGATCTCGCACAAGTTTGGTGGTGAATGTATTAATGTGCGCTTTTTGTTCCGAGTTCTGTGGATTGAACTGGATCACAATGCGTTAAAAGGGAGGCGATAAAGATGAAAGTGAATTGATCTTGAGTAGAGATTTGTTTGAAAAGAAATAAAAAATCTTGCGGTTTTTATAAACAGTATGGTAAATCTGAAATGCCCACCTTGTTAATCCTTATTAAGATTCAATGACAGTATAAGTAGGGAACTTGATTGCCATTTTTCTGTCATATCTGGTGAGTAAGTTAACCGTGTCAGATAGATAATATGCCGTTTGCCAGTAAAAATAGGCTGCAAGATATCGGTAATTATCATTATGTTGTGAAATTGGTCACGGTTAAATGATTGATTCCCTTATAGATTGAAGGGGATACGACCTTAGACAATAAGCTCCATGAGGAGCGTTACTTATATAAGATGAGGGACTTTACTATGAAAAAGACTAGAAGAGCTCAGCTACATCGTGTGCGTATTCAATACTGGAAAGACACGAAAGACGCACCAGCTAAAAAATCATAGTTAATTATACCTAAAGGCACGAGCTGGCTGTGGAACGCAGTTTCCCGTTGATTGCCAGCTCAAAAACGCCACAATCACTCCGCGCAACTTCCCAAGCACCCTATTTTTACTATCGCATTCTTCAAAAAATAAAAAAGCCAGTCTTAAGACCAGCTTTCTCTACCATTTACTGAGCTCTGCGTATTACAGGTTGCCCTTTAGTTACAGGTAGTTGGCGTCAACTAGTTCGCCCGCTTGCGCGCTTTTCACTTCTGGGCGTGCTTCTAACCATTTGATAACTTGCGCTTTCTGTTCTTCAGTCGCACTGCCGTAACGGTCAGTAGAACATAGGAAGCCTTCAAACAGTTCTAGACCACCGCCACCGAAGCAAAGGCCAAGCTCGTCAATGTAGTCGATAAAGTCATCAACGAATGCATCGTAACGGTCGAAGTCGTTAATGTCTGTTTCACAGCTGATCTCGAAACCTAGGATTGCGAACTCACCTAAGAACAGCTTTTTACGGATACGACGGCTCTTGTTATCGATCTTGTCTAATTTCATGATTATCTCTCGTAGATGATTTGATTTCGTACACCTTATACCTTCTATCACACTTTAGCCCAAGTAAAATCAGAATGAAGCGATACAGTTGGTGATTATGTGACCAGAATTTAATTGCTTCGTTAGCTGTGTTGGTTGGTTTGCAGTATTGTTGAAACACAAGTTTCATATGTTTTAAGCACTTTTGTCATTTTTCTTATCCAAACTTCTTGCCGTTCAACTAATCACTTATTTATTAATTAAACTATAAGATCGGGAAAGTAAAAATGAGCAAGGAAACCTTTGACGCGACGCGTTATAACCAAAGTGAAAACAAACCATTTGAAGAAGTATTAGAAGCGAGCCTATCTCGACGCAGCATTCTGAAAGGTGGTTTAGGTATCAGTGCGATGACAGCGTTTGGTGCTTTCGGATTGGCTGGTTGTAACTCGTCTGACTCAGGGAGTACAGTAAGCAGTGGTTCGGGCGCATCTAAAGCCGTTCTTAACTTTGAATCTATCCCTGGCTCACTCACTGACGCAGTTTCAATTCCACAAGGTTACACCGCACAAGTACTAGTACCTTGGGGAACACCACTTAATGCACAAGGCAGCGCATGGCAAAATGATGGTACCAACACCAGTACCGATCAGTTAAATGCGCTAGGCATGCACCATGACGGCATGCATTTTTTCCCATTGAACGATAGCACTACAGATGGCTTGCTATGCATTAACCACGAGTACATCGACACAGCAGCACTGCATCCAAACGGTCCGACGGTTGAAAATGGCGTACGTACCATTGTAGATGAAGTGCGCAAAGAGATTAACGCGCACGGTGTATCAGTGGTTCGCATTCAACTGGAAGATAACATGTGGAAGTTGGTTGATACCGACCCACTAAACCGTCGTTATACTGGTGCGACAGTCATGGATTTGTCTGGCCCGGTAGCCCACACATCTTTAACTGTCACTCGTTTCTCGCCAGATGGCAGCCAAGCGCGTGGTACGTTAAACAACTGTGGCAACGGCTACACGCCGTGGGGCACGTACTTAACGTGTGAAGAGAACTGGCCAGGTTACTTTGTTAATGCCGGGACTCGTACAGAAGAGCAAGATCGCATTGGTGTCGATGATCAAAGTACACGCTACTTGTGGGAGACATTAGCAGGAAATGCAGAAGAGCGTCTTGATGAGTTCTCTCGCTTTAATGTGGCTCCAACAGGAGCAAGTGCGATGGATGATTACCGTAATGAAGCCAATGGTCACGGTTACATTGTCGAGATTGACCCTTACACGCAAAACTCACGTGCGAAGAAACGTACTGCGCTAGGTCGTTTCCGTCACGAGGGCTGTACTTTCGGTAAGCTTGAAGAAGGCAAACCAGTGGTATTTTATTCTGGCCACGATTCTCGCTTTGAATACCTATACAAATTTGAATCTGCGGCAGCGTGGGATCCAGCAGATGCTAACCCTGATAATCGCTTGGCGATGGGT
This sequence comes from Vibrio sp. Vb2960, assembly GCF_033337665.1. Classification (NCBI taxonomy): domain Bacteria; kingdom Pseudomonadati; phylum Pseudomonadota; class Gammaproteobacteria; order Vibrionales; family Vibrionaceae; genus Vibrio; species Vibrio sp. Vb2960. Next base: position 427,341 of record NZ_JAWORD010000001.1, on the reverse strand, counting down.
GACAAGTACATGGACGAAGGCACACTGTATGTGGCGCGCTTCAATGAAGACAGCACAGGTACTTGGTTACCATTAACGCTTGATAGCGTAACAACCGCTGGTGGTACGTTAGCGGATCACTTTAACTCACTGGCTGAAATTATCATCAATACTGCTGGCGCGGCGGATTTAGTTGGGGCAACACCAATGGATCGACCAGAGTGGTGTACGGTTGATCCATTCACGGGTTCAGTATATTTAACATTGACGAACAATACGCGCCGTACAGATGAAACCAATCCTGCGAATCCACGTTTGAATAATAAGTTTGGTCATGTTATTCGTTGGGATGAAGGTGCTTCAGCAACTGACTTTACTTGGGATATCTTCGTGTTTGGCTCTCCGGCAAACGGTGATGCGGACACTAACCGTTCGAGCTTGACCGAGCTTAACCAGTTCGCGAGCCCAGACGGATTAGCGTTTGATGGCCGTGGTATTTTGTGGATTCAGACTGATAACGGCGCAGATGAAGTTACGTCTTACACCAATGATCAAATGTTGGCTGTTGTGCCATCTAAGCTAACAGATGAGAATGGTGATCAAGCTGTGATTGGTGCGGATAATCAAGCTGAATTGAAACGCTTCTTTGTCGGACCAAATGGTTGTGAAGTAACAGGCTTTACCATCAGCCCTGATTACAAATCATTGTTTGTGAATATTCAGCACCCAGGTAACTGGCCATACAGTGAAGATGCAGCCGAAGAAACGCCTGCTGGTGTTTCTGTGCGCCCACGAGCGGCGACAGTGGTTATTCGCCGTGAAGACGGTGGAGAGATTGCAGTTTAATCTCTAAATGAATAAACACCTTAAAATTCAAGCCCTGCAATTGCAGGGCTTGATGGTTTAGGCGAATGCCTAGTTGCACTTTATACCTAGACAACAGGCTTAGCTTTTCAATGAACCGCCTGAAGTACGAATCACGTCTTGATACCAGAAAAAGCTTTTCTTACGTTTACGTTCTAGCGTTCCTTGCCCATCATCATGACGATCGACATAGATAAAGCCGTAACGTTTGCTCATCTCAGCGGTTGAGTTCGCGACCAAATCGATTGGCCCCCAGCTGGTAAAGCCCATCAACTCAACGCCATCCAGAATCGCTTCGTGTGCTTGCACAAGGTGGTCGTTCAAGTAAGCGATGCGGTAATCATCTTGAATCTCACCGTTTTCATCGATTTCATCACGTGCACCTAAGCCGTTTTCTACGACAAACAGTGGTTTTTGGTAGCGATCGTGAAGGAAGTTCAGCAGAATGCGCAGGCCTTTTGGATCGATCAACCAGCCCCATTGGCTCTTCTCAAGATATGGGTTTGGTACGCTATCGACAATGTTACCCACTTCCTTCTGTTTCGGGTCTGCACTTGCACAGCCACTTGCGTAGTAGCTGAATGAGATGAAATCGACACTTGCCGATGCAATTTCTTCTAAGTCGCCTGCTTCCATCTGAATTTCGATGCCGTTTTCACGGAAGTAACGCTTCATGTAGCCAGGGTACTGACCACGTGTTTGCACATCACCGAAGAACAACCACTTGTTGTTTTCATGCATTGCTGCCAGCACGTCATCAGGATTACAGGTGTATGGGTAGTTGATTGCGCCAAGCAGCATGTTACCAATCTTGCCGTTTGGTACGATTTTCTGACACAGTTTTACCGCTTTTGCGTTTGCGACTAGCTGGTGGTGAATCGCTTGGTAAATCTCTTGTTCATTGGCGTCTTCTTGCAAACCAACACCAGTAAATGGTGCGTGTAGAGACATGTTGATTTCGTTGAAGGTTAACCACAGCTTCACTTTGTCTTTGTAGCGTTCCAGCACGGTGCGAGCATAACGTTCGAAGAATTCGATGACGCGACGATCGCCCCAACCGCCATAGTTTTCAACCAGTGCGTAAGGCATTTCGTAGTGAGATAAGGTCACGAAAGGTTGGATGTTGTGCTCGGCAAGTTCGTCAAAAATTTTATCGTAGAACGCCAAACCTTCTTCGTTAGGTTCTAGTTCGTCCCCGTTCGGGAAGATGCGGCTCCATGCCAAAGAGAGACGCAGACAGTTAAAGCCCATCTCTTTGAACAGCGCGATGTCTTCTGGGTAGCGATTGTAGAAGTCGATCGCCACGTCTTTGATACCCGGTGTACGCTCTTCACGGGTTTGATGCGGACTCAAAATACCGTTTGGCAGCATGTCTGATGTCGATAACCCTTTACCCCCAAGGTTGTACGCCCCTTCTACTTGGTTTGCAGCAATGGCACCACCCCAAAGAAAATGTTCAGGAAACTTAATCATGCTTCTCACTCTTTATATTTAGGAAATATTTGTGGATTTATTGCTTGAGAATAGTGTAGGAGACACCTCGATACTTGTATCGAGATCGTATTTTTATCAGTTCATCACCAAACGTCAGTAATGATAAACATTGATATATAGGATGGTTGTTAACAATGCCAACCTAAGTGAATTTAGATTGGCATTCATATTCAAAACGTAAATGCTAAATTCGCCGCCGCGCCAAACTGGTTATCGCCAGCGTAAGAGCCTGCGAGGTCTAAACTGATCACATCAAAAGGACTGATGCCAATGCCACCTGTCACTGAGTTATCGAGATTATTTTCTAGGTCAATTTCATAACCAGCGCGAAGTTGTGCCCACCCCCAAGCATTCCCCTCGATACCGACACGAATAAACTGAGTGTCATCGTCGAGCTCTTTAAAGCGCTTTTGTGTGGTGAGATCGGCGTCTAAGCTCAGAGCTACATAGTTCCCGACATAACCGATGCCAACTGTCGCTTGTGGTGTGAGTTCGTAGGTATAGTTGCCCAGTTTTGTTTCAATATCTTGCTCGAAGACGTCTTTTAATGAAAGGCCTGCTCTAAATGCGTTGTGATACCAAGCGACCCCAAGATCCATATTGAAAGTATTCTTTGATACTTCACTTTTGTCGTAATCCTCGATATCAAAGTCGTCTAGTGTTGTACGTTGTGTGTAGGTTTTAAGTTGTTGGTATTTTGGTGTAATACCAAATGCGAATTGTTGTTCGCCTATAGTGTAAGCACGAGATAGAGCAATACCATATTCCACATTACCGAAAGCAGCTAGGTTAACGGCAGAATTGAGGTATCGATCTGCGGTGTTTGTTGAATCTGAGATATCGGGTGCAGCAAGTATCTCCACATAACCAGTGCTAAACAGGTTTACAGACATGTAGCGCGTCGGAATAGCAATTGCGAGGCTTAGCCCTCCGTTAATGACAACTGGGACGCTCTTATCCAACTGATCGAGGAGGCGATTAAGCTCGGCCTCGTTCGCTGGAGTAGGAATGCCCTGAATACTATCATAAAGGTCTTGGGCGTCATCTACGGCTGACAACGCTTCATCCTCGTCGTGGATATTGACCCCGACAGCCGGAATGAGCAGACCGATATCATCATTTTCTCGATAGAGGGCCCCCAAGGCTGGGTTATGTAGGGGCGCGGTCAAATAGTCAGCAGAAACGACGCCTGTATTTCCCATACCATGACTTCGAGCGTCGGCAGCGTAAGGTGCAGAAAAAGCGTGAGGTGATAATACAAAAAGCGCTCCTGCTGCAGCTAAAGTTATTTTTATCATAACGCATCCATTCTTATTTTAAATAATCACTTATCATTAAATTAGACGGTGGGAGCTAAAACTGGTGTCAACCACCAAAAATTGTTCTGATGAATGGTATGTGGCGATTCATCAAGTTAAGCGTAGGTTAGGCAACTCGCTTTATAAAGTTGAACAGGGTTTATATTGCTCTCTTATTGAGAGAAAAGGATTGAGATATGGGAGAAGTTGGGTCAGCTTCGGTGAGGAGCGAGTTTAAATACTAAGATGAAGGACATTCCTTCAGTAGTGTTGAGCTGTGCGCTGACTTTCCCTTGCATATCACGCATATTGTTGGCCGTAATCGCTAAACCCAGCCCCAATCCTTCACCAATTTTCTTTGAGGTTTGGAAGGGTTCGAACATGGATTCAAGCATCTCATTCGACACGCCGCAGCCATTATCACTGACGATCAGTTCGACCTGATTGTCGGTTGGGTTGACGATCAAGCTGAGCTGCGGGTTGGTGGTATGGTTCATTGCGTCTAGCGCATTCGAGACAAGATTGCCGAGCACCTGAAGCAGTCGTTGTTCTTCACCCATGATATTAGGTAAGTCATGAGGAACACGAACACGCACATCCACTTTGTCTAATTGGGTTTGATAAACGCGTAGGGTTTCTTCGAGTGCGGAGGTAAGAGAAATTGCTTGTAGGCTTTCTGGTTTGTTATAGGCGAACGTCTTTAACTGGCTGGTCATGCTTGCCATGCGATCAATCAGCTTCTGCACCAATACGTTGTTGGCTTTCATCATCTCGGTTTCGCCACGTTCTGCTAACAGTTCATTTGTTGTGAGCAGGGTACGCAAGCCTGTCAGTGGCTGATTGAGCTCATGAGTAATCGCGCTCGACATGCGACCTAAGGCGGCCATTTTGCTCGATTCAATCAACTGGCTTTGCGCCTCTTTTAGTGCTTGAGTTCGCTCTTCTACTCGCTGCGCCAGTTCTTGGTTGACCTGTTGCAGTGATTGCTCGGCTTTTTTCCGCTTGCTGATGTCGATGATCGTCGCAAGGAAATACTGCTCGCCATGCCAAGGGAAACTGGTCAGTGAGAACAAGACAGGGAAGACGCTACCGTCACTGCGTCTGGCAATGGTTTCGACCGTACTGATCTCTGCGAGCTCTTTATGTTTAGGTAAGTCCTTGAGCAACTTAAGTGTGGTGGAATTAGGATTGCCTGCATCGAATAACTCCCAAGCAAAAGCGTGTCGATTGACGCTTTCTGGTAAACAGAACAAGCGCTTTGCCATTGGGTTGAGATCGAACAGTTGTCCTTGTTCATCAATCAATAGCAAACCAACGTGAGTTTTATTGATCATCTGTTTCAAGCGGCGTTGGGACTCTTCCAACAGGGCTTGAATTCGCTGTTGATTGATGTGCTTTTGGCGACGTTGTAGACCAATGATGACGAGTAATACAACTAACAAGAGCAGCGCCGCTACGCTCCAACCAATCACGTTGATGGTTTGTTGAATCGGCTTAGAAGGGGTGAGGTAGCTGACGTACCAATTCAAATCATCCAATTTTACGGTGTGCGCAAAATAGCGTTGCTGATTGAGCGTCCACACACTGATATTGGTGTTGTCGTATAAGCGCTGCGTTTCTAACTGAACGGTGTTGCTCGGTTCGTTAAACCAGTCAGCGTTATAGAGCGAGCTGCTTGATAGGAAAAAGCGTTGCTGGCGATTTTGCAACGTAATGATGTCTTGGCTAGTGATAGTCTGTTCGGTCAACAGACTGAGGTTGATTTGCACCACCACAATGCCTGCGATATCCAGACCGTCGTAGATAGGAGCTGCAAGGTAATACAACGGGCTCGAACCTTTGGTTTTGTTCACCAAGGAAACCCCACCGCCTTGATTGTGAATTTGTTCCACAATGGCTTTTCGGTCAGACAGGCTAAAGCGCTCTTCGATTAAACTCGAGACCAATACTTCGCCAGAGTTAGACAGGATTAGCCAACCTTCCGTATTGGCGGCTTTGTCGAGTTGAGTCAGTTGGGTTTGCAACGGTTCGTAATAAGTCCGGTTTCCTTTCACAAACGCGATGGTTTCCGGGTTATTGGTGACAAGGTAAGGCAAGTGATAGAAGCGTTTGAGTGCACGGCGAACTTCACCAATATAGTCGAGCAGTTTTTGTTGAGCTTCGGTTTGAGTTTGTACGCTCAACCATTGACGAGCAACCTCTCTGCTGGCGCTATAACAAGACAACATCAGCACTGCTGCAATTACGACCACAAGCCACGTTTTGCCATTCCTTTTGCGCTGCATACTGACTCCATTCAGCTAGTGCGTTCTCACCAACAGTCATTAAAGAGTGCGCCTAACTGGTTGGATGTTAAAGACTTGTAAGCAAGAAGTGAGATCTAGCTCCTTTTCTCCTCAGTGGTTTTTGCTACCGTTAATAAAGAGCGATTTCTTTCCCACCCCATAAAGCAGGCAGTAACTCATGGCTTTTGACGACACCCCTAAAATTGCACTTATCGAAGACGATGACATTGTTCGTCAGGCTACCAGCCAATGGCTGCAACTGGCGGGGTTCGATGTGACCGCATTCAGTTTAGGCGAAGAGGGCAAAGCGGCCATTCTTAGCCAAGAATTTGATGCGATTGTCAGTGATGTTCGCCTGCCGGACACCGACGGCTTGTCGATACTAGAAAGCCTGATTGCTAATCACATCCCAACGCCAGTTATCTTGATCACCGGACATGGTGACGTCGATATGGCAGTAGGGGCGTTACAAAACGGTGCGTTCGATTTTATTGAGAAACCTTTCCAACCTGAGCGTTTATCCCAACGAGTAACCGAAGCGGTCGAGAGCTATCGTGCACAAACGTCTACTCAAGATCGCCAAGAGTACCTATCTAGCGTTAGCGGCTTAGAAGAGGTGTTGATTGGGCGAAGCCGAGTGATGCAACAGCTTAGAGAACAAGTAGCCAAGTTAGCACGCATTGATACTAACGTGATCATTTACGGCGAAACAGGTTGTGGTAAAGAGCTGGTGGCGACCAGTTTGCATAATGAAAGCCAACGCAGATCCTATCATTTTGTGCCAATCAACTGTGGCGCTATTCCTGAGAACCTGTTTGAAAGTGAGCTGTTTGGGCATGAAGCAGGGGCATTTACCGGAGCGGGTAAAAAGCGCATTGGTAAGTTGGAATACGCGGATAAAGGCACTTTATTCTTTGATGAAATCGAGAGTATGCCGCTGTCCATGCAGGTGAAAGTGTTGCGTTCATTACAGGAACATACGGTAGAGCGCGTTGGGGGCAACCAACAGATCTCAGTTGATTTGAGAGTGATCGCCGCCGCGAAAGAAGATCTCAATGATCATGACGAGTTTCGTCAGGATTTGTACTATCGTCTTAATGTGGCGCAGATCTATTTGCCACCGCTACGTGAGCGAGAAGAAGATGCGTTGATCTTGTTCGAACACTTTGCTCTGAAAAGTAATCCTGAGAGTCGTCTGCTGAGTGAAGCCGATAGAAAGGCCATTCTTGCTTACTCTTGGCCCGGTAACGTACGTGAGCTTAGGAATGTAGCGATGCGTTTTGCATTGGATGAAACCGTCTCCGTGATGGAAATTCTCTCCAGTCGACCATCCTCAACAACCGAAGAGACGCATGCGGGCGTGCCGTTGGCGATTCAGCTACATAACTTTGAACGTAAGGTGCTACATGATTCTTTAGTCAGGCATCATGGACGCATCAATGAGGTGATGCAGGAGTTGGATTTACCACGTCGAACCCTTAACCAAAAGATGCAGAAGTTTGGTTTGAATCGCTCCGACTATACTTAGTGCGATTTCTAGCTAATTCGAAATTACTGGCATAACAAACACGTTATGCGCTTTTGGCTGGAGCTGGGACAAACTTATAATTTAGGTCTTTACCTTCTCCAAACAAGGTAACGAGGTTCCTTCCAGTATGTTTAGAGCTATATAACGCTTCGTCTGCTTCAGCAAGCGCCTCTTGAAGTGATTGCCCCTCAGATAACTGACTGATACCAAAGCTCATGGTCACTTCAGTTTTAAATGATTGCAAAGCGGTTTCAGTTTCGACCGCAAGGCGAATTTGCTCTGCGACAATTTTGGCTTGCTGTGCTTTTTCGAGCAAAACAATCATGAACTCGTCACCACCAAATCGCACAATGCAGGCGGACTCAGGAAGATGCTTTTTAAAAATAGTGGAGATCGTTGCCATGACGGAGTCGCCAACCGTGTGACCATAGTGATCATTAATCGCTTTGAACTTGTCGACATCAGTCATAATAATGCTGATTGCTTGGCTTTTTTTATGTGCTTTACTAACCAAGTTTGGAACGATTTCTTCCATGGCTCGACGATTATATAGCCCTGTGAGTGCATCTAAATGAGAGAGATCATTAATGGATTGCACCAAGCGTCCGTTAATTAACCACAGCATACTAAAGCTCAAAGCAACGATCAGGCAGATGCTAAATAAGAAAGTCAGCTGATGGATAAGGCCTGCGACCATAAAGCTTGGTAACTCACCTGAAAAAGTACTCCAAAGCGCCCTAAATCCCATAAAAAAACTAAATCCAAAGAAAGAGTAAGCCATTGCTTTAACAGGGAGCTTTAAGTCCTTTTGGGTACCTTTAAGCATAGCGACACCACTAAAGAAGGTGACGATACAAATATACATGCTCAGATAAATAATACGGCTTTTGATAGAAGGATCATGGAAGGTGAAATAGTAAAATGAACCACTGAAAACAGGTGTTAACAAGGTGAGACAGTGAGCCAATTTTAAAGGGTATTGACGAAAAATGCTTACGCTATATAGCGTAAGCAAGAAGCCGACTAATATGAGAGTGTTGGCTATGACGATGGTCAGCCAGTCTGGCGCAGAGCCTCTAAAGCCAAGTAAAAAAGGGCCTAAACCAATAAACAGTAGTGATATCGAGAAGGTTTTTAGGCCTTTGACTCTACCCTGAGTGTATTGATAACAAAGCAGACTAATAGAGTAAATGCAAGAGAACAGAATAACGATAAAGTTCAGTGTTCTGATGTCTAGATACTGATTATCCATAGGCGACCCATATCAATCTTTCATTCAGGCAACTCCTTTGCCTGATATCAATAAGCGAGCTACATAGTAACGCACTTATTGAGCGATGTCTTATGTTAAACGGCTATTCATTCACCAGCTCGAATTGTTCGGTTTGGTTGGTTTTCGTCGTAAACAGCAGACCAACAATCATCATAAATACGCTAGGCACAATCCAGCTAGCAAAGTCATTGTACAGAGGCATGTAATTACCCATCCACTCATCAGTGGAACTTGGCATGTAACCTAGGATGTGCAGCGCATCAACACAACCAAACATTAGAGCAGTGAACGCGGTTGCGACGACCATGATTTGCGACATCTTGTCGCGCACCGGTGCCATGATCATCAACGCAATCGCTACTGGGTGAAGCGCCACAACCGCTGGTAATGTGATAGCCAATAGTTGCTCTAGACCTACGTTGGCGATCAAACCAGCCAATACCATGGTCGTGATAACGCAGCCTTTGTAGTTCACTTTGCTGAAAGTGTTGTCGTAAAACTCACTGCCTGCGGTGGTTACGCCGATAGCAGTAGTCAAACACGCCAATACCATCACGGCACCTAGTAATAGTGAGCCAAATGCGCCGAAGTGGCTGAAGGTGAATGCCGTTAAAATGTCGCCACCATTGCTGAACTCAGAACCCAAGTATGAGCTTGTCGAACCAATGTAAGCCAATGAGATGTAAACAAATGCCATGGCAACCGCGTACATCAAAGCTGCAATTAGCGTGTATTTTGCGGTCGCTTTCGGGCAATCTACACCCATGCTGCGAATCGCACGGAAGATGATCCAACCAAAACCGATAGAACCTAGCGCATCCATGGTCATGTAGCCTTGGGTCAAGCCTTCAGCAAATGCGCCAGATACGTATGGTCCCGTTGCGGCAGTTAGCTCGCCTGCAGGAGAAACCAAAGCCGTCACAGACATGATGATTAAGATCGCCATCAATGCAGGCGTTAAGATCTTGCCTAGGTTGTCGACCAACTTACCCGGATATAGGGCAAATAGAATGGTGATAGCACAGAAGGCAATAGTGAAAGGCACCAAAGCGGCATCACCAAACATTGGTGCAAAGCTAAATTGGTAAGCTACGGTAATCGCACGTGGGATCACGAACGCAGGACCAATCACAATAAATACCATCACCCAAAAACTGGTCGCCAAAGGTTTAGGTAGGGCGGCGGTTAGTTTGTCTGAACCGTTTACTATAGCCACCATCACCAGTGCCATTGCAGGCAGGCCTACGCCCGTTAAGAGGAAGCCAGACATCCCGCTCAGAAAGTTTTCACCTGCTTGGTAACCCAAAAATGGAGGGAAGATCAGGTTACCCGCGCCTAAGTACATGGCGAAAGTCATGAAGCCCAAAGCGGCGATATTGCGTGCGCTTAACATTGTTATTCCTCTTATGTTTCGCTTGGAAGAAACTGAAAGGAATGGGAGGAGTATGTGGTGTTCCCGTCAGCTTCTTCTCAAGCTGACAGAAAGTTTAGATATAGCCTGTCAGCTCTGAATCAGTTCCAGAGAGAGCAGGAGGATCGCAGCAGCAACGCCAGATGGGCGTTTTAAAGCGAATTGTAATTGCGCAGTTGCTGACATGGGTGATCCTTAAAGACGAAAAAATACCAAGGAATACGTTTGCCTTGGCGTGTTGTTACACTAACGAACATAGGGCCATTGGCACAACCCCGAAGTAGAAAATAAGTTGATACGGTCAATGTTTATTTCTTAACTGGTGGATCGAGCTGCTTTTTAAATTAAAAATTAGAATAAATGACTTTTCATTTTTGTAACATGGCTTTCTTTGCTGTATTTTTGTGCTATTTGTAGTCGTTTAGGCTATAAACCTCAGCTGATAAATTGAGCAGTTTAGAATGATGCGCTTTTTCTTCTTATTGTTAAGACGCTCATTAGTTGCAATTCAATCCAAAATTGCATCGGCAAAATATTGCTTATTAGTGAATCGTGCATTTATTTTGTCTTGATCACATTTTATTAACCTTTTGCGATCTAGGCATGCAACCTTCTCATCTTAAATAGGCAAGATCTTGCTCATTGCTTTACTATCAAATCAGCATGATTTTGCTCATTTTTGATGTCTTTCAGCACTTAGTTCAATAAATACAAAGGGTTAAAAGTTGGCATTTCAATTGCTCTAGGGAATGTGTTGTTAATAAAGATTTAACATGATGTAAATCCCTAATCGTGAAACGACTACACGGAGAGTAATAATGAAAATGAATAAGCTGGTAAAAGCTTTGGCTGTCGCTGTGACTTCTTTTGGTATTGCTGCTAACGCTGCGGCAGAGGACCGTAGCTACATTCTTGCAACGGCATCGACAGGTGGTACTTACTACCCTGTGGGCGTAGCGTTGGCGACGTTAAGCAAAGTGAAGTTGGCACCAAAGCACCACTTCTCCCTTTCTGCAATCAGCTCTGCGGGCTCTGGTGAAAACGTCAAACTGCTGAACGAAAACGAAGCACAGTTCGCGATTCTACAAGGTCTTTACGGTGCGTGGGCTTGGTCTGGCGAAGGTCCTTATGAGAAAAGCGGTCGCCAAGAGCAGCTGCGTTCAGTCTCTATGCTGTGGCAAAACGTTGAGCACTTTATTGTTCGCTCTGACCTAGCAAAAACTGGCACGGTGACTGACCTGAACAACCTAGATGGCAAGAAGTTCTCTATCGGTAAGAAGAACTCAGGTACTGAGAACTCGGGTCGCCAAATCATGAAAGGTCTGAAGGTAGATCCTGATAAATTCAATCTTGCTTACATGGGTTACGGTGGCAGTGCGAGCGCACTTCAAAACGGCACCATTGACGGCATGAACACGCCTGCGGGTGTACCTGTTGGTGCGGTTACTCAAGCTTTTGCTGCGCTGGGTAAAGACATTTCGATTCTTTCGTTTACTGACGAACAAATTAAAGAGGCGAACGGTAACTACAATCTATGGACGAAGTACGAGATCCCTGCGAACACGTATCCAGGTCTAGATAAGCCGATCACCACCATTGCACAGCCTAACTTCTTGGCAGTTCGTGAAGATATCTCGGAAGAGGACGTTTACCAGCTAACCAAAGCGATCTACGAGAACCTGCCTTTCCTACAAGGTATTCATAAAGCAACCAAAGCAATGGCAATTGAGAAAGCAATTGCAGGCTTGCCAGTGCCTCTTCACCCAGGTGCGGTGCGTTACTACAAAGAAATGGGCATCGAAATCCCATCAGACCTAATGGCGAAATAACGCCTACTTGGCCCCGAGTTTTGGCTCGGGGCATTTTATCCCTACCGATTTCTAAGATGGAAAAAGCCGCCAGAGCTTGGAGTATGAGATGAGCGACTCAATAGAAAAGGAATTGCAGAAGTTTGAGCTGCCCACGCGCACTGATTTTCCGTGGGTAACCACCACAATTACAGTGTTTGGCGTTGTGTTGTCTGCTTTGCACATTTGGTTTAATACCTTATCGACGTTACCAGAGTTATGGATTTCCGCGACCCACTTTGCTGGCTTTGCGGTGATTTGTGCGCTTTGGTATCCGGCTCATATCTCTCTCAAGCAGAGTAAGATTGCACTCGGTATCGATGTGTTAATTGCCATGGGCGCGGTCGCGTGTTTGCTTTACATTCCCTATGCCGAAGATGCGCTGTACGAACGCGGTGTTAAGTTCGTGACCAGCGACTGGGTCTTCGCCATTATGGCAATTTTGATTGTTATTGAATTGATTAGACGCACCATGGGCTGGTTTATTCCAGTGCTGATTGTGGTGTGTCTCAGTTACGTTGTGCTTTGGGGTAAATGGGCGACAGGTATTTTCCACTTCCCGGGTTTGAGCATGGAAACCTTGCTCTACCGCAGCTTCTATTCTTCTGAGGGCATGTTTGGCTCTATCTCGCGCATCAGTTGGACTTTCGTATTCATGTTCATTCTGTTTGGTGCGTTTCTTGTTCGCTCTGGTGTTGGTGATTACATTATCAATGTGGCACGTGCTGCGGCTGGCAAAATCATCGGCGGCCCCGGTTTTATTGCTGTGATTGGCTCCGGTTTGATGGGCTCAGTATCTGGCTCTAGTGTGGCAAATACGGTTTCAACTGGTGTTATCAGTATTCCTTTAATGCAAAAAGCAGGTTTCCCTTCGCGCTTTGCAGCGGGCGTTGAAGCTGCGGCGTCGACAGGTGGTCAGTTGATGCCACCAGTGATGGGCGCGGGTGCTTTCATCATGGCGTCTTACACGCAAATTCCTTATGTTGATATTATTGCCGTTTCTTTCATTCCTGCTCTTATCTATTTCTTGTCTGTGGCGTTCTTTGTGCGTATCGAAGCTAAACGCAGCGGCGTTCAAAAGATCACGACCAGCGATGAATCTTTACTGAAAGTGTTGATCAGCGGTTGGCACAACCTTATCCCGCTGGCGGTATTGGTTACTTTGTTGGTTCAAGGCTTTACGCCAACTTACGCTGCTGGCTTGTCGATCATTTCTGTGGTCGTGGCTTCTTGGTTCTCGAAAGATCACAAGATGGGACCAAAAGCGATCATCGAAGCGCTATCGCAAGGTGCGAAGAACATGGCGACAACAGCCGTATTGCTGGTGGGTATTGGTTTGGTGATCAACGTGATCAGTACAACAGGCATCGGCAACACGTTCTCACTGATGATCGACGGTTGGGCGAATGGCGACTTGTTCATCATGATCGTTCTGATTGCGCTCGCTTCTCTTGTTTTGGGTATGGGTTTACCTGTAACAGCGGCGTATATTGTATTGGGCACATTGTCTGCCCCTGCGCTTTACAAGTTGATTGCAGAAAACCAATTACTTGAATTGATGGTATCGGGTCAATTGCCTGAACAAGCAAAAGCCATCTTTATGTTGGCGGCGCCAGAAAAGCTGGAACTGCTTAATGCTCCAATGGCGTTGGAAACCGCGAAAGAAATGGTGGCGTTAGTACCTGCAGACTTTATGGAAACCCTACTAGAGCAAAGTTTGGGTATGGAAGCGGTAGGCTTGGCATTGCTGGCTGCTCACCTCATCATCTTCTGGTTATCGCAAGACAGCAACGTAACGCCTCCAGTGTGTTTGACCGCCTTTGCTGCGGCAACCATCGCCAAAACACCGCCAATGCGTACCGGTTTGATGGCATGGAAAATCGCTAAAGGTTTGTATCTTGTACCGCTGCTGATTGCTTACACAGGCTTAGTAAGTTGGGATGTAACGTCGGTAATTACCGTGGGCTTCTTCGCCATCATCGGAACCTATGCATTGATTGGTGCGATTGAAGGCTACTTGGAAGGTCCTCTAAACATTCTGACTCGTCTCTTGTTGGTAGTGGTGGGTACATTGCTGGTTTGGCACGACATCCCAATGTTGGTTCGTGTGGCAAGCTGCGCGGTATTTGTCGCGGTGTTCATTTACAGTGGTCGCAAGTTCAAATTGCAACAATCTCAACTATCGGTTTTATAAGAGGTCGTATGAAATCAGTCTATGACTACATTATTGTCGGTGGCGGTATCGTCGGCGTATCGACAGCATGGCAACTGCAACAACGTCACCCAGACAAATCCATTTTATTGGTTGAGAAAGAGTCCGGTTTTGCCAAGCACCAAACCGGACACAATAGCGGTGTGATTCATGCTGGGGTGTACTATGCTCCGGGCAGCTTAAAAGCCGACTTTTGTAAGCGTGGGGTAGAGCGAACCATTTCGTTCTGTGCTGAGCACGATATTCCGGTGGAGAACTGTGGCAAGTTGTTGGTTGCCACTAATGAGCAAGAAGTCGAACGCATGAATGCCCTCTATGAGCGCTGCCATGTCAACGGCATCGACGTAAAGCTACTCGATGAAGTTCAACTCAAACTGGCTGAACCAAACATCACAGGCTTGGGCGCGATTTATGTCAAAACCACCAGTATTGTCGATTATCGTTTGGTCACTGAGCAGATGGCGGAAGAATTCAAAAAGCTCGGCGGTCAAATCAGCTTGAGAACCAAAGTGGTGGCTGCCGAAGAGAAGGACGAGGAAGTCCAACTGACCTGCATTTCAGACGGTCAAACGATGCAGCTTAATACTAAGTTCTTGGTTACTTGCAGCGGCTTGATGGCGGATCGAATGACTAAGATGATGGGTATTCCAACTGACTTTCAGATCATCCCTTATCGTGGTGAATACTACCGCTTAGATAGCAAACACGACCAAGTGGTGAATCATCTTATTTACCCAATTCCCGACCCTGATTTGCCATTCTTGGGCGTCCACCTGACTCGTATGATTGATGGCAGTGTGACTGTTGGTCCAAATGCGGTGCAAGGCTGGAAGCGAGAAGGGTACGATAAGGTCAACTTCAGCTTGCAAGATACCATGCAAATGCTGAGATTCTCCGGTTTCTGGAAGGTAACACAAAAGCATCTAAAAACCGGATTGGATGAGTTCAAGAACTCGTGGTGGAAGCCGGGCTATCTCAAACTGGTCAATAAGTACTGCCCAAGCATCAAGGTCGAAGACCTCAAACCATATCCTGCGGGTATTCGTGCACAAGCAGTGTTATCCGATGGCTCTTTGGTTCATGACTTCCTGTTTGCCGAGAGCGCAAGAAGCCTGCACGTTTGCAACGCCCCCTCTCCAGCAGCGACATCTGCAATGCCGATTGGGGAGTACATTTGCGATAAAGTGAATGAAAAGATAGAGGCGAAAACGGTATAAAACAAAGGCGATGTAACTGTCGCCTTTATTGTATTTGAATCTGGGAATTAGGAGTTGCCATCTTTAGGGCAGAGTTCGCCTTTCTTGGCGTGTCTCTCGATCATGTAATCGCCGCGAGCACTGTGCAATACAATTGCATTCCAGACTTGACCATCTTGCAACTCGAACTCAAACGCATAATGGGTGCCGCCGACCATTTTGGTTCTCACCTCATGAATTGCTCTCAATTTATCATCGGCATTCATTTGATAAAGCACCATGTTGAGTGAGCGTCTGGCGTCAGGAGTTGCCTCAGCAAGTTGCCAATGACCCTGCTCGTTTGTTGCGGAGCAAATAGACCGCATTTTACTTTTCATGGCGGATGACATCTGCTTGTCTACGGCCAATGCATTTGGTGAAAACAGTGGAACCGTCAAAAGAATCAAAGTTACCAGAAACTGCTTTAAGGTCATAAAAACACTCCGTTGTTTTACTCTTGCTTGAGTATAGACCTCAATAGCTTCAGATGTGGTGCAGTTGACTCCGGGCCTACAATATCGCAGTTCGTATCAACGAACTGATAACAAACAAGGCGACCACGCTTGCCAGCCAAATGCCAATGAACCACAAAATGGGTTTTAGTTTCATCAGTGATATCCTTCTCCACGTTTCATCTTGCCGCGGAAAACCCAGTACGAATAAGCCGTGTAGGCTATGATCAGAGGAAGTAATACCACCGCACCGGCAAGTAAAAATGCCAAACTTTTGTCTGGCGCAGCGACGTCTTGATAAGTGAGTGCGAATGGGACCAAGTAAGGGAATGTACTGACACCGAAACCCATCGCGGACACAAGAAACAGGCCGATCGCAAGAACGTAGGCTCGGACGGCTTTGTGGTCGAGTAAGGCTTTGAATAGCTGCCAAATAAGTGCCGCTGCAATAATTGGTAAAATGAAAAACAGTAGCGAGTTTGGTAATGAGAACCAACGTTCAAATACGATATTTTGGCTCAATGGCAGCCACAAACTGGCGATGAATATACAGGCTACCATCGCTAGTCCCCATCGTCGCGCGACCACGTAATAGCGCCCCATCAGCTCTTCTGGAAGCTTGATTAATAACCAGCATGAACCGAGCAGAATATAAGCACAAACAAGCGCCAGGCCACAAAATACGCTAAATGGCGAAAGCCAATCAAACCATCCACCTGCGTATGCTCGTTCACTAACCTCTATACCTTGGAGCAGGGTTCCGAGCATAATGCCTTGCATCAATGCCGCGGTGAGTGAACCAATGAAAAAAGCGCTATCCCATAAAAACTTTCCGCGTTGTGTTCGGAAGCGATACTCAAAAGAAACCCCGCGCAGAATTAACCCGAGCAGCATTAAAATCAGGGGAGCATAGAGTGCTGGCATAATGACCGCGTAGGCGAGGGGGAACACGGCAAAAAGCCCACCTCCGCCAAGAACTAGCCAAGTTTCATTCCCATCCCAAACAGGAGCGATGCTGTTCATCATCATGTCGCGCTCTTCATCGTCATTAGTGCTGAGAAATAGGATACCAATACCGAGATCAAAGCCATCTAACACGACATAAATCAGAACAGCGAGCCCAATCAAAGCGTACCAAATTAATGCGTAATCCATGAGTAAGCTCCTAGGTTAGATGGTTAGAATGTGTGATGGCATCGGTTTTCGTGCCATCAGGAAGTCGGCTATCTAGACCTTCTTCATATCGAGTTGGAGACTTGCGCATCAAACGTAGGAGATAGAAGAAGCCAGCTCCAAAAACCACAAAGTAAACCACGATGAACGCCGTCAGGGAGACGCTCACCGCGGCGGCATCAATAGGCGATGCCGAATTGGCTGTGGTTAAAAGACCGTATACGGTGTAAGGCTGTCGACCGACTTCGGTAGTTATCCAGCCTGCTAAAACTGCAATGAACCCCGCTGGGGCAAACAGCACACAAATACGTTGAAGTGCCCTCGAATCAAAAAGTTTGCGACGTTTTCTTAGCCAAAGGCTCCACAAACCAATAACAAGCATGCCAAAACCAAGCGCGACCATTACTCGGAAAGACCAGAAAACGATAGAGACAGGAGGGTGTTCCTCCTCTGGAAAAGCATCTAATCCCTTCACTTCACCGTTGAGGTCATGAGTTAAAATCAAACTACCGAGTTTGGGGATTTCCAGTGCGTATTCCATGCGTTTTTCTTCATCGTTAGGGCTACCGAAGAGGATCAATGGCGCGCCTTGGTGAGACTCATAGTGCCCTTCCATCGCGGCGACTTTGGCGGGTTGATGTTCAAGGGTGTTTAATCCATGCATGTCTCCAGCAACGATTTGAATTGGTGTCACGATGGCAGCCATCCACATTGCCATCGAGAACATAATTCTGGCTAGAGGGTTATGGTTTGCTTTTAGCAAGTGATAAGCGGCAACGCCGGCTACAACAAAGGCAGTAGTAAGGTAAGCGGCGAGCAACATATGAACGAGCCGGTAAGGGAAGGAAGGGTTGAAGACAATCGCCCACCAGTCTTCTGGGATAAACTGTCCGGCTTCGTTGATACTATAGCCCGCTGGTGTTTGCATCCAACTATTAACCGAAAGTATCCAAAACGCAGACAAAAACGTCCCGAATGCAACAATACAAGTCGCGGCGAAGTGAAGCTTCTTACCCACCTTATCCATACCGAAAAGCATCACGCCTAAAAACCCAGCTTCGAGGAAAAACGCAGTAAAAACTTCATAACCCATTAGCGGGCCTAGGATTGGGCCTGTTTTGTCGGCAAACACGCTCCAGTTAGTACCGAATTGATAGCTCAACACGATGCCACTCACCACACCCATACCAAAACTGATGGCAAAGATTTTGAGCCAGTACTTATAGATTTGCATGTACTGTTTGTTGCCCGTTTTTAAGTACAAGCCCTCTAATACAGCGAGATAACTTGCCAAACCAATCGTAAAAGCTGGAAAAATAATGTGGAAAGAGACAGTAAAGGCAAATTGGAATCTAGCTAGGTCAATGGCGAGTGTGTCCATGAGCGGTCCCTTTTTCGTTGGATAAACTGTTCGCCGGATTTAAAGAGGAGACAGAAGAGTGGCGAACAAGGTGAAGTACGAAGAAGGAAGACGAAGAGATTAAAAAACGATCGCTTTTTACACATGTGCGTACCATCTTTTAGATAAAGGAGGAGCGTTATGAGCCTTAAACATTACTTTGAGAAAGCGACACCTAAGTTTGGTCCAGGTGGGAAGTATCACAAGTTCTACCCACTTTTCGAAGCTGTCGAAACCATTTTTTACACGCCTGGTAAGGTAAACCAGGGCATGACTCACGTTCGAGATAGCATCGATTTAAAACGTATTATGATCATGGTGTGGTTGGCGGTCTTCCCTGCCATGTTCTGGGGTATGTACAACATAGGACAGCAAGCGAGTGATGCCTTGTTGTATGGAATGGAACAAGCCTCAGCTCAGCAAGCGCTTGTTTCTTCATGGCAACTGAGTTGGGTATGGGGCTCGTTAGATGCGGTTTCACAAGCGGGGTGGGAAAGTAAAATGTGGCTTGGTGCTACTTACTTTCTCCCGGTTTATGCGACGGTGTTTATCGTTGGTGGTTTCTGGGAAGTTCTGTTTGCTATTGTGCGAAAGCATGAGGTGAATGAAGGTTTTTTTGTCAGCTCTATACTCTTTGCGCTGATCCTTCCTCCGACAATTCCACTATGGCAAGCGGCTTTAGGTATCACTTTCGGTATTGTTGTGGCGAAGGAGATTTTCGGTGGTACTGGACGAAACTTCCTAAATCCAGCTTTAGCAGGGCGAGCGTTCTTATACTTTGCCTATCCTGCCAACATGTCCGGTGGTGCTGTGTGGGTCGCGGCTGATGGTTACTCTGGCGCTACTCCACTTAGTCAATGGTATGAAGGCGGGCAAAGTGCTTTGATAAATAATATGACAGGACAAACAATTTCATGGGGAGATGCTTTTGTTGGTAATTTACCAGGCTCGATGGGTGAAGTCTCCACGTTGTTGATCGCACTAACAGGCTTGGTTCTCATCTTTATGAAGATTGCATCGTGGAGAATTGTTGCGGGCGTGTTGGTCGGTTTAATCGGAGCTTCACTACTATTGAATGCGATCGGTTCAGACTCTAACCCCATGTTCTCCATGCCGTTCTACTGGCACTTCGTGATTGGTGGGGTTGCGTTTGGTACCTTCTTTATGGCGACAGACCCTGTCTCGGCAGCTTTTACCAATAACGGGAAATGGGCATACGGACTATTAATCGGTGTGATGACGATTTTTATCCGAGTGCTGAACCCGGCTTATCCAGAAGGCATCATGTTAGCGATTCTATTTGCTAACTTATTCGCGCCACTTTTCGATTACCTAGTCAAAGAAAGTAATATCAAACGCAGAATGAAAAGGGCGAGACCTTCTTAAAATGAGGGTAACCTCACTGAAAATTGATTGAAAACTGCACTATATTGAAAAGGTCAGAGACATGGGGTTTCTGGCTTTTTATTTTTATCAGGAGGACGAAGACGATGAGAATAAAGGATATTCTCGATAGCCGTTTGGTGCTGTCGTTCTGGTATAACCTAGACTACTGCTTGTCTCTTCTTAGTAAAATCTCTTCTCGTTGATTTCCTCAATGCAATCGCATTGAAAAGCATTCTATCTATTTGTTTTTTAGTCTTACGTGAAACTGCGTAGGGCAATGCGTATAAGGAAGTTAACAATGAAACGTATTCCAGAACCTTTTCGTATCAAAATGGTTGAGCCAATCAAAATGACGACTTTGTCAGACCGTGAAGTCGCGTTAAAAGAAGCGGGCTATAATCCATTTCTTCTTCGTAGTGATGATGTTTATATCGATTTGCTGACTGACTCTGGCACTGGTGCCATGAGTGATAATCAGTGGGCTGGCATCATGATGGGGGATGAATCCTATGCGGGGAGTCGAAATTACTACAACCTGTGTGATGCAGTGGAGCACTTCTTCGGTTATAAGCTCACCGTGCCTGCACACCAAGGGCGTGGTGCCGAGCAAATTTTGTTCCCCGCTTTGATTGAGCGTATGCGTCAGGTGCGTGGTGGTGAAACGCCAGTATTTATCTCGAACTACCATTTTGATACCACAGCGGGTCACATTGAACTCAATGGCGGTAAAGCGATTAACGTGGTAACGGAAGAAGCATTCGACACCACTACGCCTTATGATTGGAAGGGCAATTTTGATATCGATAAGCTGGTGGCAACAATTGAAGCGCACGGTTCGCATAACATTTGTGCAATTATCACCACGATTACTTGTAATAGCTCCGGTGGTCAGCCTGTGTCGATGGAAAACATGCGCAGTGTGTACGAGATTGCAACCAAGTACGATATTCCAGTGGTGATTGACTCGGCTCGTTACTGTGAGAACGCCTACTTTATCAAGCAGCGTGAAGCGGGTTACGAGAATAAATCGATTCTGGAAATCATCCGTGAGATGTACCAGTACGGTGATATGCTCACCATGTCAGCTAAGAAAGACCCGATGGTAAACATTGGTGGCATGTGTTGTATTCGTGATCATAAGGAGTTGTTCCAGGCGGTGCAGACGCGCTGCGTACCCATGGAAGGATTTGTAACATACGGCGGCATGGCTGGGCGTGATATGGAAGCGCTCGCTCGCGGTTTGTATGAAGCCGCGGATGAGGATTTTCTTCACTATAGAATTAGCCAAGTTCAATACTTAGGTGAGCGCTTACGTGAAGGCGGTATTCCGATTCAATACCCAACGGGTGGTCATGCGGTGTTTGTGGATGCCGCTAAGATTTTGCCACATATTCCAGCTGATCAGTTTCCTGCGCAGGTATTGTGTAATGCTTTGTACTTGGAAGCGGGTATTCGAGCAGTAGAGATAGGATCGTTGCTGCTTGGTCGAGATCCGGAAACGGGTAAACAAAAAGCGTCAGAGCTTGAGTTGATGCGTTTGACCATTCCACGTCGTGTCTACACAAACGATCATATGGATTACATTGCGGATGCGATTATCGAACTGAAAAATCGTGCACATGAGTTAAAAGGGCTCACTTTCGAGTACGAGCCACCAGTGCTGCGCCACTTTACTGCTCGATTTAAAGAGATCGATTAACTCAAGTTTAAATCTAGATAATCAAAAGGCCGCGAGTTTCGCGGCCTTTTTCGATTCGTTTATTTCTTAGCGTTACAGTTAGGCTAACTCTAACGTGATGCGAACGAACTGGTCGTCTTGATACTGCACTTCATAATTGAAGGTACCACTGGCGTAAATGCTGCCAAGGAAAAGTGAGCGTTGACTCATTGGTCCGCGGAACAGCATCGAAATAGGAGCTATTAGGGCGTTATTATCATCGAAGTGCTGATTTAAGTTCTCAGAAAGCACACACAGCAAACAGCCGTGTTGGTCGTGAGATAAGTCGACGTCTTCCGGTCGAGATAATAACACGGTAGTCCCCAGTTTCTTCTCAATCTCGTTGATCAGCAGCAAGTAGCTATCTAGATCGGGTTGAGGGTTGCTGGGTTTGTCTGCACCGACGCAGCGCTCGAGTAATGCTTCCAGATTTCCGTTCTCACCTTTTGCCTGCTGAGTCAAAGATTTTAACGGCTTTTTAATCAGCTTATAGCGATTACTCTTCAGTTTTGGTTTCAGCCATTTCTGAAGTAAGTCATTACGTTCTTTAAGGGAGAGGCCATGCGAGGACGCGTGAATTTTAAAGTGCAGGTGTAATAAAGCGTGAACCGCAAGCTCACTCAGAAGTTGGTTAGCATCTGTAGACTGTCTTGCCTGCTTAGAACTTTGCATTACACTCGAACAAAATTAGGGAAGAAGGATAATGGTGCCGAGAGAGGGACTCGAACCCTCACACCAAAGGCACTAGCACCTCATGCTAGCGTGTCTACCAATTTCACCATCTCGGCATCATGATGCTCTGAATACTCAGAGGCCTCGAAAGAAGCAACGCGAATTATAACCAAAATCCACCTGTTGGCGAGAGCAAAATGACGAATTTTGGCTCTTTCGAGTTTGATTGCATATTTATTGGTCACTTTTATGTTTTTTACCATCAACGCCTATCCTTATGCCCTTACTTTTATTAATGGTATGACGACAAAAGAGTACTTTTGCCTAAATTTTGAACGCTTGAACGTTTGCGTAAATAAATGTGATGAATATCTCTTTTTGTTGGCTATACTTGCGTCCCGTTTAAGCGGGAATTAGGGTTTAGTTGTTCAGGACCCTTACCCATACAAGCCGTCACATGGAGCAGGCCAAGCAACATGCTCGCCAGCAGTGAATGACCCCACGGACCGGACCAGCTACGTTCAATTGCTTGTATAAGGTAAAAATAAGATGTCGAACTATTCGTTCTGTCTACATTCTGGATCTAAAAGTGAGTTATCACTCGCTGCGTTGTCCCTTTCTTCTGCCAATTCCTTTGGCTCTTTTTTCTTTTTCAACGTTTAGTAGGTCCAGCTCATGAGTGTTCTATTTAGTCTATTTGGTATTGTTGCACTGCTAGGTTGTGCTTTCCTACTTTCTGAGGGTCGTTCTTCCATTAATTGGAAAACTGTATCTCGCGCCTTGATGCTACAAATGGGGTTTGCTGCTTTGGTGCTCTATTTCCCGTTGGGTCAAGCGGCGCTGGCGAGTTTAAGTAATGGTGTCGCGGGGCTACTCAGCTTTGCTGATGAAGGGATTAAATTCCTCTTTGGTGACCTCGCTTCTTCTGGCTTTATCTTCGCTATCCGTGTCCTTCCTATCATCATCTTCTTCAGTGCTCTTATCTCCGCCCTTTACTATTTGGGCATTATGCAAAAAGTGATTCAATTTATTGGCGGCGCTATCCAGAAGTTCTTGGGTACGAGTAAAGCAGAGTCTTTGGTTGCAACAGGGAACATTTTCTTATCTCAAGGCGAGTCACCACTTCTTATTCGTCCATTTCTTTCTAACATGACTCGCTCTGAACTGTTTGCCGTGATGGCTGGTGGTATGGCTTCAGTGGCGGGCAGTGTGCTTGGTGGTTATGCTGGTTTGGGTGTCGACCTCAAATACTTGATCGCGGCAAGCTTTATGGCAGCACCAGGTAGTTTGATGATGGCAAAAATCATCGTTCCTGAGCGTCAAACGCCAAGCGATTACAACAATATTGAGCTAGATAAATCAGAAGAAAGTAACGTTATTGATGCGCTAGCAAGCGGTGCCATGGGCGGTATGAAAGTTGCCGTTGCTGTTGGTACCATGCTTATCGCTTTCGTGAGTGTTATCGCGATGGTGAACACGGGGCTAGAAAACTTGGGTGAGATACTTGGTTTCTCTGGCGTAACGCTACAAGCGATTTTTGGTTATTTGTTTGCACCTCTAGCGTGGTTGATTGGTGTGCCAAGCCACGAAATTCTAGCTGCGGGTTCATACATTGGTCAGAAAGTGGTGATGAATGAGTTTGTTGCGTTTATCGATTTTGTGCAGCACAAAGCGACACTGTCTGAGCATACTCAAATTATTATCACTTTTGCGTTGTGTGGTTTTGCGAACATTGGCTCAATTGCGATTCAGTTGGGTTCTATCGGCGTGATGGCACCTGAGCGCCGCAAAGATGTTGCAAGTCTAGGCCTAAAAGCGGTTGCTGCTGGTACACTCGCTAACCTGATGAGTGCGTGCTTAGCGGGCATTTTTATCTCTCTCTAATTTAGATTGAAGATCCACACTCAAAACCCGCCTAAATGGCGGGTTTTGTTATTTCTAAGGCTTGGGCATTAAGCCGTAAGGTATCGATTTAAAAGCCTCTGGGTGCTCTTGATAAGTTGGCGCCTTATGTACCCCTTTCCAATCGAGCAGCATGATGGCTAGCACGTTACGGTGTTCGCCGTACTTGAGATCAAAGCTACCGTCGACCGACGGAATCATCCCTTTTTCTGCGTTGATTGCGTGACGAATGGCTTGGCGGGTTTTCTTTACGACCGGATCATGGTCCAAGCCTGCTAACAAAAACGAAATGCCGACTTCGGCAATCACGTCTTCTTTGGCGCGCAGTAGGATAGTGTCGATGTTGTTGCGAAAGTAATCATAAATCCATTGGTGTTTCTTTTCGCTTACTCGCTCCTGATAATACTGTGAATCGGCAAAGATGATGTGCGTCATACCATAGAGTTTGTTCCAATACTGCTGAGCTGAAAGCATCTTATCTTTATCGTCGGGGTAGGTGTTACGGAAGGTTTGAGTGAATTCCTCGACCACATCTTGCTCTCCTAGCTGACGAAGCCAGTAGACTTGGTTTGCAAGCTGCGCTGCCCATGCCTCTATCATCTCTTTGTCCGTAACGTAACGCGAGAAATCGTAGCGCCTAATAATTTTTCTCAGCGTTTTGTCTTGTTTATGTTGTAGGCCATATTCGTTTGCTCTTGCCATTGCGCCAAGCAAATCCACACCAAGATAAAGGTACTCAGGATGGTGTTTAGTCACGGTATAGCGTCGCTGACCTCGTTCGGTTTCTTTCTCTTGATACGTGGTCAGCCTTTGAGATGAATAGAGAATGATGTCTTCTGGTTCAACGACTTCATTAGCAAATTGGTTTAACCGGCTGGCTACTTGTGCCATGTCGGTCCAAATGGCAGCGTGATATTTCTCATCTAATGTTTGGCGGTACATGCGTAAGCCAAAATGGCCCTCTTTAAACGCCGGGAAAGTGAACAGTTCCTGTTCGTAGGTACTACGAATCAACTGCGCTGATTGAGTATTATCGAGAAGCGGTACCTCTTCCTGTGATGCCTGAGCTGCAAAGGTAAGTGAGCAAGAGAGTAAGACCGCTAAGCTAAGAGGTTTAATACGCATAAATCCATTCCCTATGAAGTCCTGAACCTAAACCTACCATCAATATTAATTGAGAATGTAAAAGCTGAGTCAATAGTTAAAAATTTGCCTAAAAGTCAGGTTGATACGTTCATCTTTGGTTTTCGCGGTTTTTGGTATGCAGTGCTTCCAGTGATGCTGTAGCTCGCCAGCCATAATCAGTAAGGAGCCGTGAGAAAGCTCATATTCAATCTCAGTTTTACAATGTAAATTTCTAAGCAAAAATCGACGTGTTTCACCTAAGTTCAAAGATGCGATAACAGGGTTTCTACCTAACTCTGGTTCATTATCTTGGTGCCAGCCCATTGAGTCTTGACCGTGTCGATATAAGTTAGCGAGAACAGAATTAAAAGTGACATCAGCAACTGATTCACAACGCACTTTGAGCTGAGTTAACTCAGGAGTCCAAGGGTGAGGCTGCATGGTTAAGCCTGAGTAAGTATATGCTGCATCACCGTGCCACGCTTGTAAGCGAGGTTGAAGTACTGACTTGCCGAACATAGTAATGTGTTCTTGGTGCCATGGCAGTGTCTTTCGAAGTTGGTCAAAGTAATTATCCGCCTCAAGATGGCTAAGAAAATGAGGATCATAATAAAGTTTTCCTCTTTCTACTTCTTGCCATAGATCGCCGCCAAATAAATCGCCTTGTTGATGCATCATCTCACACCTAAAACATAAAAGTTGTCAATCACTGTTACCTTTCTGATTATGATTGGTTATTCTTGTGATAATAAGAATTTTAACAATAAATAAAAAATCTCGTAGTTGTATACGAGTTGTGGGGAGAAAATGCGTTATTTACCCAGAAAGCGATGCTATTTTGCATTGTTCTTCCTCACCTTTTTCGCTTTGTGTATTGGGGTTATTGAGCTGTTAAATCGAAACCAGCAAGAGCTTCACAAAGAGCGAGTTCAAGTTGAGGCCAAAGAACAACTTTCCATTCTCCGTTCCAATTTGGAAGCGGTACTTATGGCGGATATCTACAAAGCCAGTACTTTAGCGACACTCATTACGTTACTTCCTAAAAATCAAGAAGAAGAATTGAGTATCGCCGCTCACCGAATCCTAAATAAAAGTAAACATATTACAATCATCGGTATCGCGAAAAATGATGTAATTAGTCATGTATTTCCACGCCAAGGTAATGAGCGCCTAATCGGCCTTGATTACCGCGCAGTGCCACAGCAGTGGGTACAGGTGCAAAAAGCCAAGGATGTACAAGAAATTTTCATCGCAGGGCCCGTTACATTGATCCAAGGTGGCCGAGGTTTGATCGTGCGTGTGCCTGTTTTTCTTGATCCTCCAATGAATCAGGACTACTGGGGAGTGATCAGTGCGGTGATTGATTTCGATGCTCTGATGAGAGAAACCGGCGTAATTGATTTCTCGTATCGTTACCCTTTAATGATCCGTGGTTACGATAGCGGTGGCTCATTTGGTGATGCTTTCTTTGGCGCGCAAAGTGTAAATAGCATGGTATATGCAAAAGAGATGGTTCATTTTCCTTATGGTGGGTGGAGTATGGTGGTTTTCTCTGGAGGCAAAGCTGATCGCCAAATCTCTTGGCATCAGTTGCATTTAGCTAGAGTAATCGGCTATCCCATTATATTCGCACTTAGCCTCGCGCTGTTCGCCATTTATCGACTGTATACCATTGCAGATGACAGAGCTTTACACGATGAACTCACGAATTTACCAAACCGTCGCTATTTTATGAAGTTTTACAAGCAGCAGTTCGAAATAGCGAAACGTTATAAAAAGCGTTATAGCTTCGCCTTAATTAATATTGACCTAGATAGGTTTAAACACATTAACGACACCTATGGTCACGACGCAGGTGACAAAGTTTTAATCGCTACGGCTGAAAGGGTAAAAAGCTCTCTGCGTAAATCAGACATCGTGGCCAGAATGGGCGGTGATGAGTTCTTAGTTGTAGTTCATCACCCAGGAACGGAAGAAAATGTTCAGTCCCTTCTACAAAAACTTCGATTAGCGCTATGCTCGACGCCCGTCATTTACGATGAAACGCTTATCTATTTGAAAGCCAGTATTGGGTACGCGATATTTGACCCGAAAATGTCATCTCCTGAGCAAATGATGAAAATAGCCGATGAGAGAATGTATCAACAAAAGCATGGCGGATGAGCCTGAACCCAGTTTCAATAAGGGGTTAGAGGAATGGTAAAGTTGGGAGCCCGAAATCTCATCATCATTGAGGTGCAAGAATATGTGACTTCATATGTTCACAGACACTTTGCTGAGAGAGTCGTTATTAGTAGTGCATTCAGTGGCATATTTGCATGATGTTGCATTTTGCAAATGCAGTTTGCGAAATTAATGGTTAATAAAGCAACGATATGCATCTGGATCTACTAAAAAACGGCTTTTTTAAAGTTGGCACGCATCGTGCTTTACTTAGAGTGACCCTTATTAAGCCGAGGGTCACCTAGCCAACTGACGTTGTTAGTGAATACAAATTGTTCACAAGTATATACCGCCAATCACGTTTATTGTGATTGGCGTTTTTTCTTTCTAAAGCCCGATGATATTCACGTAGCTGCCCGTCTCATCAGCTTCTCCGCACTTGCTGTAACAACTAGGTTGTCTTGGACAAACCGCCCCTCTGGAGCAGATCAACCTTGCTTGGGTTTGAATCCCGCGCTCTATCCAGTTGATGTTTAATATCTTAGCGATAGTCGTTAAGTCTTTTTTGATGTGGGGAGGAATAACACTACTTCCGCCGGAAGCGACACAAAGGGACTTAAGTTCTTCCGCTATGGAAACGGCATCGCCACCTTGTGCAGAAATAGCAGGGTTAAGATCAATACCGGCACATAGCACGCGATTATTTCCCGCAGGGTCAAATACGTTGACCGATTCGCAGCAGTAGATACGTGGCTCGTCGCCAACATTTAAAATCGAAATTTGCGCTGAACTGGTATCCAAAGGCTGGGAAAGGCGTCGGAATACCGCCCAGTGCTGGCAAGGGTCGTTTACTTTGCGCATGTTGCCCCAAGGCAATGGAATACCATTTCCTCGATACACTGCTTTTAACTTGCCGGGGCCATAGGCATCAAAATAGTGCCAATGAGGGTAAGGCGAGACCACCGTCATGCGACGCATTGCAACGGAAGGAGAAACGCCGGCCTTTTTGTGAACATCAATTTCGTAACCGGAGCGGTCAAGCAACTGACGAAATGGTACTTTGGGGCAAAGCAAGGCACCAGCAAAAAAGCTGGACTCAAAATCACGCCAAGCTTGCAGGATATCTTGCGAATTGAGTTCAGAGTTCGACACAGGGCTGTCCATTTGCTCCCAATTGTTTTGATGCCCGATAGATAAAACGTTATTCATTGCATCGCTGCTATGGAGCACTCGATGGCCGATATATACCGCCAAGTCATACTTCAATCGGGTTGGATAGTCACGCATTCGTTTATTGAGATAAATAGTCCCAGGTGGCTCCATGAAAGACGTAATCAACTGTTTGGCGCTGACGCCCAGTTCATCAATCACATCTTGTGGCGCTCGATCTACCCAGCGGATATCCAATCCCATACTCTTTGCAATGTCTACGAGATCTTCTACAGATAGATTCAGCCGCTTCAAGCCGACCTCTTCGGCGGCGCGCTCTAAATCAGGAAAATGGTTTTGATGGTTTTCTTGGTGTGCGCGGATCAGTAAGTGGGCAAACTGACGCCCCGTGATACCTGTTTGGGAGAGCATTTCTGGTATCGCGATTTGAAGAATATCATTGGAGAACAGAAAGCTCGGCTCCAACGCCATGCCACTAATCCCGCCACGATTTCCTTTGTTGGGTGTGATGGCTTCTAATTCGGGTTCATCATCTAAAAACCAAGCAGGATCTTTTTGAAAAACTTCCGCGATCACTTCGAGCATATCGATACTCGGTACGCGTTTTCCGCGCTCAATCATTGAAAGGTAAGAAACCGAAGGAGCGTACTCTGGATTAATTCTTACACAACGGGCAGACAAATCTTCCATCGTTAAATGGTTGTTTTTTCTTAGGTTACGAATTTTCGTACCAAGAAAATGAGACTGACGAATAAGGCTTTTTGACACAGACATTTTGTAAAATTCACATTGTAAAATTTTTGTTGTGAAATTGTAGTCAATATTTCGCTAGTCTACATAATGAGCAGGCAAGGAAATTAACCATCCACTTCACAGAATTGCCTGAAACTTAAATAAAGGATTTAAGTTTTTACTCTAGGACGAGTTTTTAAGTGCGAGGATATGACGATGAATATGCTGAACTTCGATAAAAAAGAGATGCAACAACAACAACGCCCATTTATCGCTGAAGCCGTATTTGCCGTCGAAGCGGTAAGTGCTGAGCAGCAGAGTGAGAAACAAGTAAAAGCGAAGCAACTGCTTGACCGCATGTTCCCATTGGAGAACGGGTCGCACCAAGACGTATCAAGTTACGTAATTGATTATCGCCATGTATTGGCTTACTTCAAAGACGGTACGCATAGCGGCCTGAAAAGCCCGAAACATTTTGTTGCGTACACTGGTGAAAAGGAAGATCCAAAGTCGATTTTGTTTAAAGATGATTCGGGCAATCATGTAGAAGTGCTGTTTGGCTGTCACAAAGGCACTGGTTGCGTGGAATTAGTGGACATTGACGATATTCAATTAGAAACTCGCACGACGTTTCATCCTGAACTAACTGGCAATGCACCAACCGCGATGCGCCATTGGATAAGTCTAATCAAAGGCGACAAAAAAGGTAAGCCGATGGCATGCAGTGAAGATAAAGAATATACCGCAAAAAATGGTGACGACTACATTCTAAGTTACTGTTACAGCGTCGATTAAGATACTCATGATTGGATACAAAAACCCCGCACTTTACAGCGCGGGGTTTTCTTTTTCATCGTAAAAGTCGTTTTCGCTTAGCCAGTTTATTTAAATTGGCATCACGCGGTTACGACCGAGTTGTTTTGCTTCATAAAGCTGTTTATCGGCTTTATTGATTAAGGCTTCAGGCGTATCACCCGGCTCAAATTCTGCTACCCCAAAAGAAGCGGTAATGCTGTGAACTTGTGTGCCTGAGCGCTTATCTCTGATACGTAGTTTTTCTATCATCCGGCGTAGTGTGTCTGCATATTGGCGAGCAATTCGCAGAGATTTGTTAGGTACAATTAACGCGAATTCTTCACCACCAAAACGGTACGCACATATCCCATCTCGACAGCTTTGTTGTAGCCGGCGGGCAATGGCTTTTAATACTGTATCGCCAAAAAGGTGCCCGTAATTATCGTTAAATGATTTGAAATGATCGATATCAAGCATGATTAAGGTCATTGCCTGATTTGATGCAATAAGTGAAGAGAGATCTTTGTCAAATGCTCGGCGGTTGTATAGGTTTGACAAACCATCGAACAACGCATCTTGCTGTACTTCAGCCAGTTGGTTTTTGAGGCGAGAAATTTCTTCACTCGCGTTGGTCAATTGGCTATTCAAAAACTTTGTTGAGTGACGAATTTCGTGTGACTCTGCGACAAGTTGACGAATCACCACCATCACTTCTTCAATGCTTAGGCTATTGTCCTCAACTTTTTCCAGTTTATTAAAGCTTTTGTCTACCATCTCAGAAAAGGAGGAAGTATCTGAAATCGTATCGCTCATTGAACTGGATACTTCATGTAGCAGAACTTCTACATTGGTTCTAAGATCTTCAAGGCTGGTTTCTGCTTTGCTGGCCACATAGTTGTTGTAAAGCTGTTTATTGGTTGCTGGCGGGCAAATACCGTAGTTTTCTAACACCGTGTCTAGCTCAAAGTTGAGTTCTGGAATGGTCTTGTCAACGTAGGTATACCAAAGCGCGTAGTTGGCTGGCGTGGCAGCAACATGGTTTTTGATCATCAGTGGGACCGCTTTTTTTAAATTAGCGGTTGATTTCTTAAACTCGTCGGTCATTTCTGCGATGGTACTAGCAAAATGGGATTGGGCTTAGATTAACGGATATTAACTAATGTCGCTTTAATTTTTATCACTTTTGCATGGTTTATATAGAAAATGAGTGATTAAGATCGTGATCAATACCGGTGGATTCAAATTTTATAAAATATCAGTATGAAACATGTACAGGCGTTTGGTGGTATTGCGTGTTTTGAGATATCCAGCAAATGGATTCCGTGTGAACGTTAGTAACCTAATGATCGTCAAACTCTCGTTTTCGTATAAAAGCAAGTAAATCAAAAGGCTTAACGTCAGGGTCTCCGTGAAAAGAACTCGTAGACGAAGAATTAACATCTGAGGGTGCGAATTGAAAAAGAAAATAGGACTTTATTGGTTCACGAACGACTTGCGATTGCACGACAACCCACTGTTGAAAAGCGCCAGTGTAGAAATGGACGAGTTAATTTGCTTGTATTGCTACCCTTCAATGACGCCTTACTTGCATCACTTTGCGCAGGAAGCCTCTTTCGGGCGCGCGAAATTGCAGTTTCTCGATTCATCGCTTAGTGAACTCAATCAATCTTTGAATCACCTTGGTCAGCGATTGTGGGCAGTTGAACTGACGCCCGATCAAGCAATCAAGTATGCTGTTAATCGCTTCGGCGTCACACATATATATGCTGACGCCTTTCCCGGTTCGGATGAGCAACAAGCGTTAGATCGCGCAGTTGAAGGCGCGTCTCATGTAAAAATAAAACAGCACGCAATCCGGACCCTGTTAAGGGAAGAGCAACTGCCATTTGACTTGAGCAAACTGCCTACGACTTTCACGCAGTTTAGAAAGCAAGTTGAAGGTTTAGACATCTCTCGGCCCCACGAGAGTATACGTTCGTTACCTCCAATTCCTTTAGGTGTGAATCTTCCTTCCGTTACTGCATATTACTTTGACACAAAAGCTGCGTTTCATGGTGGAGAAAGCCGCGGGCTTGAACATTGTCGCCAGTATTTTGCTTCCACACTAGCCAGTGAATACAAACAAACACGCAATGGTTTAGATGGCATGGATTACTCCACCAAGTTCTCTCCTTGGCTAGCTCATGGGTGCGTTTCTCCGAAAACTATTTATGCCATGTTGAAACGTTATGAAGCGGAGAATGGTGCAAATGATTCAACCTACTGGATTTACTTCGAACTGCTTTGGCGTGAATACTTTTATTGGTATGCCCGTCGACACAAGCGACAGCTCTTCCGATTCGGTGGCATCCAAAATCGAGCACCACTCACCAGCTTTTACGCGCACCGTTTTCAACAATGGAAGAAAGGTGAAACGCCATTTCCTATCGTGAATGCATGCATGCACCAACTTAATGAAACGGGTTATATGTCGAATCGTGGCAGGCAGTTAGTTGCCAGTTGTTTGGTGCATGAGCTTGGCCTCGATTGGCGTTATGGCGCGGCGTACTTTGAGTCACAACTGGTCGATTACGATGTGGCATCAAACTGGGGAAATTGGCAATACTTAGCAGGCGTTGGTGCTGATCCGCGTGGTTCACGACAATTCAACCTCGAAAAGCAAACCGAAATGTACGACCCGCACATGGAGTTCATTGATAGGTGGCAAGGTCGTTGTCCTGGCGCGCATTTGGATAGTGTAGACATGGTCGATTGGCCGATTGTGATGGGCAGCAGTGACAAAGCTTCGTCATCGGAGAAACCGTAATGCAATTTGAAACCGTACGATTGATCTTGGGCGATCAACTTAACAGTGAGCACTCTTGGTTTCAGCAACCGGATGAGCAAGTGCTTTACCTGATTGCGGAGCTCAAGCAAGAGAATACTTACGTCACGCATCATATTCAGAAAGTGTGTGCGTTCTTTTCTGCAATGGAACAGTTTGCGAAAGAGCGTCAGAGTGAAGGTCATCAAGTTCTGCATCTCACGTTGGATGACACACAATCCTTCGACGATCTTGAGCAAGTCTTGCAACACTACGCGAGTGAAGTTGGTGCAAGTAAGTTTGAATATCAACGCCCGGATGAATACCGTCTTCTGGAGCAGTTAGCCAAACTAAAGCTTGATGGGGTCGTGACGCGTTGTGTCGACTCGGAACATTTTTTGTTGCCGTTTGAGGAAATAGAATCGCAGTTTCCTCAAGGTAAACACATCATGATGGAGCACTTTTACCGCCGTATGCGCAAGCGCTTCGACATCTTGATGCAAGACGGAAAGCCCGTCGGCGGAAAATGGAATTACGATGCCAATAATCGTAACAAGCTCAAAGCCAAAGACATTGAACAACTGCCACAACCTTTGATGTTCAGTACTGACATCCACGGCATTATTGAGCGGCTGGCACGACATGACATCAAAACCATCGGAAATCTCGAAGGGGACTTGTTGTGGCCGATTAATCGCGCGCAAAGCCTCTCTTTACTCGCGCATTTCTGCCAAGTCTGTCTGCCGTTATTCGGACGTTTTCAAGATGCCATGACAGGCCAGCACGACGCTAAGTGGAGCTTGTATCACAGCCGAATTTCATTCTCGCTTAACAGCAAATTACTGCACCCGAGAGAAGTCATTGATGCTTCACTCAAGGCATTTCATTCCAACGCAGACATCGACATTTCTCAAGTCGAAGGGTTTATTCGCCAAATCTTAGGATGGCGAGAGTACATTCGAGGCGTCTATTGGGCGAACATGCCTAATTACCCGAAAAAGAACGAGCTGGGCGCAGAAAGAAAGCTGCCAAACTTCTTTTGGAGTGGCGAAACCAAAATGGCCTGTATGCGCAATGCGATTGAGCAGTCCCTCGATTATGCCTACGCACACCACATCCAACGTTTGATGGTCACTGGTAACTTTTGCTTGCTAACCGAGATCGACCCAGATCAAGTGGATGAGTGGTATCTCGGTATCTATGTTGATGCGATTGAATGGGTCGAAATGCCGAACACACGTGGCATGGCATTGTTTGCGGATGGCGGCATTGTTGGCACCAAACCTTACGCGGCGAGTGGTTCTTACATCAACAAAATGAGCGACTACTGTAAGGGTTGCCATTACGACAATAAGGCGAGGAGTGGGGAAGGATCGTGTCCGTTTAACAGCCTTTATTGGCGCTTTATGAACAAGCACGACAAGCGCCTCGCAGCCAATCCACGAATCGGGATGATTTTCCGCTCTTGGGACAACATGGAAGAACAGCAACGCCAAGCGATTATTGATACCGCAGAGCACTACATAGAAAACGTGGAGAACTTGTGATGGAAATACTCATCGTCGGTGGCAATGGTGGAATTGGTTTGGCAGTGGTGAGAGAAGCCGCAGCTCGGTTCCCTCAAGCGCGCGTGCATGCCACTTATCGTAAGCAGCAACCAGATTGGCAACACCCAAATGTCGTTTGGCATCAAGTGGATGTATCGCAAGACGAGCAGGTAAAAGCGTTCAGTGAGCAGATTGAACACGTCGATTGGTTGGTGAACTGTGTTGGTATGTTGCACACCCAAGAGAAAGGTCCTGAGAAGAATCTTAGCTCGCTCGACGCAGACTTCTTTCAGCAAACCATCACGGTCAATACTTTGCCAAGTTTACTGTTGGCAAAATACTTCACTCCCAAGCTAAAATGCAGTACTGCACCTAAGTTTGCGACCATTTCAGCCAAAGTTGGCAGCATTAGCGATAATCAGTTAGGTGGTTGGTACAGCTATCGAGCATCGAAAGCCGCATTAAACATGTTCCTCAAAACCATGTCGATCGAATGGCAAAGAATGGTCAAACATGGCACGGTGCTGTCACTTCACCCAGGTACTACAGACACCGCTTTGTCGGCACCTTTTCAAACCAATGTGCCAGAGGGAAAGCTGTTCACACCAGAGCGAGTCGCAAAGGATTTATTAGGCTTGTTAGAAAAAGCAACTCCGCAAGATAGCGGGGCGTTTTGGGCTTATGATGGGACGTTATTACCTTGGTAAGAGAACGCGTACAAACGTTAATACAAAGGGAATAACATACTCCAGAGAGGGTCGGAGTGACCTACGTTTTCGTTGATTTATTTCTTCGGCAACGCTCAGAACAGTAAACGATTTCCTCCCAATTTCGCGCCCACTTCTTTCTCCAAGAAAATGGGCGCTGACAGACCGGACAGACTTTCATGGGAAGGTTGGATTTAAAACCTTTCATCGCGCTGAATGTTCACTCCTAATTTGGTTAAAACTACTTATCAAATAGGTACAGGTAATCGCCGTAGCCTAAACTCGCCATCTTGTTCACAGGTACAAATTTCATCGCAGCAGAGTTCATACAATAGCGTAATCCCGTCGGCTTCGGACCATCTTTAAACACATGACCTAGGTGTGAATCACCAAACTTACTGCGGATCTCCGTTCTAGGGTAGAGCAGTTTATAATCGGTTTTCTCCACGATGTAACCCGGGTTAATTGGTCGAGTAAAGCTTGGCCAACCTGTGCCAGATTTGTATTTATCAGTAGAAGAAAATAGCGGTTCACCGGTCACAATATCCACATAAATTCCCGCTTCTTTGTTGTCCCAGTATTCATTATCAAACGGACGCTCCGTGCCTTCTTCTTGCGTCACGTAATACTGTAGCTCTGTTAAGTTTGATTTGATTTCAGACTGAGCAGGTTTACTGTACGCTTTCACTTTCGAAAGCAGCTTTTTTTCTTCAATCAACTGTCGAAGTGTTTTAGGACTTTCTTTTCGATCTTCACCAAATACTTCGTCGAGATATTTATCGCGACCTGATGCGTAGCGGTAGTATTTGTACTTCAAGCTACTCTTCTTGTAGTAATCCTGATGGTACGACTCCGCAGGGTAAAACTTTTCAAACTCGATCAGCTCTGTTTTCAACGGTTTTGGATAGATCATCGCCTTGTCGATTTCCATCATAAACTGCTTAGCAATCTGCTTTTGCTCCGCATTATGGTAGAAGATCGCTGGACGGTATTGAGGACCACGGTCAACAAATGAACCTTTATCGTCGGTAGGGTCGATATGACGGAAGAAGTAGTCCAGCACTTGCTCGTAGTTCACGACAGCAGGATCGTACTTCACCTCAATCACTTCAATATGACCAGATTTACCAGAAGAGACTTGGCGGTAAGTCGGGTTTTCAATATGACCACCTGAATAACCTGATACAACATCGATTACGCCGGGCAGTTGCTCTAAATCCGATTCTGTACACCAGAAACAACCGCCAGCTAGCGTTGCGATTCTTGTATTCTCTGAAGCCTTCAGCTTATCCATCGTATCGGCGGTACCTGTTTTACTCAATAGTAGAAACAAGACTGGAAGTGCGAAGGAGAAACCGGCCAATAACTTAGACATATTCTTCATAGCTACCTCATCGTTATTTTTGTAGAAAGTGTTACTTAAATAAAAAGTGTTACGTATAGAGAAAGGTAACCGAGCGAAAAAATTACAGTAATGTTGAAAATTCCGTTGCCCTTTTATGCGATAGAGCTAAAGTATCGACAAGAAACACACCGCTAGTAAGGGCAACGATGCCTTGAATAAGCGATGCTAAATGAGGTAAATCATGCAAGCTGAAGTTAAATGGATAGAAGATTTTAAATTCCTTGGGCAATCTCAGTCGGGCCACTCCGTAGTGATGGATGGCAATGGTGGTGCAACCGCACCAAGCCCAATGGAAATGGTACTAATGGCTGCTGGTGGCTGTAGCTCTGTCGATGTTGTTGATGGTTTGAAAACAGCAGGCCAAAAGGTTTCGTCAGTTAATGCCAAGCTAACCACAGAGCGTCGTGAAACCGCGCCGCGTATCTTTACGCAAGTGAATATCCACTTTGAAGTGTCAGGTGACGAGCTTGACCCAGAAGTCGTAGCAAAAGTGGCGGCTGACTCGCTAGAAAAATACTGCTCGGTTTGCTTAATGCTAGGTGAAGGTGTTGAGATGACCCACAGCTGGGAAATTGTGTAAGCCGACAGACTCCACAAAATATAAAAACAGGAAAGAGAAAAGTCCGGGCTTTTCTCTTTTTTTATTTCGCAGTTCACGTACCTTGTGAAGAATCTGAAAGCAGTAATTGCAGGTTGTAGGAGTCTTCCAGTGACAGAACTAGAAAAAATGATGTCTGGCCAGGTCTTTGATGGCATGGACAAAGAAATTGACGCCATTAGAAGCCATGCTCTTCAAGCACTTAGAGCGCTCAATAATAACACCGACGAAAGTCAGCGCGACGAATTGCAAAAGCAGCTATTTGGCAAGGTAGGCCGTTGTATTGTCCAGGCCCCTTTTCATTGTGAATTTGGTAAGACCATCGAAATAGGTGAAGAAACCTTTATCAACATGAACGTGGTCATGCTCGATGGTGCCAAAATTACCATCGGGAACCACGTGCTCATTGGACCGAGCGTGCAATTTTATACCGCTTCTCATTCTGTTGATTACCGAAGTCGTCGACGTTGGGAAACGTTTTGTAAACCTATCACGATTGAAGATGATGTGTGGATTGGCGGAAATTCCGTCATCAACCAAGGTGTAACAGTTGGCGCTCGCTCGGTGATTGCGGCGAACTCGGTCGTTAACCATGATGTGCAGCCAGATTGTCTATACGGAGGCACGCCAGCTAAGTTGATTCGCCGTCTCAACGAAGAATAGTAGAGGTTAGTATGCAATAACTCTGGCGATTAGAGAGTTCAGACTGAGCTCTCTTCGTCGAGTACATCGTTATATTTTAATGTTAATTCCTCACTCAATTGCTAAAAGAACGGCACCAATTGATAAAGTCAGGGCAACGACAACAGAGTTAACAATGATAATACCTAGTAATAGAATCGACAAATAACGATACCATTTTGGTACTTCTCTAGAAATATTAGGTAATTTTCGCTTTTCACCTGAGCTAGGTTGAACGATTAAACGAACAAACATCAATGTTCGGAAAAATGCGTAAGGCCACCCTGTGAATAAAGAAAGCTCAAATTCATTAAAATATGGTTTTTTAAAATAGTTTCCAACAATCTCCTTCGGCATCAGAAAGTGCATGACACCGATAAAAATGGTTTGTAAGAAAATAATAATCACACCCGTCATTAAAGTGTAAAAAAGAAATGTGATTACTTGCTGCATATAGACTCTATTCCAGTACTAGCGACTAAGTTTGGCTTGCTTTCAATTGAATTATAAAAGCTTTTTGCCACTTTACCGGATGCATAACCTACAGCCGTTGAACCGGCAGCGAGTACAATGGCAGTCCCCCAGCCAATAGGGTTTGATACTAAAAATAGACCGACTAACGCGCTGGTACCCATTCCTACAGCTGTGCTAGTTATTGACTCAACAAAAATTTCATTCTTCTCATGTTGGTCTTGTGTATTCGCAATCTGAATGCAGGAAGCCGTCAGACCAACACCGACTAAAACATGTCCGCCCACTTTAGATGCTTGAGCTATTTTATTCAGTTTTTCGGCTTGTTTAACTATATGAGCATTCGCAGGTAACCCTCCACTTCGAGCTATGCGAATAGACTGGTGAGTCGTTTTGTTGCCAAATAACAGCTTTTCCATAGGGCCAACATTTTTCTTTAGTAGGTCTAAATGTTTTTTACGTCGACCATCATATTGTCCTTTACTTATTACTCCGTTTTTATAGTTTGCGTAAAGGTCGTTGATGTTCTCAATGAGCTTAATATTTCCTTTACTCATCAAGTTCCCTGTAGCACCCATCAAGGTACCTCCTGGAATAGTAATCATATTGGCGTTGTTTTCTAACCATGCCAACGCCCAAAACATGTCAGCATGTTGCGGTGGAACTTGATTTGAGATTGATTTTGGAGGTTGATTGTAGCTGAGAAGATTGGGAGGCAAAACTTTATGGGGAGGAGAGCTGGGCATTTGAGGTTTAGACGCTGGGTAGGTCCCTAGCTTCGCGATACTTTTAGGAGGTAACGCATTGTTACTTTGAGTTTTAAGTTGAGAGCTTGATTTGGGTAGAGCTGATAACCAAATGATATCGCCAGCTCTAATGCGGTTAGGATCTGAAATATGCTTGTTTAATGTCATTATATGAGTCAGTACTATCTGATAGTCCTTGCTACCATATGGAGCACCATACATGTTTAATATAATAGATGATAAGCTATCATGATTTTTATTTTATACTTAAAAGATCCCGACACAGAGCACCTCTAGCTAATAATTTATTTGTATAGATATTAACAAGAAACTATATTTAAAAATTTTATTTTTTTTTGCATTCTAGACTTTCATTTTAAAAAGCCATAAATTAGCTGATGTATTTATTATTTGTGTGAAATTCTTAATGTTATTTGCATTTAAAGTGTGACATTAGACTTAATTGGATAGGTTAAGGTCATACATGATTTGCTAATGATAAAAAACCTGCGATAAAAAATACAAGTGCTAACATTGTAGAGTTTATGATAATTACCCATATTAAAATGAAGGATAATAGACGGTACCACCTAGGCACCTCTTGGGATACATCGGGTAACTTTCGTTTTTCACCTGAGTTAGGTTGAACGATTAAACGAACAAACATCAATGTTCGGAAAAATGCGTAAGGCCAACCTGTAAATAGAGCTAGTTCGAAAGTGTTGAAATAAGGTTCTTTAAAGTAGCTATTGACAATGTCTTTTGGCATTAAAAGGTGCATGATACCTATAAAGAATGTCTGGAAAAAAATAACTAATACACCAGAGAACATTAAGTATCCAATAATGTTCCAGATCAATTGCATATTGCACCTATCCCTATAATAAACCGATGCTTTTTCAAAGGTTTTATCCTAATTCTTATCTGAAGAAATAAAGAGACTAACAGATAACCTATATCTTATCTATGAATGTAAGGGCGTTTTGGAGGAGTGTCGAGAACGAAAATAAGATCTATTTTATTGATTTTTATGTAAATATAGTTAGCCGTGTATAAAATTGATAACGTGTAATGGCGAGATGTAAGCCTTGCACAACTAACAAAGGTTGGTTAAACAAGGCTAATAGTCGGTTATGGATGAATAACGATTTGTTGCTCCTCTGTCATCACAAGTATCGCTTTGCTTTGTTCGATAAGTTGGGCAGCATAAGAAGGGGTAACGGCCTGCATATCACCTTTAGATCGAAGAGTTAAAGACTCCCACGCTTGATCTCTATATTTCCCTGCTTGGGTGTATTGAATCAGTACTTTCATAGCTTCACACTCCGGTGTGGTTGACGTGCTACTTAAGTTAACGATCTTAGATTGGTTGCGCATCTGTTAAAAATGAAACATTAGTTTAACCAAATGTACCTTTCCAAATATCGCGCATTGAGCAGAGCAATTTAGAATCCTTGTGATGGAAGGATGAAGAACACTCAATCTTTCGATTCATACTGCGCAATATAATGTTTGAGAGATTTGGTTTCCGCACTCTGAAACTCTTCATCGTGCATACGCAGTGCTTGGATACGGTCGAGGCGAAACTGACGGTAGTCATCGCGCAATTCGCACCAGGCGACCAGCGTCCAGACTTTGCCCCAAAAGAACTGGCCTAACGGTTGGATTTTTCTTTCGGTCACCTGTCCGCTTTCATCTTGGTAATCCAAACTGACCTTAAACTGATGATCAATCGCGTGGCGCAGAAGCTGCCCTCGTTTGGCAGTCTCGGATTGGGTGTGATAATCGGGCACAATCAGCGGACAATCTTCCACTTGTTGTTTGAGCTTATCGGGCAATACCGAAAGTATTTTGGTGGACGCAGAGTGAGACGCTTCGGCGAGTTCGGCATCCGACCAGGCTCGAACCATCCGCATACCCAGTTCAAGCGCCATCATCTCTTTTTCTGAGAACATCAAAGGCGGCAGGTGAGAGCCAGCTTGCAACAGGTAGCCAACACCTGCTTCACCTTGAATAGGAACACCAGAACTGAGCAACGACTGAATATCGCGATAAATCGTACGTTCGCTAACTTCCATTCTTTCTGCGAGCTCTTTCGCTGTCACGGCGTAACGCTTTGCGCGCAGAAGCGTCAGTAGCTCAAACAGTCGTTCTGATTTGCTCATGATGTTCCTTATCTAGACCTACTGGTTGTTAGTGGTAGTGTGGCTGATTACTTCTCTAGCTCACTGCACATTTTTAAGTTGTGATGTTTAAGCTCGAAGCTTTCGCAGTCAATCATCGATAACAGAGGCTGAAATTCAACGGCTTGCTTAATCTGTTTTCCCGCCTGTTTTGCATCGTCCATTGAACGCCAGTAAATGATGTCTGTCCACACATCGTCCGTCGCTTCGTGACTGAGCGATCGGTACAAAAAGCCCGGCAGATTCTTCACAAACGTTTGTGACTGTTTGGCAGCAGCGATCACGTCTTGCTCTGTTGTGCCTGCGGTTAGACGAAATTGCACAGTTTCGATAACGGTTTCCATATTGTGATTCCTTATTGGTTTTGGCGGATTGCCTGTTGAGTTCCAAATAAGGTTACGCGGATGGAATGTCAGAACGTGTCAGTAGTGAAATCTCACTCACTTATCATCAATATGGTTATTTTTCTGGGCTATTGTAACGATCCCAGTAAGGTAAATCTGTGCCGAGCTTTTCGCTGATAAAATCGATAAAGGCTCTTACTTTCAACGGCATGTGCTTGCGCTCAGGGAACACCGCATAAATGGCGTGTTCTGGTAGAGAGTACTCTTCCATCACCGGTTTTAGATTTCCTGCGGCAAAGTCTCTTCCTGCAATAAATGTTGGCAGTTGCGCAATGCCCGAACCTCTTAACAGCAACTGGCGAATGGCTTCGCTGTTATTGACGATAAAGTTTCCTTTTGGAAGTACCTTGTATTCGCTGCCGTTGTTGATGAACATCCATTCGACGCCGCCACGGAAATAGGAGTAGCGCAGGCAGTTGTGACCGACTAAATCACTTGGTTTTTGTGGTGTTCCAAACTCCTCTAAGTAATCTGGTGAGGCACAAAGCACACTTTTACAAGGGGCGAGACGTTTTGCGATTAGATTGGAAGAGGTGAGTTCACCAATACGGATCCCCAAATCAAAACCGTCTTTAACCAAATCGACCATTTTGTCTTCGAGGTTTAAATCCACTTCAATTTTCGGGTAACGAGCGAGAAACTCGCTGATCAAAGGTGCGATATGCAGTACACCGAAAGACATCGGCACGGTAATTTTGAGTCGACCTTGTGGAGAGCCTTGCAGTTCCGATACCGCGTCTACGCCTTGCTGGGCTAGGTTGAGCGCTTGAGAGGCGTACTCAAAATAGCGTTCTCCTGCTTCGGTCAGGCTCAGCTTACGCGTAGTTCGGTTAAGGAGACGAATGCCCAAATCGTCTTCTAGTTGGTTGATGCGTTTGCTGATCGCCGATTTCGTCAGATTCAGCTGTTTGGCCGCAAGGGAAAAGCTGCCGCATTCGACAACAGCAACAAAAACGGGCAGGGAGGCAATCGCGTTCACTTCAATCTCCTATTATCGTGAAGCATTTATTGTTGAGCACAAGGATACAATTAATTTCCAATTATAGAGATTATCTTCAAGAAGAAAACAATCTAGACTATGCACCAGTATTACGACCTTGATTTTGGGAAGAAGAAAATGAAGTACGATTGGATCCTGTTTGACGCTGACGAAACCTTATTCCACTTTGATGCTTTCAAAGGTTTGCAGCTTATGTTTTCTCGCAAAGGCGTAGATTTTACTGAACAAGATTTTGCTCATTACCAAACCGTAAACAAACCGCTTTGGGTGGATTACCAAGACGGCAAAGTAACGGCAGATGAGCTAAAACATAAGCGTTTTACCGAGTGGGCTGAGAAGTTGAATACCACAACAGCAGACCTCAATAGCGCATTTTTAGAAGCAATGGCCGATATTTGCAGCTTGTTGCCAGGTGCAAAAGAGCTGATGGAAGCGCTGCAAGGCAAAGCTAAAATGGGCATCATCACCAACGGTTTTACAGAGTTGCAAGCAATTCGCCTTGAGCGCACAGGGATGACTGAGTACTTCGATAAAGTGGTGATCTCTGAACAAGTGGGCGTAGCAAAACCGGACTTCGGTATTTTTGAATACGCGATGCAGCAAATGGGCAACCCATGCAAAACGCGCGTACTTATGGTGGGTGACAACCTGCATTCCGATATTCTGGGTGGTAATAACTTTGGTATTGAAACTTGCTGGTTAAATACCACAGGCGCAAGCGTCGATGAGCGTATCGCACCAAATTACACCGTTGAGTCTTTGAGTGAACTAAAGAACATTTTGGTGGCGTAACCGAATCGGGTATTATTCCGCAGTAACCCTCAGAAAAATCAAGGAATAACCATGTCAGACATCAAACAGCTAGACAGCAAAGTCGTTTACCAGAATAAGTGGATGACGGTGCGTGAGGACAAAATTTTACGTCCGAGCGGCGCAGAGGGCATCTATGGTGTGGTCGACAAACCTGATTGTGCTGCGATTCTGGCTATCGATAACGGGATGATTCACTTGGTTCAGCAGTACCGTTACACCGTAGGTCAACGTTGTTGGGAGATCCCACAAGGGGCGTGGGAATCAAACCCAAATGCGGATCATCTTGAGCTTGCCAAAGGCGAGCTGCGTGAAGAAACGGGCATGCAGGCGAGCGCCATGGCGTATGTCGGCGCGCAGTTTATCGCATACGGCTTTTTGAATCAGACATGTCACGTCTATTTCGCCACTGATTTAACGGACGTGGGCAATCAACTCGACAGTGAAGAAGAGGATTTGATCGCTCGTGCTTTTTCGGTTGAGGAGTTCGAACAGATGATGATCGACGGTACGATCAAAGATTGTGTCACCATCGCTGCTTATGGTTTGGCGAAGCTGAAGAAATTCATTTAGTTATTCATTACGATTTTTTAATGAAAACAGCGGCCTAGTGCCGCTGTTTTTAGTTTGGGTGAGCTCGTTGAGCCATCGCTTACTCGTCGATTTTCTTACCTAAGATTTCCACTTGCGCTTTTTTGGTCACCCCCGCGACTTGCAGCGCAGTGCTGCCAACCGATTCATAGTTCAACTCGATTTTGTCTAACTTCGCGTTATCTTTTGTTGGTAGGCTTAAGCTTCTTGATGACATGCCTTTAGTCAGAACCCCTAAACTGTCGAACGTCTTTTCCTGACCATCTTTCATGATTACTTTAACGCTTTTCAGATCGACCGTACCTTGCGTACATTTGATTTTTATGTGGCTGAAACGAGCGTTAGCAAATGGTGACAGTGGATTGACTGTGTCGGTTTCCGATTTAAAACTGACGGTCTTATCTGCAATCTTATCCCAATCGTTGTCTCCTGCAACCGATTGGAAAGAGGCTACAGCCGCTAAAAGACAGAGTGCGATGGTGTTGAACAGTTTCATAGCTTTTCCTTACCTTAGGTTTAGATATTCTGTTTAATCAGTTCGATGACGTGTGTG
Organism: Vibrio sp. Vb2960; assembly: GCF_033337665.1. NCBI lineage: Bacteria > Pseudomonadati > Pseudomonadota > Gammaproteobacteria > Vibrionales > Vibrionaceae > Vibrio > Vibrio sp. Vb2960. The sequence goes on along the minus strand of NZ_JAWORD010000001.1, from coordinate 382,730 downwards.
ACTTCGTCTTGAGTTAAAGCCCCTTCTTTCACGAATAAAATTTCGCCTTGTTTATTTTGTACGATAATCGCAGAACTTTCTTGCTGTAGATCCCAAGTTGTTGCTAATACGCCATTTTTGTCTAACACCATGGAAGACCAAGAGAATGTCTTTTTGCTGTCCTCTGCCGACGATTTAACAAATGTACCGGTTCCCCATATGGCGTCTTCTTGGTTGATCACGGTTGTGGTCTGATACTGATCTTCAGGAAAGTGAGCGGCAGTGATTGCTGACATCAGCGGCGCGTTCATCTCTTTGGCTTTACTACGACCTGCAATGGCTTGTATCACACGGACTTTGCCTAACATCTGCTGAGTTGCCCAAGGTTGATAAGCCACATCGTCTCCTTGCAGCGTCATTTCGCCATAGGTATCAATGCTGACGGAAGGGGTGGTTTGACCGACAGAAAGGTTATGAGAGAAGGCGAATGTCGGGGCGAGTGCGAGTAAGAGTGACAGAACAGATGGAGTTTTCATTGGGGGTTCCTGTAACGAAGTGAGGTTAGAGCGAATCAAAATAAGGGGCAAATACGATGCCCCTTATCGGATGTGGCGTTTAGTTAGAAAGTACAACGCGCGCATTTAGCGGTTGCAGCGGACGATTGTTTTGTCCCATGACTTCCATCAGTTTCGCGGCTTGATCTTTGGATAAGGTTTGAGTGTCTTTAAGCACAAACCAGCGCACGCCTTCTGAACATGGTGGTGTGGTTAAAGAGCCGTTAAATCGATAGTAGTTTGCAGTTTTTGGCAGTAAGTCGTTAATCTCAAACGTATCTTTAAAGAAGGTGGTTTGATTCTCTTGTGGGATTGCGTTGATCAGTTTAGACAGCGCTGCGTTTTGATCGCCAGCATCAAACATCACCGAAATTACCGCCAACTCGCCGTCTGCGTTGGCGTGTACAAAGTGCGCTTCAAGTGGATATTGGCGGCCTTTGATTTGGTTTTCTGAAGGTGTGTGGAAATGGAACTGTTGCAGCTCGAACGTCTCGCCATCGATGGTGAAGCTGTTACGTCCATTCACTTGCGCTTGCAGCGTATGACCATTGTTGGTTAAACCAATGACCTGACCAGTGTACGAAAGGTTCAGTGCTTCCAGTTTTGCATCGGCTGGGTTGTCGATGTTGATTGGGCTTTGGTTTTTCGTGGTTGCGCAGTCTTTGGCGATTTCTCCCCAGTGTTCTGGCCCGTGTTTGTCATTGCCATAGCCCCATTCCGAAGCCTGAGCCGCGCTTAGAGTGAGAAGTGAGAGTGAAAAAGCAAGTAGTGTTTTGTTCATAATAATGTCTCTGTTCGGTCGCTTTGATAAGCGTTGTTACAAGGCAATGACCTAGAGGTTTGATCACTGCCTGACGAATTAGAAACGGTGGCTGAGTTGGGCACCAATTAGGAACGCATTTGAATGGGTAACGCCCGTCACCATCGGTGCAGGAACACCTTCATACGCGTACTCTTCTACGTTGACATCTTCACCAATCAAGTACGTCATGCCGATGTCAACCGTGGTATCTGATGACCATTGGTAAGAGGCCCCCGCAGATAACCAGTGACGGTTCGAATCTGGGATAGAAAGCGAAGTCAGCTCATCGACAGGTGTTTTGTCGAACATGTAACCCGTGCGTAGTGTCCAACGTTCATTGGCGTACCAAGTCGCACCGATGGAGTAGTGCGCGGAGTCTTGCCACTGAAAATCTTTTAGCAACTGATCATCAGCTTTCAAGCTGTCAAATGCTGACCAACCAATCCACTGCACAGAATAGTGCAGGGCAAATTTAGGTAAGACGCGGTGATAACCGGAAAACTCCGCAATATCCGGTAGCGGCATAGCAAGCGAGTCGTACGATTCGCCAGCAAAGTGGATGTCACCCTTGGCATCAATGTTAGGGCTGTGCTTGTAGCTTAAACCTAAGCGATGACGTTCGTTAAACTCGTACATCATGCCAATGTTCGCGCCAAGCCCAATGCCGCCAGCTTCCACATCAAGTGCGTTGCCTTTTACGGATCCACAGCGTTGTTCTAGTTCGTTTCCAAGTATGTTCCCACCAACGCAAACACCCACGTCCATATCGCGGTACAGCTCACCAGAGCCGTAAATCACATCAATACCACCACCGATACTAAAACGATCGTTCACCTTGTATGCCAAGCTTGCGCCAAGGTTGACACTCGCTACGCTGGTGACACCGCCAAAAACAGGTGCGCCATAGTTTGGTTTAAACTCCATGTCGGTTCCGAAGTTGGAATATGCCGATAAGCCTAGATACCAGTCGTCGTTGATAGGGTGAATAAAGTAAAAATTGGGTACAACGGCTGGTTGACCAACGCCATCGACGTCATCAATGTCGGTCACGGTTTGAGAGAAGGACGGGGTAATGTCAGCTTGAGGGGACGGAGGAAAACCACCCATACCAACATTGACATCCGCATTAATGTTAGCTCGATGATATTGCGCATTTTTAACGGTAACGTCAGGTTTGACGTAAGTGACACCGAACGATAAGGCATTTTGTTTAAACAGCGTCATCGCTGCGGCGTTACGGCTGACTACAGACGCATTATCACCAATGACGGCATCACCAGCAAAAGCACGACCAAGACCCGTCGCCGAATGTTCGTTAATTTGAAAACCACCGGCATACGCCGTCGAGGAGGCTAACCCGATTAATAAATAAATCGGTGAAAGAGTTAATTGTCGCTGCATGTTTTTCTCATGAATTAATTAGAAGTTGTATTGCAACGAAAATCAGTAAAATAAACAAATCTGACCAGTGCATTTAAGAGTAAAACTAACAGTGTGCTGACAATAAGTAAATTTAACTTAATAAATATTTATTGTTGAATTTATTAATGCTTCATGGCGTGAATATAGTGGTTATTTTACGTGTAAATTAAATCCTGAACCTCTATTTTTATTTTTGCGGTATTACTTCTCTATTTTTATTGTACTGACTGTTCCCTAACAAATAGAGGGAAATCCAGCGATAAAGTGTCCGTGATGGAAACTCTGAGTCATTTGTATTTCCATTGCATCCCAACGTTGGTAGTTCGAATCAGCAAGAGAACTATCGTTTAAACCCACATGACACACTCCTCTCGGTCTTACCTGTGTTATGTGGGTATTTTTTATTTAACTTGCCACTTAACTCCTCTTGAAATTCAATAATTAAAAATGGCCATAATGAAATTTTGATGGATTGCATATTGAATAAGTTAAGATTTTTACTGGTTTGTTGGTATTTAAAAGTTTTGTTTATAATACTTATAACTTGAATTTCTATATTAAAAATGGTCTTTGCTATACGTATTGAATAATAAAGTTTTGAAGTGACTATAATATCTCTGATTTTTCACGTTAGTGAAGTTATTCATTCAGTTTCTTGACGTTAATTTACCTATCTTTACGTCTCGTACCCTGTACGGCTAAGACAAATAGCAGTATAAAATCAAAACGATTATTTACTTCACTCCTGCTATGAAACTCAATAAAAAATGGCTCGTTTTGTGTGGCCTACTTGCTATTGGTGCTGGTGGTTATCATTATCTGCAACGTCCAGAACCCATTTCTCCTTACGCGACAGAAGTCGTTCGCAAAGGCAATATCGAAAAGGCGGTATTAGCCAACGGCATGTTGCAAGCGTCCAAATTGGTGAATGTAGGTGCGCAAGTATCTGGGCAAATTCAACGCCTCGCTGTGAACTTAGGGGATGAGATAAAACAGGGGGACTTGATTGCACAGATTGACAGCCTGACTCAGCAAAACAGCCTCAAAGAAGCCCAAGCGTCTCTTAATAGTCTCAACGCTCAGTACCAGGCTAAGCAAGCGCAGATTAAACAAGCAAACTATGAATACGTGCGCCAAAAAGGCATGTTGGCAGCGAAAGCGAGCTCACGAGCTGATTACGAGAATGCCGAAGCGACGCTCGCCATCTACAAAGCCGAGTTAGCGCAACTGGATGCCGAAATCGAGAAAGCCAAAATCAACGTCGACAATGCGCAGTTAGATCTCGGTTACACCACCATCAACGCACCGATGGATGGCACGGTGGTCTACACCGCGGTGGAAGAAGGACAAACCGTAAACGCCAATCAAACCACGCCAACTATTATCGAGTTAGCCAAGCTAGATACGATGACGGTGAAAGCCGAAATTTCGGAAGCCGATGTGATTTTTGTTCACCCAGGCCAAATGGCGCTGTTCACCATTTTAGGCAAACCGAATCAGCAGTTTAAAGGCACACTGCGCGCCATTGAGCCGGGGCCAACCATCATGGATGGCGATGATAGCGATCTGAGCATTTCAGATAGCGACGCCATTTACTACAACGCTGTATTTGATGTGAAGAACCCGCAAGGTATTTTGCGTATTGGCATGACTGCGCAAGTTTCGATTGTCCTTGAGCAATCGGAAAATACCTTGATTGTCCCTTCACAAGTGCTGCAAAAATCTGGCGGCAAAGGCAACTATACCGTGCCAGTGCTTGAACAGGGCCAAGTGGTGGAAAAGCCCGTGACAGTGGGTATTAACAACAAAGTGAACGCAGAAATTCTCTCAGGTTTGAAGGAGGGTGATCAGGTTGTTCTTGGCAATGCTATGGATGGAGAATCATCAAGCCGAAGTGATCGTCGTCGATCTCCAATGAGGTTCTAAGATGAGTGACGTGCTTTTAAAAGTTGAGGATTTAACTCGACGATTTGTCTCTGGCGACGAGTCGCTTACTGTGTTGAACCACATTAATTTAGAGATAAAACGCGGTGAAATGGTCGCGATCGTGGGTGCATCAGGCTCTGGTAAATCGACGCTGATGAATGTGCTCGGCTGCTTGGATAAACCGTCCAGCGGTCGATACTTCATTAATGGGCAAGATGTCTCGACGTTGGAATCCGACCAACTGGCGGAACTGCGCCGCGAGTATTTTGGCTTTATATTCCAGCGTTACCATCTGCTGGGGGATTTAACCGCGGTGGCAAACGTGGAAGTACCTGCGGTTTACGCGGGAGTGCCTCATCGTCAAAGAACGGAGCGAGCGCAGTCACTATTGGCTCGCTTGGGGCTGGAAGATCGTTTGAACCACAATCCCAGCCAACTGAGTGGTGGCCAGCAACAGCGCGTGAGTGTTGCTCGTGCACTGATGAACGGTGGTGAGGTGATTCTCGCTGATGAGCCCACTGGCGCATTAGACAGTCACAGTGGGCAAGAGATGATGGCACTGCTTAAAGAGTTGCATCAACTTGGGCATACTATCATCTTAGTGACTCATGATATGAACGTGGCGAACTTTGCGGATCGCATCATTGAAATCAAAGATGGTGAAATCATTGCAGATACGCCAAATGCACAAGTTGTAATCAATGAGCAAGCAGCAAAGACACCGAGCGCGTCTTTTCATCGCCCAGCGCAAGCCGCCAGTAAGTGGTGGAAGTGGGACAGTTTTATTGACGCGCTAAAAATGGCGCTGCTAGCGATGTCTAGCCACAGAATGCGCACGTTTTTGACCATGCTCGGCATCATTATTGGTATAGCCTCGGTGGTTTCCGTGGTGGCACTAGGTAATGGTTCACAACAGCAAATTTTGTCGAATATTTCATCCATGGGAACAAACACCATTGATGTCAGGCCGGGCAAAGGGTTTGGTGACCGCCGCTCCGGACGAGTGAAAACGCTAACCGCCGACGATGCTAAATCGTTGGAGAGTCTACCTTTTGTCGACAGTGTCACGCCGTCGTTATCTAACAGCTTAACCGTGCGGTACGCCAATCAGGATGCAACCGCGTCTGTGGAAGGGGTTGGGGAAGATTATTTCCGTGTGCGCGGTTATGAGATCGCCAAAGGTCAGTTTTGGGATGAAGAGAGCGTGAACTCACTCGCGCAAGAAGCAGTGATTGATGACAACACTAGAAAGGAAATGTTTGCGGATAGAAATCCGATTGGTGAAGTGATTTTTCTAGGTTCATTGCCAGTGCGTATTGTGGGTGTCACGCAGAAAAAAGAAGACGCGTTTGGCAACAGCGACGCGCTGAAAATTTGGGTGCCATACACCACCATGTCGGGACGAATGATGGGACAACGCTACCTCAACGGCATTACTGTACGGATTGATGAGAACGCCCCAAGCGCAGCGGTAGAACAGAGCATCATCAACTTGTTAAAAATGCGTCACGGTACAGAAGATTTCTTCACGATTAACACTGACACCATTCGTCAGAGCATCGAGAAAACCACCGCCACCATGACGTTACTGATCTCAGCGATTGCGGTGATCTCCCTAATTGTCGGCGGAATTGGCGTAATGAACATCATGTTGGTGTCGGTGACAGAGCGCACGAAAGAGATCGGTGTGCGAATGGCTGTGGGTGCGCGGCAAGCGGATATTTTGCGTCAGTTTTTGATTGAAGCGGTATTAGTGTGTTTGTGTGGTGGCATTGCTGGTATTGGCTTGGCGTTTTTGATTGGTTTTGCATTCAGTACATCTGGTAGCGGCTTCCAAATGATTTACTCGATGAACTCGATCATCTGGGCGTTTATTTGCTCAACGTTGATTGGCATCGCCTTCGGCTTTTTACCCGCTCGCAATGCCGCCAAACTCGATCCGATAGAAGCGCTAGCGAGAGACTAAAAATGAGTAACACAATGAAATTCAAAACTCGATTGGTCGCGGCTGCCTTAAGCGCAGTGTGGTTGTCAGGTTGTGGTTCGCTTATGCGTAGCGACTATCAAGCTCCTGAGGTGCAAGTGCCTGCAAATTGGCAACAGATGCATGTTGCGGGTGATGTCAGTATGGATCCTTGGTGGTTGGCGTTTAACGACCCAACGCTTAATCAATACATTACTCAGGTGTTGGCTCAAAACAACGATTTGACGCTGGCAACGCTAACGCTAAAGAAAGCGCGTTTACAGCTGGGTTTAGCGCAAGATGACCTTTTCCCTACGTTGAGTTCTTCCACATCAGGACAAGTTCAAAAATCTCTTGATAGCGGGGAATCGGCAGATAGCTACAGCACTAACTTGTCCGTCAATTACGAGTTGGATTTGTGGGGAAAAATCTCGGCAGACGTTGACCAAGCCAAGTGGTCGGCGATGGCAAGTCAACAAGATCGCGAGGCGACCGCACAAAGTTTGGTCGCAACGACGGCATCGCTATATTGGCAAATCGGCTATCTGCAACAGCGCTTAAACCTCAGCCAGCGTAATGTGGTAGACGCAGCTCAAACGCTACAATTGATTGAAAAACAGTACCAACTTGGCGCTGTGGATCAGTTAGATGTGCTTGAAGCCAAACGTACGTTGGCAAGCTTACAAGCGCAGCAAAGTGAGTTTGAACAGAGTTTACTTGAGGCAAACAACGCCTTTGCGATTTTGTTCAATCAACCGCCGAAGAGCATCAGTGCAAACATCCAAATGCTGCCTGAAGGCGATATGCCATCGTTGAGTGTTGGTGCTCCGTCTGATTTATTGATCCGCAGACCCGACATTAAAGCCGCGATTTATGAAGTCAAAGCGGCGTTAGCAAATAAAGACGCAGCAGATTTGGACTACTTGCCCAAGCTGACGCTCACTGGGGCTTTGGGGGGATCGTCACAAGCGCTCAAAGACCTGCTTTCCAACCCGATCGGCAGTTTAGGTGCGGATATGACGCTACCGTTTTTGCAGTGGAATGAGATGAAAAACAGCCAAGCCATTGCCGATTTAGACTATCAATCGGCCATTGTGAGCTATCGCCAAGTGTTGTACGCCGCATTCCAAGATGTCGAAAATGCCTTGTCAGCACGCGAAAAATTGAAGTATCAGGCGGCGCGTTTACAAGAGCAATATGATGCCGCAAGTGCCGCTGAGTCCATTTATGCTGCGCGGTATCAGTATGGCTCGACGTCGATCATGGACTATTTGAATGCACAAGAAGACACCAGAAACGCGCAAGCTTCTTTGTTGGAAAACCGCTACAACCAGTTTCTCACTCAGGTTACGCTTTACCAGTCTTTAGGGGGAACCGACGTTGCGCCGTTGTAATTAGGGGTCAGCACACACTAGCGAAGCGCCATGCAACAAAGCTTTTTTTGAAGGTATTACTGGTCCCATGAATGGGACCAGTAATAAAAGCTTAAGTTACTTGGCGAACTTCTTGAAAGGTGCATCAACCGGGGTGTCAGCTAGGTGATTGGTGTAGTTACTCATCACTTTTTGCGCTAGACCAAGAACAATTTCAAGCAGTTGCTGCTGTCCGTAACCCGCCGCAAAGAATTTCTCTATCTGAGACTCTTCAACTACACCACGTTGGCGCACCATTTGAAGCGTTGTCTCTCGTAGTGTTTCAAGTTTTTCGTCTGCCAATGGTGTTTGGTTGACGAGAGCATCGACAATCTCCTGATCCACTTTCATTGACGCCGCGATCGCACTATGAGCAGGAACGCAGTAGTGACAACCATGTTCAACGTTGATGGTTTGCCATACGACGGTCAATTCTTCTGCGTTAAATGATGTTTGTTGAAAGAGCTCATGCACAACTTGATAACCCTCAAGCAAGGTTGGCGCTTCAGCCATAACAGCATGAAGATTTGGTAGCATGCCAAACGCTTTGACTGAATTTTCAATCAGGTGCTTTGATCCTTCGGGTGCGTTTTCTGCGGTATACAGTTTAAATTCTGCCATGTTTAAATCTCCTGTAATTGGATATGAGCGGATTAGGCAAGAACAGGATAGTTGATTTTGAGCGGTCGCTCAATATAAAATTGAGCATATGTTCAAAATTGATAATTGCTCATGGCGAATACAAAGAAATTCCAACGTGATGAAGTGGTGAAAGCCGCCTCGGATCTATTCTGGAAGAAAGGTTTTCATGCAACATCTACACGTGATTTACAAGATAGCGTGAATCTGCGTCCTGGAAGTATTTATGCGACGTTTGGGTCAAAAGAGGGGCTATATTGTGAAGCGCTAAAAATGTACGTTGCGAACTTACAAGCCCTGTTTGAGTTGCATTTAGCTCAGAACACAACGGTTCTAGATGCAATAGAAGCTTTCGCGATTGATGTGGTTATCAATCAGCGAGACTCCAATCCCAGTGAAGTGTGCATGTTAGTCAAATCAGCAAGTGAATTTGCTGAGGATTTTAATGCGCTGCGCAATCAAACAAACAGCTTAGCAAACCAATTTGAATCTTTTCTTGCAAAGCTGTTTGAGCGAGCAATCGAGAATGGCGAAATTGAAGCTCAGGATACATTGCTTCTTGCTCAGTTGTTCCAGGTTCAGTTTACGGGTATACGAGCCTACTCATACCGTAGTGATGATGTAACCTTAAAGACGTTGATCTCTATTATGGTGGACAGCTTCCGCGGTAACGTACCAAAAACAGAAAGCTGAATGAGGCTGCTCAAAGTCAACGTCTCTAAATCAACGGCTTGAACTAAGCGAGCTCAAATAAACCCGTTATCGGGGTTCGATATCGATAAAAAATGACCACGAAGCATCGTGGTCATTTTTATGCAGATTAACTTGCAATGAACAACAACGGCTTATTAAAAGCGAAACTCTTCTAAGTTATTGCTGCTTTCTAACATTTTTTCAGCCACATAACGATGCGTTGCTGTGGTTGGGTGAGTCACATCCCAGAACACGAACTTATCTGCGCCAGATGCTGCACATTCAGAACGTAATGAGTGAGTGTACATGTAGTCAACAGAAGATGAACGGTTGATGTCTAAGCAAGGGTCGCTTGCATTTACGAAACCGTGTTCTTCTGGTGCCGAGGTTAACTTCTCAAACAGTGCGTGTGTATCAAACAATGCGATGTTGTAGCCTTGGGCTTTGTAGTACATCGCTTGTGCTTTGATGAACTCGTTCATTTTCAATACTTTCGCACGAATCGTTTCAATTTCTTCCTGTGTTGAGTATTTGAACTGTGGTGCTTTGGTTGCATCTGGCAGTGTCATCAACATGAAGTTCTTCGCGCCAGCGTCTGTTAAACGAATCAGAGCTTCAGCGTAATCCGCTTTTACTTCCGGCACGCTACGGTTGTAGTTCATGAAATCATTTAAACCAAACTCTAACGTAAACAATGTGTTAGCAGGGTTGTAGTTCTTCGCCAGCTTTGTGTAGGTTAAGTAAGAAGAAACTTGTTCGCCGACACCAGTTAGCGCGATGTATTGGTTTTCACCTGCTGCGCCACCAACTGCCCAGTTGTATAGCGGTAAGTTTTTGGCTTTAGCAACGTATTCCGTCCAAACAAAACCGTTTGAGAAGTGACCCAAGAACCAGCTATTCGGGTTAGGGAAGCGCCATTGGGACGCGTTAAAGATGTTGCCTGTATCAGACAAGCTATCGCCCAAAGCCACTACTTTGTTTATTTGATCTGGTTGCATTGCAGCATCATTGCTCCAGATCGTGTGGTTATAAGAATAACGATTGTCAGCAGCAAAAAATGTAATGTCTGCGTTCTCGTTCGCTAGATCTAGTGTTTCTTCACAACGCTGACGAATTACGTCTTGTGAGGTATTGGTGTAGAACATGTTTTTAAATGAAACAGAGCTCCACCAATAGCCATCGATAGTGAAGTCACTACCATCTTGGTTTTTTGCCCATTTCCAATCGGTAGCCGCATCGTCCTTAGAGTGGCTCGTACGATACCAGCATCGAACGTACGTATAAGTTTGATTTTCTTGCGCGCTAACCACTTCAGCCGCAGAAACCATTGCTGGTGATAAAGTTGGCTCCTCTGCAATGGCGGAGGCAAGCGGAAGTAATGCAGTTAATAGTGTGATTGTTTTTTTCATCATTCACTCTTCTTGTAATGGTTATTGTTCCGAATGCGTGAATACGCTCGGCTATAACAGTATTTAGATGAGAATTTTTCTCACTAAACCTTCTAATTCTGAGTAAATGCTCAAGACAGTCAACAACTAAATATTCAATATTTCAGTTTTGGCACCACGGTCAAAAAATCCATTCAGCATAGCAATCGATTAAATGGGTGATATTTAGAATAATTACTCACTAACATTAATTTAACATTCATTTTTTATTAATTAAGTAATTGCTTTATAAGGTTTTGTCGATGATTTTTAATGTTAACTTAAAGTGTTTATTGAATGATCTTTTGTACAAATTTGTATATTCATGAAACAAATTGTTTGGCATTTTTGCTCTGTAAACTATAGCTGAAGCTCTCATGCAAACATCATGATGATGACTTTTCATGAGAATATAGTGAATAAAAATTAGCTCAAATAAGGAATAGGGCAAATGCACTACACAACAAGTAAAAAACAAGGCTTATTTTCGTTGTCTGCCGTAGCAATAGCACTGACCACTTCGATGTCAGCGTTTGCGGCTCCACCAATGGGATTTGATGAATCTAAGTTACCGACGAAGTACATCGTCAAATTCAAAGAAGATGCAGTCAGCCGTTCTTCAATGGGGGGTAACTCATTCTGGGGGCCACGAATCGCGCAGGAGTCTGTTCTAGAACAGGTGAAGGCACGTAAGGTGGAAAAACTGGGTAATCGCGCCATTTACAGCGTTGAATTGGATGGCGATGACTTAGAGCCGCTTCGCAACCGTAGTGATGTGGAATACGTGGAAGTCGATCCACCTCGCTATTTGCTCAGCGAAACGACCCCATGGGGATATGAAGCGGTTAATGCTCAACTGCTAGCTGACTTCAATGCGGGTAATCGCACTGTATGTATTATCGATTCAGGGTACGACATTTCGCACAACGACCTAAGCGGTAACCGCGTTGCTGGTACTAACGATAGTGGTACGGGATCATGGAGTGATCCGGGTAACAACAATGCCCACGGTACTCACGTCGCGGGTACGATTGCTGCGATTGCCAACACCGAAGGTGTAAAGGGTGTGATGCCAAACCAGAATGTGAATTTGCACATCGTGAAAGTATTTAACGAATCGGGTTGGGGTTACTCATCTGGGCTTGTTAAAGCAATCCAGACCTGTGCCGATAATGGTGCTAACGTTGTGAACATGAGCCTCGGTGGTAGTCAATCAAGCCGAACTGAGCAAAATGCACTGCAAAATATTTACGATCAAGGCGTTCTATTGATCGCCGCTGCGGGTAATGATGGCAATACAGCGCACAGCTATCCAGCTTCTTATGACTCAGTGATGTCTGTTGCGGCCGTTGATAATCAAAATGATCATGCAGCGTTCTCACAATCTACTAATCAAGTTGAGATCTCAGGCCCGGGTGTGGCGATCTTATCAACGGTTACGGTAGGTGAAGGTAAACTTTCTGATATTACCTTGAATGGTGTCAGTCAGTTTGATCGTGGGATTGTTCCTCACAATCGTTTGATCAATAACGGTTCTTCGTATGTTCCGGATCCAATCGCGGGTTCAGTAACGGCAACGCTAGATAGCTGTGATGTATCTGGCGGTAACTTTAACTGTGGTGATATGTCGGGCAAAATTTGTTTGACTGAGCGTATTGGCAACCAGTCTTCAGGAAACTACCCTGAAGTGGATGCGGTTCAGGCTTGTTACAATGCGGGTGCGCGAGCTGCAATCGTATACAGCAACTCTGAACTACCTGGTTTACAAAACCCATTCTTGGTAGACACAAACAACGCTTATCGTATGGTTTCGGTAACGGTTGATCGTGCATTTGGTCAAGAGCTGTTGGGGTATGTTGGTCAGGAAATTACTGTTGCAACAACCTCTGGTGAAGATTACGAATACTACAATGGTACATCAATGGCGACACCGCACGTAACGGGCGTAGCTGGCTTGGTGTGGAGTTACCACCCAACCTGTACAGCAGCGCAAGTGCGTAATGCCCTAGTGAAAACTGCAACAGATATTGATGTTGCTGGTCGAGACAACCGTACTGGCCACGGCCTAGTTAATGCTGAAGCGGCGAAGCTGTTCTTGGACGCTGGCTGTAATGGACCTGATGGTGGTAGCTCTTCGGATTCTAGCTTCTCAAATACCAGCCCTGTTGCGATTCCAGATAATAAATCTTCTGGCGCAATCAGTGCAGTAGAAGTCGATCGCTCTGGTGATTCAGGCACAGTAAGTATTGACGTTGATATTAGCCACACTTACATCGGTGATCTACGAGTGACTTTAACGTCACCGACTGGTGGAGAAGTTGTACTTCACAATAATACTGGCGGCAGCGCTAACGATATAAAAAACACGTTCCAAGCGGATTTTTCTGGTTTTGAATCGCAAGGTACATGGGAACTAAAAGCGGTAGACAGTGCCAGAAGAGACACAGGCACCATCAACAGTTGGACTCTGACCTTTCAATAAGGAGTGACTATGAAGAAGTTGACCTTACTTTCTTTGTCTGCGGTAGGCGCTACCGCACTATTGGCAATCGGACTGAGCTCAAGCAGCTTGGCAAACAGTCAAGGATTTCCTCTCGTGGATGAACGCCAAGATCAAGCCGAGCAGCAACCTGAACGTTACTTTATTAAGTATCATGAAGGAAAAGAGAGCGAAGTGAGAGCGCTTCTTCGTCAGCACAACATTGAAGTAGTCGACGCTCTGGTGAAACAACATGTGTTGATTGTGGTGGGTGAACAGGCGGAAGTCGATAAGCTCGCGGATCACGATGCGGTCGAATACACTGAGCAAGAGCCGACAAGAAAGCTGCTATCTAACGGAACTACGCTTCAATAAGCCAAACTTCCTTGAGATAGTGCCAAAAAGAAACACGCCCCTCACGTGAGGGGCGTTTGTTTCATTTGTTAGTGGAAGATGAAGATTACGGACGTTCACCTGCTGCTAGACGACGTTCGATATCTGCAACCACTTCTGGGAAGTCAGCGATCGTATCGATAAGGTAGTGCGGCGAGCTCTTGAGCAATTTTGCACGCGCTTTTTCACGAGCGGCATCAAGCGTTGCTTCGTCCGCAGCTTGGTATTCTTCAAACGTTAGACCTGCTTCGTTACCAGAAAGCAGCAAGCCAACGGTCCACATACCAGCGTTGTGACCTTCGTCGATGCCCGGTGCGGCGTCATCCACTTTGATACACGCATTAACGTCGGTTACATTCAGCTCAATCACGTTCTTCAGTGCCATAAATGGCGCAGGGCGACCACCTTGTGGCAGGTCATCCGTGGCTACTACGTAATCTGGTTTGTAGCCGTAATCCGCAGCCACTGGAATCAGCACGTCCATCACTTCGCGAGGGTAACCAGAACAAGAACCGATCTTGATGCCTTTGTCTTTCAGAGCGTTCACAACTTCAATCGCATTAAGGATTGGCTCTGCGTGCTCAGCCACTTTTGCTTTTTGCAGCGGCATGAATGCTGCGTAGATAGCGTCGATGTCTTCGCTGGTCATTGAGCGACCAAACTTCTCATTCCAACGTTTATCAACTGCAGGGATACGACCCACAGCTTGGATGTGATCCCACTTACCAAGCCCCATTGGTTCGCGCGCTTCCTCAAGATCGATATCGAAATCAAAGCCTTGTTTGAACGCTTCCACAAAGATACTGGTCGGTGCAAAAGAGCCGAAATCGACGATAGTGCCAGCCCAGTCAAAGATCACTGCTTGAATTGGTGAGTTGCTCATGTTCAATCCTTTTTCTTGCTTGCTAGAGCGCTTGCCTATACGTTGGAACCGCGCTCTGGATAATTGGTTTTGTTGAGGTCTATTGACCCTAAAAGTAGTTAAAGTCTTTGCACACTTTGGCGATGGCTTCTTCGAAAATTGCCAACGCTTCTGTCAGCTGTTCGTGAGTGATGATCAGCGGTGGGCTGAGTTGAATCACATTGCCTTGTGATACCTTGAAGCTCACGCCATTGTTGAGGCATTGGTACAACACAGCTTCCGCTTCGTCATACGCGCGCGATTTGCTCTCGTGGTCGGTGACCAGCTCAATGCCCCATAACATGCCGATGCCACGCACATCACCAATTACTGGGTACTTGGCTTTCATCTCTAGCAGCTTTTCACGCATGAACTGGCTGTCGGCTTTGGTTTTATCTAGCAAGCCGTCTTGCTCAATGGCTTCCATGGTTGCCAGTGCTGCAGCACAACCGATAGGGCTCTTCTCGTGAGTGTAGTGACCCATGGAGATTTGCTCGGCGGTGTTGTATTTGTCTTTGGTTACCATGGCTGCGATAGGCACTAAGCCTCCGCCCAAACCTTTACCGACGCAGAGCATATCTGGCTCGATGTCGTAGGCTTGGTAGGTAAACCATTCACCGCTGCGACCCATGCCGTTAGGGATGTCGTCGATGATCAACATGACATTGTGTTTGTCACAGATTTCACGGATACGTTTCCAGTAGGCTTTACTTGGCACTTGTACGTCGGTATTACGAACCGCTTCTGCGATAAATGCGCCCACGCCGCCTTCTTTCTCAATCACGTATTCAAGGTAGTCGGCGTAATGTACGTCGCTGCCGTTCGCGACTGGGAAAGCACCACGATAAGATACGGCTGGTGGAATGCGCTCAACACCTGCCATTAATGGTCCCATGCCTTGGCGGAAACACGCTTCACCGCCCACTGAGATGGCATCCAACGATGCGCCGTGGAAGGAATCCCACAGAGACACCACCTTGTAGTTGCCCGTGATGTGGCGTGCTAATTTAAGAGCCATGCCCACTGCAGATGTGCCACCTGGAGCAAACAGCACACGGTTCAATTCACCGCCACAGATTTGGGTGAGCTTTTCGGCACATTCAATCGCGGTCTCGTTGGTAAAGCGACGTGGTGAAAACGGCAGTTTGGCAATTTGCTCTTGTACTCGTTTAATCACATGCGGGTGACCGTAGCCCAGTTGATGGACGTTATTGCCATGGAAATCCATGTACTTTTTACCGGTAGCATCTTGGATGTAGATGCCTTCTGCTGCTTCCAAGGTATCTAAGCAAGGCGTCGACATGGCTTGATGAAGAAAGACCTGCGAATCACGCTTCAACAAGGCTTGCGTGCGTTCATCGTCCATCGATGCATTCCAAGCTTGGCGCGCTGGTGTCGTGTTGACATCGCCTTCGCTGCGGAAGTGGGTCGGTTTGATATTCTGAGTCATAACGCTCTCTCAATCAGAAGGCTGCTTTACGCAACTTGCCAGTACATTGCTTTTTCAATCGCACCGATTAAGCGCTCGATATCTGCTGGGTAAACTTCACCAATGTTGCCGATGCGGAAGCAATCTGCGTTCGATACCTTACCCGGATAGATCACGAAGCCCTGCTCTTTCAAACGTGTGTAGAACGCTTTGAACTGGTAATCACTGTGCGTCGGAGAGTAGAAAGAAGTGATGATTGGCGAGTGAAGGTCATCACTCAGTAGTGGCTCAAACCCCAAAGAACGCATACCTGCAACCAGTGTTTTCTGGTTAGTTTGGTAACGGTGATGACGAGCTTCAATGCCGCCTTCTTGTTCCAGCTCTAACAATGCTTGATAGAAAGCGCGAACCGTGTGCGTTGGAGACGTAAAACGCCATTTGCCGTGGTTCACTTCCATGCAGTGCCACTGGTCGTAAAGATCAAGGCTTAAAGAACGAGCCTGACCTTGGCACTTTTCGAGCTCAGTTTGTTTCGCAATCACAAAGCCAAAGCCCGGCACGCCTTGAATACATTTGTTTGCAGAGCTGATCATAAAATCGATGCCTAGCTCAGCAATATCGATAGGAATGCCACCAAAGCTCGACATGGCATCGAGAATCACCACTTTACCGTGTGCTTTCGCTGCAGAAGCAAATGCCTCAATTGGGTTAAGCATGCCAGTGGTTGTCTCGCAGTGAACAATCGCCACGTGTGTGATCGCAGGATCCGATGCCAATGCAGTTTCCACCTCGTTCAAGTGTGGCTGTGATGTTTCGCCTGGGGAAACTACATGGCATGGAATATTTAGGTAATCAGCGATCTGAGCGATACGTGCACCGTACGCACCGTTGTCGACAACCAACAATTTTCCATCTTTGCCAATGACGCTGCCAATCGTCGCTTCTACTGATGCGGTGCCGCTACCTTGCATTAGTACGCTGGTGTAGCCGTCTTGTTGAGTTGCCAGTTTTACAAGCTTAGTGCGGATCACTTCTACAATGTCTTTGTTGTATTCATCATCCCAAGTACACCAGTCTTTTAGCATGGCTTCACGTACTGTTTCAGAAGTAGATAGAGGACCTGGAGTCAGTAGTAGGTATTCGTTTTTCATCTCGATTTCCATCAGAATAGGCTAATTGGTCTACACCAAATTTCAAGTTCACTCTAGCGAGGAAGAAAAGGGCAGTAAATAGGCGAATCTCCAATTTCATAAAACTTTAATATCCAGAAAATGGCGGATCAATTGAACGATTATTCATCGATAATTTTCGTAAAACTGCCATTTAATGGTCATGAATTCGTCACAAAGGCTCAGTAGGGTGTATATCGCCAACTGGTACAGACCAAATGAAAACTTAGCCAAATTAACTGGAGAAAATGATGAAAAACCGTTTGATGAAAGGATCGCTGGCTGCACTTGTCTCTCTGCTAGCTACGAATGCAATGGCAGCACAGGAAGTCACGGTTTACACCGCTTTCGAAACTGACATTCTTGCGAAATACAAGTCTGCGTTTGAGAAAGATAACCCAGATATCAAGATTAAGTGGGTTCGCGATTCCACCGGTATCATGACGGCGAAATTGCTGGCAGAAAAGAACAACCCTCAAGCGGAAGTGGTTTGGGGTCTGGCTGGCTCGTCAATGGCACTGCTTAAAGATGAAGGTCTTCTTAAGCCTTACACACCAAAAGGTTTGGAAGAGCTGCACGCGAACCTAAACGACCCTCAATCAAACCAAGCTTGGTTCGGTAACGATGCGTTCTTTAACGCAGTTTGTTTTAACGAAGCGGTAGCGAAACAACTTAACCTACCGAAACCAACGTCTTGGGAAGACCTAACAAAGCCGGTTTACAAAGGTCACATTGCAATGCCAAACCCAGCGTCTTCAGGCACTGGTTACATGCAGGTTTCTGCTTGGCTACAAAACATGGGTGAAGATCAGGCATGGAACTACATGCGTGACCTAGACAAGAACATTGCACACTACACGCACTCGGGCTCTAAGCCATGTGTTCAAGCGGGTATGGGTGAAGTGGCTATCGGTATCTCGATGGCGAGCCGCGGCGCGAAGCTGAAAACACAAGGTGCACCACTAGCGGTGATCACACCAAAAGGCATCGGCTGGGAATCAGAAGCCGTTGGTCTAGTAAAAGAGTCTGATGCAGCGAAACGTGTTGTCGACTGGTCAATCTCTAAAGCGGCAAACGAGCTTTACGTAGAAATGTACCCAGTGGTTGCACATAAAGAAGTGAAAGCGACTGTGTCTAACTTCCCTAATGTTCAAGAGAACATGGCGAAGATGGACTTCGCGCAAATGGGCAGTAAGCGTGCAGAGATTCTAGCGGCATGGTCTGAGAAGTTTGACGCGAAATCAGAGCCAAAGTCTTAATTGAATTTGCTTTGAGTTGAATACTGAAATCCACCTCGGTTGAGGTGGATTTTTTGTTTCTGTGAGAGGCGAAAGTCAAAAGCCTAAAAGCAGCAACCCCACCTAACCTCCCCTTGGCTTTAACTTTTGGGGACTACAACAGTCATGCCGGTAAAGGGGAGGGACTGGTTCTGCATTTGTGGATTATTTTATTCACGTTGCAACATCCAACGCGCTTCGAGTAGATTCTGAATACTCGCCTAGGCTCCTTCAGAATGACGTCGGGAAAGCACCGAACTCACTGCAGCAAAGAAAACTCACCCCTTGATAACCGCATTCAAATGCTTGGCACACCATGCTGAGAAAAGGGGGAGTTGGAGGGGGTTGGAAGCACTTAACTCAACGTTAAACCATCAACCCCACCTAACCTCCCCTTGGCTTTAAGTTCTGGGGACTACAACAGTCATGCTGGTAAAGGGGAGGGACTGGTTCTGCGTTCACAGATAGTTTAATTCACAATGCAACATCTAACGCGCTTCGAGTAGATTCTAAATACTCGCCTAGGCTCCTTCAGAATGACATCAGTGAAAGCACTGAGCTAACCGCATTCAAATGCTTGGCAAACCATGCTGATAAAAGGGGGAGTTGGAGGGGGTTGCAAGCGTAGAAACAAACCTCATCGCCCTTCATCTATTTGTCATCTTCTGGCTATAAATTTGTCATTGGAACGTAACACTCCAAAACTAAAGTTGGTATATACCATTTGGAGCGTGTGTTATGTCAACTAACCAACATTACCTAAATATCGAAAATGTAGTGAAGCAATTCGGACAGTTCACTGCATTAAAGAAAATCTCGCTAGCGATTGAAAAGGGCGAGTTCGTTTGTTTTCTTGGTCCTTCTGGCTGCGGTAAAACCACTCTACTACGTGCCATTGCAGGTTTAGATTTGCCAACGTCTGGTGCGATTTTTCAAAACGGTCAAGAGACCACATTCCTACCACCAGAGAAGCGCGATTTCGGCATCGTATTCCAATCTTACGCGCTGTTTCCGAACCTTACTGTGCAAGAGAACATTGCGGTGGGTTTGAAGAATCAAGGAATGTCGACCAAAGAAGCGCTAGAGAAAGTGGATTACTGGCTAGAAACCATTGGTCTTCCAACCTCTGGCGAGAAATTCCCGAACCAACTTTCTGGTGGTCAGCAGCAGCGTGTTGCTTTGGCTCGTGCATTGGCGCTATCTCCGGGTCTACTGCTACTTGATGAGCCATTGTCGGCGCTGGATGCAAAAGTACGTGTTCACTTACGTGACGAGATTTGTAAGCTGCAACGTAAGCTTGGCATCACCACCATCATGGTTACACACGATCAGGATGAAGCGTTGTCGATGGCGGATCGTATCGTGGTAATGAACCATGGTGTGATAGAGCAAGTCGGCACACCTCAAGAGATCTACCAACAACCAGCCACGCGCTTTGTCGCTGAGTTTGTCGGTAGCATGAACTTTATTGAAACCTCAGTAGCAACGGACTCCCAAGTACGCATTGCAGAAACCCTAATGCCAGCGCCCAGCTTGACTAATCGTAAGATCCAACGTGGTGATCGCTTCGACCTTGCGGTGCGTCCTGAAAGCATCAAGTTCGTTGAAAACTACACCAACTCTTTACCAGTGCGAGTAACGGCTACCGAGTTTTTGGGGGCGTTTTTCCGCATTGATTGCGTATTGCAAAACGACAGCTCAACGAAAACCATCGTCGTGGATGTGCCTGTGGAAACGGTTCAAAAACTCAATATCAAGGCGGGCGATGTACGTTACATCCAGTTTGCTGAAGAAGGGCTGCATGGTTACGCCGTGCCCTCGGTTGATAAAGCGCTAGCGGCGTAGGTGTAAACATGGATGCGAAGACAATGACGATGAATAGCCTGACCACACAAGACAAAGCAAAATCCCTACTCGGACGTGTTAGCCGCGACAACCTTGTGTTGTTTGGTTTGCTCGCTGGCTTGTCGACCATGATGGTGCTGTTCATCTTAATGCCGCTTTGGGCAATGTTGACCAAGAGTGTGCAAAATGCCAATGGCGAATTTGTCGGATTGGCAAACTTTGCGACGTACTTTTCTTCTTCAAGCTTGTGGGTGTCGGTGGGAAACACCTTCACTTTGGGCGTGATTGTAACCTCGGTGGTGGGTGTACTTGCGTTTGGTTATGCCTACGCGCTGACTCGTTCATGCATGCCGTTTAAAGGTTTGTTCCAAATCTTAGGTACTGCGCCAATCCTTGCGCCTTCGTTGTTGCCGGCGATCAGTTTAATCTTTCTTTTCGGTAATCAAGGCATTGCGAAAGAGATGCTGTTAGGAAACTCGATTTATGGCGTGATTGGTATCTCGATGGGTTTGATCTTCTGGACCTTTCCTCATGCATTGATGATCTTAACCACTTCGCTGCGCACTTCTGATGCTCGCTTGTATGAAGCAGCCCGCGCACTGAAAACTTCACCCATCAAAACCTTCTTTATGGTGACGTTACCTGCGGCGAAATACGGTTTGATCAGTACGCTTATCGTGGTCTTCACACTGGTTATCACGGACTTTGGTGTACCGAAAGTGATTGGGGGCAGCTACAACGTTTTGGCGACTGACATCTTCAAACAAGTTGTCGGACAGCAAAACTTTGCCATGGGTGCGGTGACAAGCATTATGCTTCTATTCCCTGCGGTAATGGCGTTCGGCGCAGACCGCTGGGTTCAGAAAAAGCAAAAGAGCTTATTTGACACTCGCTCGGTGCCTTATCAGCCAGAACCTAACAAAGCGCGCGACAGCATTTGTTTGGTTTACTGCAGCATCATTTCTATTGCAGTGTTGGCAGTACTTGGCATGGCGGTGTATGGCTCGTTAGTGACGTTCTGGCCTTGGAATAAAGCGCTGACGCTAAACAACTACAACTTTGCTGAAATGAGCACCTACGGTTGGAGCCCATTCTTCAACTCACTAACACTGGCTGGTTGGACGGCAGTTATTGGCACAGCCATCATCTTTGTCGGTGCTTACTGCATTGAGAAAGGGCGTGCGTTCGGTCCAATTCGTCAGGTGATGCAAATGCTCAGCGTGGTGCCAATGGCAGTTCCGGGTATGGTGCTTGGCTTGGGTTACATCTTTTACTTCAACGATGCGAACAATCCTTTGAATGTGCTTTATGGCACCATGGCATTCTTGGTGATTAACACGGTAGTGCATTACTACACCGTGGGTCACATGACCGCCCTGACAGCGCTAAAGCAGTTGCCATCGGAGATTGAAGCCACGGCGGCATCGGTGAAGCTTCCTCAATACAAGTTGTTCTTTAAAGTGACATTACCTGTGTGTTTACCTGCGATTTTGGACATTGCGACTTACTTGTTTGTTAATGCATTGACCACCACTTCTGCGGTAGTATTCCTTTACTCAACTGATACGATTCCGGCTTCGGTCTCGATTCTGAACATGGACGATGCAGGTCAAACTGGCGCTGCAGCGGCAATGGCTGTGATGATCATGATTGCTGCCGCAATTGCGAAGATTGTTCAGATGACTTTGGGTAAATTGTTAGAGAATCGCACACAAGCTTGGCGCAAAAGATAAGGACACTTCGTGCAATACGTAAAAATTAAAGATTCGATTGTTGAACAGATTGAAGCGGGCATGCTATCGCCGCGTCAAAAACTGCCAGCAGAGCGTAAGTTGGCGGAGTCGTTCGATACTACACGCGTCACTCTGCGTGAAGCTTTATCACTGCTGGAAGCAGAAGGTCGAATCTATCGCGAAGATCGCCGAGGTTGGTTTATCTCACCCGAGCCATTGCGTTACGACCCAACCCAAACGCTGAACTTCCCGAACATGGCGAAAGCGCAAAATCGTGTGCCAAAAACGGAGTTGGTTGCAGCAAAAGGGACGTTGGCAAACAAACAAGCGGCGCGCTTGCTGGACTTGCAGCCTTTCTCGGATGTGTATCGAGTCGACCGTGTGCGATACCTTGAAAATAGGCCAGTGGTATTCGTAACAAACTACATTCGCCCAGAGCTGTTTCCGAATCTGCTGGACTATGATTTGTCAAACTCACTGACGGATATTTACCGTGAGCATTATGGCGTGACGTATCAAAAGATTCGCTACCGCATTTCAACCAGCACTTTGTTGGGTGAAATGGCTCAAGCATTGCGTGCGACAGCCGGCACGCCAGCGATGGTAGTGGAGCGCATCAACTACAACCAACACGGTGAGTTGATTGATTGCGATATCGAATATTGGCGACACGATGCCATTAGCATTGAATCTCTGGCGGAACTCAATCGTTAAGTGGATTTTCTCATTATCTAAGGCTCCATCTCGGGGCCTTTCTTTTATTCAGACAGGAACGTTGAAATGGATTTGTTGGCGATTAGTCTCGTCGTTTTCTCTGCTGTTCTCCATGCGGGCTGGAATATCCTTGGCAAAAGCAACTCAGGCTCTGGACTCGCGTTTACCATGGCCGCCAGCTTTTCTGCATGTTTCATTCTTACCCCTTATTTGATTTGGTATTTGGCAACCATTGGCTGGACATCATTACCGAGTGAGTTTTGGGGATTGCTGTTCATTAGCGGCATTTCACAAATGGTTTATCTGGTTGGTTTGATTGTCGCTTATAAGCACGCTGATGTGGGTGTGGTTTATCCGATTGCTCGGGCGCTGCCAGTGATGATGGTCGGCGCAATCAGTGTGGCATTGGGACATGAATTATCTAGTCAGCAGTGGCTTGGATTCTTACTAATTACTCTCGGTTGTATGCTGGTACCACTGACGAATTTTCGTCAGATGACATTGGGCTCTTATTTGAACGTTGGTGTGTTCTGGGCATTGATTGCCGCAATAGGCACAACGGGTTACTCGGTAGTCGATAAAGAAGCGCTGAGTTTACTCACAGGACAAGCATCAGAAATCTTGAATGATCAGTACAGTGCAATCTTCTACTTGGGCGTGCAGTTTTGGGCGATTGGTATTCCAGCCCTTGTATGGTGCTTAGTTATGGGCAAGCCAGATGAGATTAAGACAGCGTGGCAGATCCGCAAAACAGCCAGCATGGCAGGGGTAATGATGGCATCCACCTACGGCTTGGTGCTGTTTGCGATGACCATGACCGACAACGTGAGTTTGGTCGTAGCACTAAGGCAAATCAGC
The DNA here is from genome assembly GCF_033337665.1 of Vibrio sp. Vb2960. NCBI lineage: Bacteria > Pseudomonadati > Pseudomonadota > Gammaproteobacteria > Vibrionales > Vibrionaceae > Vibrio > Vibrio sp. Vb2960. Next base: position 359,115 of record NZ_JAWORD010000001.1, on the reverse strand, counting down.
ATTGTGTTTGGATTGTTTATGGGGATTTGGTTTCTGTCTGAGAAATGGTATCTCACCCGAGGGCTTGGCGTTACTTCTATCGTGGCGGGGATCATTCTCGCGCTTGCGTATTGACCTATATTCACGAAAAAAGGCAGCGAATGAGCCTCTCGCTGCCTTTTGTATTAACTTGTAAGCCTTGTTTAAAAACGCAGTTGCGCACCAAACATCACGCCGCTAGAGTCAAAATCGCTGTTTTTTGAGTACACATATTCTGCATTCAAACCAAAGTGTTTATAGCTCCAGCCGATACCGCCAGCCGCTTCACCTCCGACACTTGAGTGTTCGATGTTCTTGCTCTGACCGTTCACTTTATAAGTGTATTCGAGAGTGTAGAGAGTGACACCTGCCTTGCCGTACAGTTCGAAACCTGAACCCAGAGGATAGCTAGCATAGCCACTCAAGCGAGGTCCGGAGAAGCTCGTATCGGTGACTTCTGAAATCGGACTCACGAGTATCGAGCCGATACCGTCAAACGCGCCTTTATAACCTGCTTCAATACCAAAGTTATGTGTTGGCATGTAGCGGTAATATATTTCACCTAAGAACATGTCGCCTGATTCTTTGCTTGTCGGAGCATCGTAGTTCACATCGCCATAGCCAATGTTTGTACCTATGATGTGCTCACTGGTTTCTGCATTGGCTGACAAAGAAAAAGCCGACAACACTAAAGCAGTAATGAATGAATAACGCATGAACGCTTCTCCTTAGCTTTTAGCTTGCTCGCCTTTTAATATTTGTTCGAAAGTGATCTTGGTGTTGTCTAGCCATTCATAACGGCGACGATACATCGAACGCTTAGAGCGCGACATGCCTTCGATATCTCGACGGGGTGCATTTACATCAATTGAGTAAAAATGACGATTGTATTCGGTGCCGCCCAATTCTTGCCAGAGTGCATCGTAATCCGTTTTGATTCGCCCTTTGCTGTAGCGCTTAGCTGCGTAAGTATGGGACTGCGTTTTCACTGCTAGAATCGTGTTCACTTCCCAAATTTGTGCGAGCAAAGTGAGCAAGCTCACCATCAAGCTTTTTGGTCTCTGTCCGTAAAGCTTACGAGTTAGCTTTTTAATTTTCGCGTTGTTTTCTTCACTGCTTCGCGGTCCTTGTAAGCCGCCAATCATAATGCTGCGTCCAGATTCGATGTGACCGAGCGTAAAAGAGAGCGTGTAGAAGTTGCCATCTTCAGCGCTGTGCAGCACTAGGCTCATATCGCCTTCTTTTTGATAACGTGCTTCGTATACTAATCTCACCGAGTACAGTATTTCGTCAATTTCAAAAGAGGCTAATGTTAGGCCTTTCGAGTCTGTGTAGATTTCTTCGATTGTTTGTTTAGAAAACAGTTCTGAAATCGTTTTGTAGTGATCAACCACCAAGTTAGAACGATCGAACGCTGAGTTGTTTTTGATGATATACGGACGAAACGGCTTCTCTAAAAATCGATGCGTACGTGTACAAAGCAACTCTAACAATGACGATTCAATATTGTCTGAAAGGTGCTTAAACGCACGTTTGTAATAAAGCGCACGAAAGATGAACTTAGCTCTGTAGGTCCAAATTGGCTTGTAGACATCAGCATAATCATCTGAGTAAATGGTTTTGCTATGGTAAAAAATGGATTTGTTCGCGGTCATTTTCACTCCAGATTAACTTGTGCTCAATAGCGACAATTAAGAACCGACGGACGAGCAGCGAAGAACCCGAAAAAGGAGGAATGCAAAGCACGACTGAAAAGAGGTGGTTTTTGCTGTGTCCGACATTTGTGTGAGGTTTTGAACACTGTTCTTTTGCTGGAATTCTAAGAGAAAATTGACCTTAGGTATTGTATGGTTTGGTAAGGAAGTGTCAGGTTGAAACCCATTGTTCAAAAGGAAGAAAATGCGAATGTCGGCTGAATATGACGTTGAGTTGCTAAGTTATTGTGAAATAAGTTGAACGAAAATTGAACATTATTTGAAATTGTTTTGACGTGTTTTAGGTCTTTATACGTACCTTATAAGTATCGAGCCAATTTTGGCCCGATGTAAAGGTAAGTAAGGAGAGGTTTATGAAACGCTTAACAACTTTAGCAAGTACGATTGCTCTGATTGCTGCACCTTCTATGGCTCTTGCTGGTGGTTATCAGTGGACAAACGATACCGAAATTATCCATGGCGACGTAATGGATAGCAAACAAGCGGCTTATGAAATGGGCCGAGACATGATCCAAAGCTACCAAAATAAATCATCTGGACAACTCCGTGATGAGTTTACGAGCCTTACAACGTATGTTGATCGCCAATCGTTTTCTATCACTGACTCAAAAGTCATGGTAAATGAGTTCTTGCAAAGTGACGGGCAAGTTGTTTACCAGCCTATTCTCAATGTTCAATACGAGTACCGCATGCGTGATACCGGTAAATACTAACCAGTAAGACGGACTCGAATAGTTTACCACTAATATTTTTTGCTGTTTGTTTTGGGGAGCCACGAGCTCCCCATTTTGTTTTTGTCGAAAGCGAAAATTTTCACACTCTCAGTGCAACATTTTCTATCGCTCAGGGTTAGATTTTCTTGCTCGTTGATTGTCATCATCGTTTGTAAAGTGTTTGCGGAAATGGATGTAACGCACTAACGAGGATACCCGATGACACATCATTCATATTGGTTCAAGCAGGCAATTGAAGCTGAGCAACCAGAAACGCCACAACCGTTACAGCAGAACATTAATACTGACGTTGCGATTGTTGGTGGCGGATACACCGGACTTTGGACCGCGATTATGATTAAGCAGCAATCTCCGGAAAAACAGGTGGTTGTTATCGAAAAGGGCTTATGTGGTAGTGGTGCATCGGGCGCAAACGGCGGTTGTATGCTGACTTGGTCTACCAAGTTTCCGACATTGAAACGGTTATTCGGTGAAGAACATGCTGCTTGGTTAGTAAAAGAGTCGGAACAAGCAGTGCTAGAGATTGACGACTTTTGTCAGCAGCACAACATCGATGCGCACTTATCGTTGAAAGGGGTTTATTACACTGCAACCAATCAGGCTCAAACTGGGGGAATGCAGCCAGTTGTGGACGAGTTAAAGCGATTAGAAGTGAACAGTTGGCGTCGTTGCTCGGTGGAGGAACTGCGTGCCAATGCGGGTTCACCTCGACATATAGAAGGCTATCACTCTCCGGTTGCTGCTAACGTGCAACCCGCCTTACTCGCGCGAGGGTTACGCCGTGTTGCTATTGATCTGGGTGTAGAAGTTTATGAGAACACGCCAATGACGCGTCTAGATTATGGAAAACCTGCCACCGTCTGTACACCTAAAGGAAATATTCAAGCGCAGCAGGTGGTGTTGGCATTAAATGCATGGATGGTGGAGCAGTTTAAACAGTTCAAAAACAGTATCGTGGTGGTCTCTTCCGACATGGTGATCACCAAGCCGCTTGGTGACGCACTACCTCTATCTGGTTGGCAGGCAGGTTCTAGTGTGTTGGATTCTCGTATTTTTGTGCACTATTACCGAGATACGCCAGATGGCCGTTTGATGTTGGGGAAAGGCGGCAATCAGTTTTCTTTCAATAACCAAGTTGACGCAATGTTTAACAAGCCAACACGCTACCAAGGTCTACTGCGCAAGTCGTTCGATAAGTTGTTTCCTCATTTGAGAGGGGAGGAGTTTGCTTATTCATGGACGGGGGGCTCTGATCGTTCTGCTACTGGTTTCCCTTTTTTCGGCGAGCTAGATAAACAGAGCAATATCTTTTACGGATTTGGTTATTCAGGCAATGGTGTAGCGCAGACTCGAATGGGCGGAAAGATCCTATCTTCATTGATATTGGGAATCGATAACGAGTGGACGAACAGTGGTTTAGCCAAAGGACCGTTGGGGTGTTTCCCACCAGAACCGCTTCGCTGGACCGGGGCTATGATAGTGCGCAACGCGGTACGTCGCAAAGAGGAAGCAGAAGATAACGAGCAGACGCCATTCATCTGGGATAAGTGGCTAGCAAAACTCGCGGGACCAGCAGGCAAAGCGGATAAGCTTGACTAAACTGAAGACTTTAGCCACAAACGAGACAGTTTGCAGTGAAAGTCATTGGGGCGCGATGAAGCCTTGTGTTAGCCTCTGTCTTTCAAGCTCAGATTTAAAAGGTGAGTCATAAAATGAAAGTATTCAGCAACTTCGATAGCGGCAGCATTCACGTAGTGAAAGCGGACGACAAAAACGACATCCAACTCAAAATTCCTAACGACAATATGTCGGAATTCTACCAGTGGTTCCACTTCCGTCTTGAGACAGAAGCCGAGCAATCACACACCATCAAATTGCTTGATTTGGCTAAATCGGCTTATCCAGAAGGATGGCAAGGTTACGATGTGGTTGCGTCTTACGATCGTGAAGAATGGTTCCGAGTACCGGCAGAGTTCGATGGCGACACGCTGACTTTCACTGTAATCCCTGAGCGCAGCTCAATTTACTTCGCGTACTTTGCGCCATACACGTACGATCGCCATTTAGACTTGTTACACATGGCACAAAGCGCGCACCACTGCCAACTTGAAACACTAGGCCACACATTAGACGGCAATGATATGAGCCTGCTTACTTTCGGTGAGCCAGAAGAAGGTAAAAAGAAAATCTGGATGATTGCACGTCAGCACCCAGGTGAGACAATGGCGGAATGGTTCATGGAAGGTATGATCCAACGTCTGTTAGATGAAAACGACACGGTTGCGCGTGCATTGCTTGAAAAAGCGGTGCTTTACGTCGTACCAAATATGAACCCAGACGGTGGTATTCGCGGTCACTTGCGTACCAACGCAGTAGGCGTAAACCTAAATCGTGAATGGCAAACGCCATCAATGGAAAAGAGCCCAGAAGTCTACCTTGTGCGTCAGCGCATGCTGGAAACGGGTGTTGACATGTTTTTAGATATCCATGGCGATGAAGCGATTCCTTATAACTTCGTCGCTGGCTCAGAAGGTATTCCTTCTTACGATGAAAATCTTGCCGCTTTAGAGACATCATTTAAGCAAGCGTTATTGACTATTACGCCAGAGTTCCAAGATGAGATTGGTTACGATAAAGATGAGCCTGGTAAAGCGAATTTGACTGTGGGTTCAAATTGGGTTGCAGAGCAGTTCAAATGCTTGTCTTACACAATCGAAATGCCATTTAAAGATAACAACAATCACCCAGATCCACTTTACGGTTGGTCTCCTGAGCGTAGTGTCTTGTTTGGGCAAGATGTATTAGCTGCAACGTTAACCGTAGCGGATAAAATTTAGCGCGACGAGTTAACGCTTTTTCATTATTTCGAAAACAGCTCATTTTAAATGAGCTGTTTTTTTGTGCTCTCCATATCCACGCTCCCCTGTAAAAATTTGTTGCCATTCACAAGCTTAAATGATGATTCTTAAATTTGAGAAAGTGGCTTTTTATGGTGATTTGCGTCACAGAAAGTTGGCTTCTTTGTGATATTCTCCGCAACGAATTGACTATGGCTAAACCAACGCAACGAACTTTATTTTTCGGTTGGGTATGCGGATGAAGCTCATGAATAGATGGTCTTGAGGTTACCTTTTTCCGTTTTACGTCATTGGCGTTTGAATATCATTTTTGATTCTTTCCTACGCTATTTAGCTATTTCTATTCGAAGAAAAGAGAAAGTTACGGCTTCATATTTTACGGCAGTATGCTGCCGCGATGTGTTGCTTTGTGTACAAGAAAAAGGAAAAGAATAATGAAAAAAATCGCTATAGCAGTGGCTACTGTACTTGCTGGTGGTGTGATCTCAAACGTTGCACTTGCTGACACTTACATGGGCGGTAAAATAGGTTACAACTCTCTAAACGATGCGTGTTACCTAAACGAACCTTGTGACGACGACAGTTTTGCAGCATCTATGCACTTAGGCTACAGCTTCAACAAGTACGTTGCAGCAGAGTATGGTGTTGATTACCTTGGTGACTTCACTGCAAACTTCAAAAAGCCAGGCCTAAACACCGTTGATGGTGATCTTTGGGCGTTGACGCTTGCTCCTAAATTTAACCTACCGCTAACGGATTCTTGGAATCTATTCGCGAAAGTTGGTGCTGCATACATGATGGCTGGTGACGAGAAAGATTTCGTACCAACTGGCTCTCTGGGTGCTGAATACCAAATCAACTACAATTGGAGCCTACGTGCTGAATACCAACGCTACCAAGATATGTCTGATGATGTAATTGAAGACATGGATTCAGATTTCTTCGGTATCGGTTTCAACTACAAGTTTGGTTCTGAGCCAGTCGTTCAAGAAAAAGCCGTTGAAGAGGTGGTAGAAGCACGTCCTGCAACACGCATTGTAGATCACGTTTACCCTGCTCAAACAACAGCGACAGTACAATTCGACTTAGAAAGTGCAGAAGTGAAAGACACGTCGAACCTTTCTGGTACCGTTGATTTGATGAATACTTACCCACAAGCTCAAGTTGAGATCACGGGTTACAGCGATACGACAGGTTCTGCTGCTTACAACAAACAACTCACAGAAAAACGTGCGAAAGCCGTTGCTGACGAGTTCCAAGCAAAAGGTATTGCGGCTGAGCGTATGACAGTGAAAGGCAGGGGTGAAGCTAACCCAGTGGCAAGCAACGAGACACGTCAAGGTCGTCAAATGAACCGTCGTGTTGAAGTGGTTGTTCCTGCGTTTGAATACCAAACAACTGAAAAAGCAGAATAATTCCTGCTTAAGATAAAGTTCCAAAAGCCAGCGTGTATCACGCTGGCTTTTTTGATCCCGCTTAACAAACTAAGTAGTTGTGTAGAAACATAGTTATATCGGGACGCTTTGACATATGCTCAACATACGTAAACTCAGCACCTTCATCAATTTGTCATCACCAGTTCATAGCATGACAGCTAAATGTCTGGGAGAATGATATGCAAAGTTTACCGCCGCTCAATTTGCTCCGAGCTTTTGAAGCCACGGCGCGACTACAGAGTTTTACAAAAGCCGCAGAGGAGCTAAATGTGACTCGTGCGGCCGTAAGCCAACAGGTGAAATCGCTAGAGTCACAGCTCAATGCGACGTTATTCGAGCGCAAGGGCACGCACCTTACGCTGACCTGCTCAGCACAAGAATACTGGCCTGTGGTTAATCATGTGCTTCAAACATTGTCGACCACGACGCAGCATTTATTTACTCGTCCCAAGAATACGCAAGTTAACTTACATGTCGCTCACAGCTTTTGCTCTCAGTGGTTAATGCCAAGGTTGGCTGATTTTCAGCGACAATTCCCAGACATTTCCTTTAAAATCTCGACCACTGCTAATACGGTTCCAAACGCCAGTGCGATTGCGGATATCGAAATTATTAACGGAGATGGAGATTGGCAAGAGCAAGAAGCCATACGATTAACCCAAGAAAACTGGATTGTTGTCGCAAGCCCCGGCTTTATGCATTTAAACCCGATAAATGACCTCTCGCAGTTAGCTAAAGCGCCTAAAATCTGTACTAGCGGTTATCATGAATCTTGGCAAGAGTGGCTTTCACACCAAGGTTACCAAGGGAAGGTGAGCAAAGTCGTCGCCGAGTTTGAACACTCATTGCTTGCTATTCATGCTGCGATTAATCAACTTGGCGTGTTGCTGGTAAGAGACTTTCTTGTTGAGGATGAGCTGCAACAGGGCGTATTAGTCCAGGCTGGAAATTGGCATATGCCAAGTTCTGGTGCACATTATATGATGGTTCGAGCATCCGAAAAATCACACGTAAACACCTTTGCTCAATGGTTAATACAGAGTCTTTAATGTTCGTTCAGCGAGTGAGTAGAGCGCATGTGTGGTTTAGCTATTATTAGCAGTAGCAAGTCATCAGTCTAGGACTGAGCGACATGCTTAATGACATCTAATAACCACTGATTTACCGGAGCTTGCTGTTGAGAGCGACGACAGCTCATCACGTAGCGAACATCAAGCTCTAGCCCAGCAGGAAGCGCGATACTCCGGCAACCCTTAGGAACATGTCCACTCATCGTTATGCCAAAATGATTCGTTTGCAGAAGCACTTTTTGAATCATCGCTGGATGCTCAATTTCCACTTTAGGTGTGGTTCTAAAACCCATATGTTTGAGCCTTTCCAACACTGGGTATCGGTAGTCATTCCATCCCGGCGTTTTAAAAAGTATAAAAGGGTATTCTTCTAGTTCTTGGGAGTTTTGAGCGGGATGATCTTGTCGAACAAAAAATACCGCTTTTCCTCGCCCTAGTTCGGTCTGAACAATTGACTGTGGCAGCTCTTCATCAAAGTAATGAATCGCAATGGCGTTTTCACCGTCAATTAATCGTTTTTTTGCTTCGCTACCCCAGCGCAAACATGAGAATTTTGCGTTTGGGGCGTGCTTTAGTAACTCCAAGTAAAACTTGTCACCAAAGTACTCCCAAAACAATGTGTTGGCATAAATAGTGATTGAACCGTCAAAATGAGCTGGTGAAAAATGCTGTGGTTTGATGGAATCAATACTGTTGATTATTTGCTCAAAATGCGCAATGTTCGCTTCCACAAAAGCTGTTGGTTCAAAGCCATTTTTGGTCTGAACGAATAGCGGATCATTGAGCTGAGTTTTCATCTTAGTCAGATTTTTGCTGATTGCTCCTGACGTTTTACCGAGTGATTCTGCGACTAACCGGACGTTACGTAGCTCATACATCCGTTTTAATACCAAAATGTTTTGAATATCCAGATTAACGCTCATACATTCTCTCGCTTGGCTTTTGTCGACAAATCATATCGCTGAATTTCTTAAGAAAAGACAACGCTCGGTCAATTTAAGTTGCTGCCTTATCCCTGATTTATTGAAGGTAACGATAAGTTATTCTTGGTTACATCAGTTTATTAGCATGGATTTCCATTTGGTAAATAATGGCTTTCCTCGTATGAGCGCGTTTCTGTTGTTACAGTTTTTCCACCGACAGAAAGTAAGAACGATAATAGAGGTGATGTATGAAAAAACTAATCGCACTTGTTTTGATGGTTTGCTCAACAAACGTAGCATTTGCTGGCGATGGGTCATACACGGGCACGATTGATATGACGATGGCAACGAAAAATCAGGTTGACGTAGAGCGTGCAGATTCTCAATTGACGCTGAAGGGTCGCAATGAAATGGCCTATGGCGGTGTAACAATCCATTCGGATGCTGCAACTCAAAAAATTGAACTTCGTGGTCGACGTGATTAATCGAATGGTTTCTTGTTAAGAAAATGCCGCGAAGAACGCGGCATTTCTATATGTAATATCATCAGATCATAATTACCAGATAAGCGTATGGTGAGAAGCTAAGCGCAATGACCACCTGCCATTATTCGCATGGCGGTGCCATATGAATGACAGCTAAGCCCCCCAAAGAGGTTTCACGGTATTTTTTATTCATATCTTTACCAGTCTGATACATGGTTTCGATAACTTTATCTAACGAAATTAAACATTTACTTGTGCGCTTTAATGCCATACGCGATGCATTAATCGCTTTCATTGCTCCCATGGCATTTCTTTCAATACAAGGTACTTGAACCAAGCCGCCAATCGGGTCACAAGTCATACCCAATGAATGCTCCATCGCAATTTCCGCAGCAATACAAATCTGCTCGTTACTGCCCCCTCTTAGCGCTGTTAAGCCAGCGGCAGCCATGGATGAAGAAACCCCAACTTCTCCCTGACACCCCACTTCTGCACCAGAAATTGACGCGTTAGTTTTATATAAGATGCCGATAGCGCCGGCGACTGCGAGAAAGTCTTTTAGCTGTTTAACATCGAGCTCTTTGATGAAGCGATGGTAGTACATCAATACCGCCGGAATCACCCCTGCTGCACCATTCGTTGGAGAAGTGACGACTTGCCCTCCTGCTGCATTTTCTTCACTAACCGCAAAGGCGAAGAGATTGATCCAATCCATGATCTCCATCGGATCGTTTTCAACTGCAGCGTTGGCTTCGAGCTTTTTCAAAAGGTTTGGTGCTCGACGAGTGACATTTAGACCACCTTCCAAAATCCCTTCCGTATCGAAGCCACGTTGCATGCAGAGCGACATCACTTTCCAAATTTGCTCTGCTCTTTGGTTAATTTCTTCGTCTGAGCGAAATGCGAGTTCGTTTTGGAGGATCATGCCTCCCAAGCTGAAACCGTTCGTCTCGGCTTTTTCCAGCATCTCATCTGCGGATGTAAACGGAAATGGTACTGCGACCTCATCTTGTTGCGTGCCGTTCTCTAGTTCGTCGGCGGTGGCGATGAATCCGCCCCCAATGGAGTAATAAATTTCAAACGCTACTTGATCTCCAGCAGCGTCTAATGCCGTAATCGTCATGCCATTTTCATGCAAGGGAAGGTTGTCGCTATGAAAGACGATGTCATGGTCGTAGCTAAACTCAATTTGGTGTGTACCGGCGAGCATGAGCGTATTATTGTCTATGGTATTTTGTAGCGCACTTTTGGCACTGCTCATTTTGATGGTATCAGGTTTATTTCCCATCAAACCAAGGACCGTGGCTCGGTCTGTATGGTGCCCTCGACCTGTCAGTGACAATGAGCCATAAAGGTCCACTTGCACCCGATGCACTTTCGCCATAGAGTCGCTAACTAGCTGAGTGAAATGGAATCCGGCAAGCATAGGACCATTAGTATGGGAGCTGGATGGCCCGACACCAATTTTAAATATATCGAAAATCGACAGCATAATTGACTTCCTTTAGCAGTGAACCTTTATAAAGGTCTCTAGAACAGTGTTGTTAACTAGATGTTAAAGCTTGTGGGTCGGGAGTGAAAGAAGATTTTTGTAACACTGCCAACTAAGCGCGAGATTTTAAAATGAAGTTAGACAACATCGTCATCGTTTTAGGTAAACGTCTCGTCAATAACAGGTTGACCTCTGAGGGCATAACAAGAGTCGAAGCTTTGTCTTGTAGGACTGCATCACTACCGACAGAGCGAACGGCGATTATTTTTTGTGGCGGAGTAACGCAAGGACAAAGTGTTTCTGAAGCAGAGGCGATGTACGCGTATTTTAGAACCCTAAACGCAGACTCTGTGAATCCGTTCCCTGAACGTCATATACTCTTAGAAACGGAGTCGTTGAACACGTTTCAAAACATGCGTTATGTTTCCCAAGTTTTGTGCAAAAGTGGGTTGTTCGAGTTATGGTCGGGGCATCCGGTTGAGGTTATCTTGCTATCTAATGACTACCACCTCGAACGAATCATTGATATCCAGAATTTGATGGATGAGCAAGGCTTATTACGAGTACTTAAATCCGATTGCGAATCCATGGGGGTGACTCTCAATATTCCACTGGATATCAGCAAACATATTAGCGTGCCATACCCACATAAGGGGCTTATGGCGGAGACATTCTTGCTACTCGATGAACTCACAACCTACCGAGTTTATTTAGAAGGGGTCAAGCATGGCGTATTTTTCCGAGATTTATCAATTGTCCGAAAAAAGCCACTTATGATCGCAAGAGATGCTATTCACAAATTGCTCTCTTTCCCGCTTGATAAAGAGGCTTTGCAAGATATTGAAGAAATGAAAAAGGCCGTCGAAATGACGGCCTTGGATGAATCTGTAGGTGCTGCGGAAAAGGCATTAAGTATCTTCCATCCGATACTGACTGCATTGAACCGTCGCTTTGATCCTGAGTCTATTCATTAAGCTCGCGTTTTGTACGGACGGCGCTTAATGCGATCAAACAGTAGCAAAGCAGTTCTATACCTTCTTCTGAGATATTTTTAACATCACGGATGTAATTTTCATCCATCACTTGTTGCCAAAAACTGCCCATACCATACAAACGAGAGAAGACTAATAATAGCATTACAGCACCAACTAATAGCTTCATATGTGGCACCGTTAAAATGGTCGCCATTTCGTTCATGGTACCTTTACCACCTTGGTAAGCTTTGGCGCAAGCCAGTGCGGTGACAGCAAGTGCTGGGAAAACCCAAGAGCCATGATGAATCATGTCTGTCCAATAGTCCGTTTCGCGAATAATCAGTACTGCAAAAAATCCTGCAATCAAAATAGCCGCATGCTTTAGCTGAGGCTGTTGTTTCGATAAGCTGAAAAACGACCATGATGCAATAGCAAGCATCACAAGCTGGAGCGTTTCTGTAACGGAAAGCTCGCCAAGGCTTGATCCCAACACGACATAATCAAGACGAAGACTAAGGTTAACGAGAATACTTATAGCGACAATCATCAAGGCGTTTAAACTCGATTTATAAATAATGCGCTTTGATTTTTCAGTAACAACGTTGCTTGGGGCTGACTCGGCTTCTTTTACTATTTGTGTTTTCATCTTGCTCACCTGTCCCAGAAAATGTGGAAGAAATGTGAATTAGTGTGATCTGTGTTTGGAATTTTATTGTCCAAGTGGAAAGTTATGTCAGGGAAATGTCAAGAATAGAACACTGTTCGATATAGGGTCGATGTGCGGTAAAGTCAGAGATATGTAAAAACAACGTAAGAACACTTTGATAAATCAAATAAAAAAGGAGCCCAAAGGCTCCTAAGTGATAGAGGGAAGGTGACGTATCGATAAAAATAATTAGTAGTTGTCACCCTCATTTTCTTTGTGATTCTCGCGATAGTATTCCCATTGCTCGACGCGTTCATTGTCCGACAGCACACAGTAAGTGACACGTTCGCCGTTTTCCGACACGGTATCCAGCTCACCACCTTGCTGAACACAGTATACGGCTGCGGGATTTGCAACGGAGGTATACTCAGTTGATCGGGTCGCTCCCTCGTAAGTTGAACAACCAGCCAGTACCAATGTTGCAGCCATAGCCATCATTAAATTTGTCTTTTTCATTCTTTATCTCCGCATGGGGTGGGCGAGTATTGTATTGATTATAGGCAACTTTAAGAGATTATTGTCTTATCGATGTTAAAAGTAAGAGGGACGTATAAGAATTTAGATATTCTCATTTATTGCTGATTAGCACGTCACACTTCTGTTCTTGGCGTATTGTTGTGAAGGTCATATCAATCACTTCCTGACAAGCGCTCGAACGTACTTGGCCTACAACAATGATTTAAAGTGTGAAATTCGGTAATATGCGCACAAAACATTGACCGTGGTATTTTCGATGAGACATTTAAAATCGACCGTTCATCCAGACATAGAGCATTTGGATGACAAAATTGTTTTTCAGCGCAATGCAGCGCGAGCCATTGTACTTGATGGTGAAGATGTGCTGTTGCTCTATACAGAACGTTACCATGACTACACGCTACCAGGCGGTGGTATTGATGATGGTGAAGATGTCATTGCTGGATTAGTCCGTGAATTAGAGGAAGAAACGGGCGCCCAAAATATACATGGTATTAAGCCTTTCGGAATCTTTGAGGAGTTTCGTCCGTGGTACAAGGATGACGCTGACGTGATGCACATGGTGTCGTATTGTTATACATGTAAAATCGAACGTGAGCTAGGCGAAACGGCGTATGAAGATTACGAAGTTAAAAATGGAATGCGCCCGGTATGGATGAACATTCACGAAGCAATTGCACACAATGAAAAAACGATGGCAGAAAGCCCGAAAAAAGGCATGAGCATTGAGCGCGAAACGTTTTTGCTTCAGTTGATTTCTAAAGAATTACTATAAACAGCTAGCTTGCATCATTACGACTTAGCATCTGTTGGCGCTATTGTTGGCAAAGATTTTAGAGCAATAAAAAAGTCCGGACTCCCCCCCGGAACCCGGACTTATTCCAGACGCGCAAGCGAAGCGTCATCTTGATATGTTAGATTTGTTTCGAACTATGAAAACAATAGCTGTTTTACATTTAGTGTGTAAATGATTATTAGGTCTGACCATTGGTTTTCATGTTTTTTTGCAAACACAATGTGACGCATATCTACCCAATTGCCAAGCGTAATTGGGGCGCTTTTTAGTAAACCACTACTCTTTCTTATCTTTGAGATACCTTACCTCAACTTTTTTGCACACGTTTGCATAGAGATCACGAGTTTTCAAATTCGCCGAACAGGATCTTGTAATTTTACGTTTCTCTGACATTGAGCTCTGTCGTAGCTTTTATCACAAATTAACTAGCGGAGGCAGTCGGCTAAAGTCGACCAGCGGTTGTGAAATCATAGGAGCGTCTGGAGCAAACAAGAGTAAAGGTTGAAATGATGAGGATTGTAACTGACCGATATCTATCAACTTTTCCAATGCATAGAAGCGGCTGACGTATTGACGAGTCTCGTTAGGCAGCGTGAGTTGTTGGAAATCTCGACTTCCTGCTCGCTGAATAGCACGTGCAACACGTCCTTCTCCGGCATTGTATGCAGCTAAAGTGAGAGCCATATTTTGATCGAATTTGTTGTATAAAAACGCCAGGTACTTGAGCGCGGCCGTTGTGCTGGCTTCTGTGTCAAAGCGATCGTCTTGTTTTGTATTTATCGTTAATCCGAATCGTTTCGCTGTGGTTGGTATCAATTGCCAAAGTCCGGCGGCGTTAGCATGAGAAACGGCTTTGGGATTGTAAGAAGACTCTAACATTGGCACTAAGGCTAGGCTATTTGGTAATGAGTGGTTTTGAAGCTGTTTGAAAATGTGGTTAATTACCGGCTTGGATGAATCGAGACGCTTGGCAATTTGTGGCTTGTATGGGGCTAATACTTGATACTGCGTTTGAATATCGACAGCATTTGGTTTTGCCTGGCATGTGAATGGAAGGTAGGACAGAAAGGCAATAAAAATAAAAAGGCCTACAGTACTCAGCCGAGATGGCGACTGAATCTGTAGGCAAGACGAACATCGTTTAGAACGATTTATCTTCATAAGTGTGTTGCACAGGTTGTTTGAGTTGACTGACCAACTCATGGAACGCCGCAGAGCTGTGGCCATTGCTCTGATTGTATTGTTGGCACTGACTTACCAACGTTTCCAATAGCGCCCATTGTTTTCTAGCTTGCATACCTATTTGGGCAGGCAAAGCATTGAAAATTCGTTTTACGCTGGCGTCATTACACGCTAACCCCAGCGCTCGCATACACTGGCTTCTGTCATTGGCGGAGCGGCTGAGTTTATTGAGTATCGGCATTTGTTTCTGAACATTGTCGTTCAGTGCTTCTCCATCAAACTTTAAGTACAATACCTTTTGCTGCTGCAGCAAAGGAAGCAGTTGTTGATAAAGCTTAATATCCTCAGATATAGAGCGAACAAATTGTTGAATTCGCTGCGATACTGCGCTTGCCATGATGTCTTCCTAGCGTTTTATTACTCGTGACCTGTATGGAACTGCATGATTGCCTTGGATAGCACTTTTGTATCTAGGCTAAGTTCACCACGCGCTAATGCGTTGCGTACTTGTTCTACTTTTTCCATATCAACATCAGGTAGTGATGCCATTTCAGCTTGAGCGCGATCTATCGCTACGGTATTCGCTTGAAATGCAGGCTCGTGTACTTTGCTCTGTTCGACGACGTCGACAGGCTGTTTGCTTGCTTGCTGTAATTTTGTTTGTGGGACATGACCGCCCGCGACTTTGTCGATTTTCATGCTGTGGTCCTCATCATCATGTTCTAAATTAAGTAGGCGGTTAGAATGTGATAAACATTAAATATTTTTTTTGTACTCGAAGTTCAGTGTTACTGACGAGAGCCAAAATTAAAAAATGTTACCCCGAGTCAAAAAATCAAAATTGAGTATGAACCTGGTTTAATCCAGTTACGACTGCTCTTATGACCTTGCCCGAACTTGGGTTTTCCACGTCAATTTGTTGCCCTTTCGCTCCATCTTCTAAGGCGACTCCTTTTGTGCTGGCACTAAATCCATTTTTGCTCGCAATGACTATGACTTCATTGCCTTTCTCGATTAGAGGTGGGGCCGACAAATTGGATGGATTAACCACTTGTCCAGCCCTCAAACGACGAGAGGTTTCTAAGCCTACTGCTTGCTCGGGGCGAGTATAAAAATCGTCTTGGCGAGAGATGGTTCGGGTTTCAAGCTTTATGTGTTTAGCCGTTACGACTTCATTTCGGCCAACCGTGGTTGTCGCGACCAAAACAGGCAGAGTCAGCGAAGACTTTATCGTAACGTTAATTCGCCATGGTGATGCGATATTGTCGCAGCTGACTGAGCGCTTGAGGTTACCGACTGGCAACGTGTTGTTGTCACGACCTGTGATAACTAAAGGAGATTCACATTCTGGCAAGTGATTGGCTGAACCGGGCACCCACATGTCGAAGTCCAGTTTGTACTTCCCCCACTGATTGGAGAGCGCTACGCGATCCACCTCTTGTTCGAAATCCGTTGCTACAACGGACCTTATCTCTTCAACGCTTAGGGTTTTGTCATTGGTGTTGGCGAATGCTTGTTCTGATGTCAAAGCGAGTAACGTCAGCATTATTGTTGAGGAAGTGGACACTTTCCTCTTGTTTTTAATGCTTTCCGAGAACCGGAAGTTTGGCTTCCATCCTTGTTTGTAAATCATTGATATATATAGCTATTTTTTATGGCACGTATCTTGTTTGTATGTTGGCGTATTCGAGCCAACTGTAAGGAAGATGCATGGCGATCACATTTGAAAATGCTTTAGGAGTACATCCAGAGGCACTTAATTTTCGCGTTCAGCGTACCAAAGTCCTCGCCAGTAACCTAGCAAATGTTGACACCCCTGGGTATTTGGCGAAAGACCTAAGTTTCACCACCGTAATGAACCAAGTGACGGCAGGTGGTGTGAACAAACCGGTGCCAAAGTTCCAGGTTCAGGCCCAATACTCGGTGCCTTACCAGAATAGCAAAAATGGCAACACCGTAGAGCTTGGTGTTGAACAAGCAAAATTCACGCAAAACAACATGGACTTTCAAACTAGCCTGACGTTTCTCAACATGAAATTTAATGGCTTAGCGAAAGCGATTGAGGGACGTTAATTATGTCATTCACTGATATTTACTCGATCACTGGTTCCGCGATGACAGCACAAACTGTGCGTCTTAATACGGTAGCCAGTAACTTAGCAAACGCAGATGCAGTATCTGCAAATCCAGAAGATGCTTATAAAGCGCTTAAGCCAGTATTTGCGACTGTGTACCAAAAAACGCAAATGACAACAGAAAATGGAGCTTATCCCAATGCAGAAGTTCGCATTGTTGACGTTGTTAAAAATGCTGGAGATGCAGAGAAGCGTTTTGAGCCGAACAACCCACTGGCTAATGATGAAGGCTATGTGTTTTACCCAGATATTGATGTAGTTGCTGAAATGGCAGACATGATGTCCGCAACACGCAGCTTCGAAACGAATGTTGAAGTATTAGCCAATGTAAAAAGTATGCAGCAAGGTCTGCTTAGATTAGGGCAGGGTAGCTAATGAGTATTGCACAATACACCCCTTTATCGTCTGACGCTCCAGTAAATACAAAAGCAAAAGACAGCAACGGTATCTCACCAAACCCTAAAGACATGAACAGTGCTTCTTCATTGGAGAATGAGTTTATTTCTTTGATGGTGGCTCAAATTCAAAACCAAGACCCACTTAACCCCCTTGATGGTACGGAATACGTTGGTCAATTGGCTCAGTTCTCGCAGGTACAAAGTACCGAGAATATGTCTAAGACAATGCAACAGAGCATGGTGTTACTGGACAACATGCAAGTGCTATCAACAACGGGCCTTGTTGGGCAAACGGTTTACGTCAACGCGGATGAATTTCAGCTTGGTGAAGACGTACAAAACGGAAAAATCGAACTCGCTCATAGCTCAAACCAAGTCACGTTAGTTGTTAAAGATGAATTTGGTCAATCAACTAAAGTGCCACTAGGTGCTCACGGCAAAGGTGACGTCGACTTTTCAATTAATCCTGAAGAACTTGGTCTTAAACCAGGCAAATACTCAGTGGCCGTAGAAGTGCAAGAAGGGCAAGCAAGTCCAAATGTGCTGATGGCAGGCACTGTTGAGCAAGTGCGCATTCCTAATACCGGTGGCGCAGCATTAGTCAATGTCCATGGCGTTGGCAACGTTCCTTTCTATCAAATCACTCAGTTTGGTGCTTAACCAAATACGGAAATCAGAGGTCTATTTATGAGTTTTAACATCGCACTAAGTGGTCTGGACGCGACCAACACAGAGCTAAACACAATCAGCCACAACATTGCCAACGCATCAACGTATGGTTTTAAAGGTGGGCGCACAGAATTCTCCGCTGTATACAACGGCATGCAACCTGGTGGTGTGGAAGTCGCGTCAATTTCACAGAACTTCGACAAAGACGGCAGTATCACAGGAACTGGCCGTGCGATGGACCTAGCTATTAATGGCGGTGGCTTTTTTGTTACTAAAGATAATATGGGTCAAATGTTGTACACACGTTCAGGTGTGTTCTCAACGGATAAGAACAACTTTGTTACGGCTAACAGCGGTGCAAAGCTTCAAGGTTACAGTGTCGATAGCAACAACAACCTAATGACAGGTTCTGTGGGTAATATTCAGGTATCGACTTCCTCACTGAATGCTAAAGCAACAGACAGCTTAGATTTTGTTGCGAACTTCGACGCAAGCGCGTCTGTTATTGATAAAGCCGTAACGCCATTCAATCCAAAAGATCCAAGCTCATTTAACTCGTCTTACACAACAAAAGTCTACGACTCATTGGGTAACTCGCACACGGTAACTCAGTACTTTACTAAGACTGCTTCTAACTCGTGGGAAGTGAACGTTCAAGTAGATGGCGGTACGACGCCAGTAGCAACTGTGCCTGTAACGTTTGGTAAAGATGGCTCGCTTTCAACACCAACTGCGCCGTTTAATGTTTCATTCCCTGCAGCAGGCGCGAACGCGATGAGTGTAGACATTAACCTGAAAGGCAGCACGCAATTTGGTGCAGCTTTTGGCGTAAGTACTAATAGTCCTAACGGTTACACATCAGGTGAACTTGCAGGTGTACGCGTTGAAGGTAACGGCATGGTTTACGCGACTTACACTAACGGCCAATCACAGCTACAAGGTCAGGTTGTTCTTGCTGATTTTGCAAACACACAAGGCTTAGCGAAAGTGAGTGGAACATCATGGACTCAAAGCTTTAGCTCAGGTGCTCCAATTATGGGTGTTCCGGGTTCAGGTACGATGGGTGACCTAACTCCGGGTGCATTAGAAGGTTCTAACGTTGACTTAACCAGCGAGCTTGTTGCTCTAATGACTGCACAACGCAACTACCAAGCAAACGCAAAGACAATTTCTACCAGCGACAAGCTTACTCAAGCTTTGTTTAACGCGGTGTAATGGGAGTTTTGCATGGATAGTTTGTTATTTACGGCAACGTCGGGTGCCAGCCGAGTTCTTAAAGCGCAGCACGTTCGTTCAAACAACTTATCAAATGCTGATACTGCGGGTTTTCGAGCGGATATGGAGCGTGTGCGTAGTGTAGAGATGCAAGGCCCAGGTTTTGATGGTCGCACTATGGTTGTGACCAACTCTGCCTCAACACGTTTCGACGCTGGCGATATTGTGAAAACAGGACGTCCGTTGGACGTTGCGGTTATGGGTGAGGGGTATCTCTCTGTAGAAACCCCAGCGGGTAACGAAGCTTACACCCGTGCAGGCAATATTCAGGTCGATACTTTTGGCGCTCTAACAATCAATGGGTTCCCTGTCCTCGGTGACAATGGTCCTTTGGTTGTGCCGGATTACCAAAAGATTGAAATCAGCGAGCGTGGTCAAGTCTCAGTGATCCCACCAGGTGGCGGCGCAGAAATTGTGGCAGGCACTTTGAAGTTGGTTAAACCGGAAATTAATCAACTGCAAAAAGAGAGCGATAGCTTGCTGCACAGCGTAGATGGCGTGCCATTCGCGGCAGATGAAACCGTGCAACTCTCTCCTGAGCACATTGAGGGCAGTAACGTATCTGCTATTGATGAATTGGTTAGTGTGATGTCGCTGACGCGCAACTTTGAAATGCAAGTTCGCATGATGAAAACGGCGGAAACTCTAGCAAAAGCTGGTAACAAATTAATGGCGGCGAGCTAAGTCTCGCCCCGCAAGGAGTAAAAAATGCATTCAGCATTATGGGTAAGTAAAACAGGCATGGCAGCGCAAGACACGAAGATGACTGCCATTTCTAACAACCTAGCAAACGTAAACACGGTTGGCTTTAAGCGTGACCGAGTCGTATTTGAAGATCTTTTCTACAGCATTCAGCGTCAACCAGGCGCACAAGTAGACCAAGTTAACGAACTACCAAGTGGTATTCAGCTAGGTAGCGGTGTTCGCGTTGTTGGCACACAAAAAGTGTTCACGCAAGGTAATACCCAAAACACAACGCAAGAGTTGGATCTTGCTGTAATGGGTCAGGGTTTCTTCCAAATAGAAAACTCGGACGGACAGATCATGTATACACGTAATGGTCAGTTCCATCGAAACTCAGAAGGCTTAATGGTGAACAGTCAGGGCCTGCCTTTAGAGCCTCAAATCCAGATCCCAGACAATGCGGTCTCTTTCTCTGTGGGTGTTGATGGCACAGTGACTACAACAACAGCAGACGATCCAACACCTCAGCAGCTTGGTCAAATTACACTTGCAAAATTCATCAATCCAGCCGGCTTAGAGGCCATGGGTGGCAACTTATTCCGTGAAACGGAAGCTAGCGGTCCAGCTGATGAGCTGATTGCAGGAGCTGATGGCGCCGGCATTATCAAGCAAGGTGCACTGGAAGGGTCAAACGTACAAGTAGTAGAAGAGATGGTCGACATGATCACCACTCAACGTGCGTATGAGATGAATGCGAAAGTGGTCTCTGCTGCAGATGACATGCTGAAGTTTGTTTCGCAATCAATGTAAGTATGAAATTGGTGATGATGAAGGAAAAAGCAATGAAATGGCTTTCTAAGAGTTGGGCAGTAGCCGCCGTGTTGCTGGTGGGATGTGCTGGCCGTCAGGAATTTATTCCGCCTGAGCCGAATGCTGAGGAATATGCACCACCAACGCTCGATTACACGCTGCCGGAAACCCAATCTGGTAGCCTTTATCGTCACCAATACACGATGACTCTGTTCCAGGATCGTCGTGCTTACCGAGTTGGCGATGTATTAACGGTTCAATTATCAGAAGAAACCTCATCGAGTAAAAATGCGGGTACTAAGTTCGGTAAAAGTTCAGCAATTAACTTTGTGGCGCCGACCATAGGCACGAAAACTATCGATGAGTTAGGGGTTAGCGTGGATGGCAAACGTAACTTCGATGGCAGTGCATCAAGTTCACAAGGCAACAAGCTTCAAGGTGCCATTACGGTAACGGTACACGAAGTATTACCTAATGGCGTATTGCGTATCAGCGGTGAAAAATGGCTTCGTCTGAATCAAGGCGACGAGTTTATTCGTCTAACCGGTATCGTCCGTGTGGATGATATTAACCGCAGTAACCAAGTTTCTTCTCAACGAATTGCTGATGCAAGAATTACCTACGCAGGTCGCGGAGCGCTAGCTGACAGCAACGCAGCCGGGTGGCTAACTCAGTTCTTCAACAGCCCATGGGTACCTTTCTAATGAAGACAATGCAATCTTTCTTTATGTCTCTCCTATTGGTGTTGACCTTGGGACTACCAGGCACTTCACGTGCTGAAGCGGAAATTCCGATCATGGACTTGGTCGATGTTCGCGGCATTCGAGAAAACCAACTGGTTGGTTATGGTTTGGTAGTTGGCTTAGCCGGCCAAGGTGACCGAAACCAAGTGAAATTTACCTCTCAATCTATTACCAACATGCTACGTCAGTTTGGGGTTCAAATTGATGACAGTATGAACCCTAAGCTACGAAATGTGGCTTCTGTGAGTGTGACAGCGTCCGTTGACCCAATGGCAGGCCCAGGACAAACGTTGGATGTGGTTGTGTCTTCAATCGGTGATGCAAAGAGCCTTCGCGGTGGTACGTTATTGCTAACGCCTTTACGTGGTATTGATGGCGAAGTGTACGCGATTGCGCAAGGTAACGTGGTTGTGGGCGGCTTATCTGCAGAGGGGCGAAGTGGCTCCAAAGTAGAAGTAAACACACCAACGGCGGGTCGCGTTCCGAATGGTGCGACTTTAGAGAGAGAAATCAAAACTGATTTCAACCAACGTGATGAAATCACCCTAAACCTGCGCAAGCCTAGCTTCACTACAGCAAAAAATATTGCGCGTGAAATTAACAACACTTTTGGGCCTAACGTTGCAGTTGCGATCAATAAAGCGCGCATTGATATGCGTGCACCAAAAGATACACAGCAGCGTGTCGTCATGATGTCGATGCTTGAAGAAATGAGCGTCGTTGAAGGCCGTAAACCTGCTCGTATTGTCTTTAACTCTCGCACTGGCACCGTAGTGATCGGTAAGAGTGTCAAAGTGAGTGAAGCAGCAGTAAGTCACGGTAACTTGACCGTGCGAATTTCTGAATCACAACAAGTTAGTCAGCCTAATGCGTTTGCAAATGGCGATACGAAAGTCGTTAACCAAACGGACCTTGATGTGAATGAAGATCTCGCTCAGATGGTGATTTGGCCTCCAGGCACGGAACTTAACACCATAGTTAATGCGGTAAATAGTTTAGGTGCCACGCCTACAGACTTGATGTCTATCCTGCAAGCTTTGAGTGAAGCGGGTGCATTGAACGCTGAATTGGTCGTGATATAAGGAGTTAAGGATGAAGCTAGACAGTACCAATGAACAAACTCAGTTAAATTCGATGCTTTATCACGACAACAGTGCATTGGCTCACATCAAGCATAGTCGTGATCAAGAAGGCGCACTTGAAGTCGTCGCAGGTCAATTTGAGGCAATGTTCCTACAAATGGTGTTACGCCAAATGCGTAGCAGTAGTGATGCTCTTGCTGATAAAGACAGCCCGTTTGCCAGTCAGCAACAAGGGGTATTCCGTGATATGTATGACGGACAGCTGGCGATGGAACTAGCAAAGAAACAGAGCTCAGGCATTGCCAATATGCTCATCCAGCAGCTGAGCCCGTCTATGCGTGAGGTTGCTTTCGATGCTGCGCGCAACATCTCATCCGCTAACGATGGTAAAGCTTCGAATTCTGAATCTATCTCACAAGTAGATTCTAAAGAGGTGGAGAAGAATTCAAGCCTATTTAATACCGCTTCTCAAGCCGTCGCCTCTGTTAAACAGGTATTCGGTGAGGCCGGTATGACTACCGCGTTTTCTCAGCCGTTGATCAGAAAAATGGAGCTGTAAATGAACCTAGTTAATATTGCCCTTTCAGGTTTAGGCGCGAACCGTGTGGCCCTAGACGTAACCGCGCAAAACGTGGCAAACGTGAATACCGTGGGTTACAGTCGTCAACAAGCGTTGATGGCGTCTGTCGATGATGGTAAAGCCAATCGCTTAAGTCCAGGTTTAGGGGTAGAAGTCACTAGCATTCGCCGCGTTACTGATCAATTTCTGATTAAGCAAACGTGGTCGACTAACAGTATGGCGGCATACGCATCTGGATACACCAGTAACATGAGTCAGCTGGAGAATACGCTTGGTGCCGATGGTTTCAGTATATCGGCTGGCTTGGACTCACTAAACGCCGCGCTTAACGATGCGACCGTTAAGCCAGAATCCATACCCTACCGCCAGCAGATCATTAACGAATCTGAAGCTTTGGCCCGCCGTTTTAATACGCTTACCGAATCTTTATACAATCAACATAAAGACATGAGCGACCAACGTAATGCAGCGCTTAACCACGCGAATAGCCTTATGGAAAATATCGCGAAGGTGAACAAGCAACTGGTAGAGATGCAAGGTACAGGTGGTAACCCATCACAGTTAATGGATGAACGAGATAGGTTAATCGGTGAGTTATCTCAAACCATTGAAATCAAAACAACACAGCAGCATGACGGCAGTGTTCAGGTCACACTAACCTCTGGTCAACCGCTTGTGATGGGTACGGACCATGGCAAACTGGAAGCCATTCCTGACCCGAGTGATCCTTACTTGGCGGACTTACACGTCACGTTCTCGAATCAAAGCTTTGCGATTGGTGACTCGCTTGGTGGCAAATTAGGTGCGATTAATGACTATCAAACCGAAGTGTTGAAACCAAACCAACTGGCTCTGAATGACATGGCGAAAGCTCTCGCGGATGAATACAACGCCGTGCTTGCAACTGGCAAAGACTTAAATGGCAACCCAGGTAAACCTTTGTTCAGCTATGACCCAGCAAACCCTGCAGCCAGTTTGGATATTACCAAGCTAACTCCAGATGAGCTTGCGTTCTCAAGTGATGGAACACCTGGTAACGCAGATGCGTTGCAATCATTGATCGAGTTAAGCAACAAGCCAGTGGCGGTATCAGGTTACGGCTCAGTAAGCTTGAACGATGCCTTTAGTTCAATGGTGGGTCAAACCGCAATTAAAGCACGCCAAGCTAATGCTGATTATCAAGCGAAGTTAGCCATGAACAAGCAAGCGCACGCAGCTCGCGATAATGTTAGTTCCGTAAACAGCGATGAAGAAGCGGCTAACCTAATGATGTTTGCTAATGCGCACAATGCCAACATGAAAGTGATCAGCACAGCAAATCAACTGCTCGATTCTATTCTGCAGTTATTCTAAGAGGAAAGTTTAGATGCGAATTAGTGACAATCAATTTAGTCAAATGATGTTGCACAGCTTGCAGAGCAATAGCGCGGGATTAGGCGAAGCTTTGCAACAGATGTCTACTGGCAAGCGCTTAACCAAGCTGTCTGACGATCCAATGGCTTCGATCAAGTTGCTTAACTTAGACCGAGAAACCAGTGCGATTGCTCAGTACAAAAACAACATTGAAAACGTAAAAACGACGCTATCGAGTCAAGAAACCCATTTAGATTCGATCAAAGAAAGCTTAAAAAGCATGCGAGACATCGCGCTTTGGGGTGCGAACGGCTCTCTTACTGACGAAAGTCGTGGCGGTATGATTACAGAGCTTAAGAGTTACCGTGATTCTATTGAGTCGTCTTTTAACGCGCAGGATGAAGAAGGGCACTACCTTTTCTCTGGTACTAAAACGGATACTGCGGCTGTAAGTAAAGCGAGCGGCAGCTACGTAATTGAAGGTAATAGTGACAAGCGCGTAGTAACAATTGCTAAAGGTGTCACGATGGATTCCAATATGACTGCAAAAGAAATATTGGACCTTGGGGGAGGCCATAACGTGCTTAACCAAATTGATGCGCTGATCAAAGAGTTTGAGAGCCCTACCGCCAACTTCAGAGCTGAAGTTGAGGCGAGTATCAGCGCTATCGACGATACTTTTTCAAACGTACTAGGGACCATGACTGAGATTGGTGGTCGACACAACAACTTAGATCTTGTTGGTGGCGCGCACAGTGAAAACAAGCTGTTCGTTGACAAAGTATCTGGAGACCTCTCTGCTCTGGACTATGGTGAAGCGTCGGTACGATTGAGTAATTACATGGCCGCTTTGCAAGCAACGCAAGCAAGCTATGTGAAGATCGATGGTTTGTCGCTGTTTGACCGTTTATAAGGTTAGGAAGTTCTTTTTATGGTAATGAGTACAGTAGAGGTTAGACCCCATAGCATACGCTTAGGTGGACAAGAACAAGCCTCTATCATGCCGACCCGTTCTGCAGACTCAAGTACGGCAATTAAACCGCGCCCGGCGCAAATTCAGGCTGACACTGCGTCAGCCTACTCTGTATCTGGTATTCAGCTTACGCAGGGTCAGCAGCAAGCCACGGCGGTTCAGATCGCGTCCAAATCGCTGCAGGTGATTGGCAAAGAGCTCACGCAAATTAAACGTGGTTTGACGCAAGCTATTAATCAAGGCGTACAAAATGTTCCTGGTTTGCAGGATACATTGGTTCGTTCTAAAGCCACCATCCAAAAAGTCGTTGAGCAAGCACGTTTCGATGGCCAGAAAGTCCTAAATAACGAACTGCACTTAAAACTGGATAAAGCGGATATTCGTCGCTTTTCTATTCCAGGTTTGAATGTTCATCGCTTAAGCGACAAGGCCGAGCAAATCCGTTTGGATTTTCCTCAAGGTCAAGCGGTGATGATTCAGTTTGATGGACAATCAGACGGTGAGCGAACGGTCAAAATGCTGGATCGCAGCTTGATTGCGTTAGGAATGCGAGCCTCATTAGCCGATGATGGCAGCATTTTATTTGAAGCCAGAGACAACGCTTATCAACAAATGCAGCAAAAGGTGATGGTAACGGGGGAAGGGCACCGCTTCCCTGCGGGACAGCCTAACGTTTTGAACTTAAAGTCTGAGCCAGATGGTATTGCGGAGCTCGGGTTTGATCTAGGCTCACGCGACGGCATCAA
The DNA here is from genome assembly GCF_033337665.1 of Vibrio sp. Vb2960. NCBI lineage: Bacteria > Pseudomonadati > Pseudomonadota > Gammaproteobacteria > Vibrionales > Vibrionaceae > Vibrio > Vibrio sp. Vb2960. The sequence goes on along the minus strand of NZ_JAWORD010000001.1, from coordinate 332,801 downwards.
GCAGACGATTGCCAAAGTAAATCAGCATCTGAAACAAGTTCAAACGAGCTTGCAGGAAGCGAAAGCTTTTCATGGTGAACTGAATACTCAAATGCGTTCTATCCAAACCAAAACCGCACAGCTTTCAGTCAATGAAGTGAATGCAAAACTGGATGGATTCATGCAAAAGTCTGGCGAGTTTACTTCGACTTTTCAGGCATTGAATGCGCAAGCAAACGTGCGTCGTCATACCGTGGTCGCTTTACTGAAGTAACGAACACTCCAATGATTCCCGGCTTTACACTGTTATCGTCCCCCAATAACGAAAACAGCGCACTGTCGGGAATCTCTCTTTGACTCGTCTAGGGCTCGAGTGCTTTTGCCACCGAACGATTCAATTTCTGGAATAGCCATCCAAGTGCTATCAAAGATGCACCTAAGCCTAAGAAGCTTATTGCTCGCCAGAACCCATCCAGAGAGCTCACATCCCATAAGAATACTTTCAGTGCGACACCGGCAAGGACCACTAGACCGACACGCTGCATCATCAGCCCCTGTTGGGTCACGCCGCGCCAAGTCAGCAATCCACCTACGAGCAAGCCAGCCACTGAATAACTGAACAACTCTGCCATGCTGGTTGGCTGATACAGCATCATCGATGTGGTTTGCCAGAATTGACGGATAGACATCCCCAACCAAATGGCTGCAAGTAAAAAGCCTAGACTAGCAATCGCAAATCGATGAACTTGCAACGTATTCCAGCGCTTAAACGTTGCGATAAGCAGGATGCAAGCTGGTAACAGCCAGCCGATACTCAGCATGTTAAAGATGGGAAGTGCTTGTGCCGAGACGTTATCAGTCACCAACGGCGATTCTGCCGTATTAAGCAAAATAATCAATATAGCGAACGCGCACCAAAGCAAGTAACTATAGATTTCGTAGATACGGCTTAAGCGTTGCGCAAATTGGCTGCGGTAGCTGTATACCAAACCCATAACTAATGCTTGATTGGCAAAGACTGCCGCACTTGTGAAGTCGATGTGCCCCAAGTAACCATATTGCCCCGTTAACCAGTAGTTAGTTTGGGTGAACAATGCCATTAAGAATACATGTAAAAACGCCCCTTCAAACCAGTTGGTCAGTTCTCGGTCCACTTGTTTTAGTGTTGAACGAGCATAAGACAAGATGAAGAGAGAAGGCATATAACTCACAAGAACCCAAGCCCAATGCCCAGCTTCTACCGGTTGCCATTCGGGGATGAAAGGTAGCAGCGTGAGTCGGATAACCAGTATTCCCATTGTCACTTTAATCGCCCAACTCGCAGGTCGAAATAACCCGACTTGAGCCTGTAAGGCCATTATCGCAACTTGTATTGAGATTGCTGTTGTTAACCAAGTATCGCTCAACCAAACAAAAGCGATACCTACGATTAAAGCATGCATAACGGCAGAGCATTCTAATGCCAACGAACGTGCACGCTGACCAAGCACAACATAGTAAGTGGCCATCAATGCGCAGAAGGTAGTCCAATACCACAGGTAGCCTTGCATAAATTCGTCAACATAAAGCAACGTAATTAAGCTCATCGCGGGAGCCAGTACCAGCAGAAGCAGCCCACTGAGTTGCGAACGGTCACTAAGTGATTGGCAATATGTTCGATAGCCGATCAGTGCAATACTCACCGCCAATGCGAATAGAATGCTAGCTTCTCGCTCTAACATATACAGCGCATCAAAAGCGATGGTAAGAACAATCAGCGCGGTTGCTGAGACGAGAATAGATGGCAAAAATACACGTAATGACCAGCCTGTACGAAGTGCTGGTAGCCAGATGATCGCAACAAGCAGCGTATAACAGTACGCCATTTGTAGAGTGTTCAGCTCCGGCATTCTGGTGACGGCAGAAAAGGTCAATAAAGCAGTTGCGAGAGCGGTAGCGGTCGGCGAGTTTGTCCACTTGCTTTGATAGTGACGAAAGCGAGGATTGAGCATCCAACCCATTCTCGGAACCGCGAAAATGAGATACAAAGTGATGGAGAGATAAATCGCGAGCCACGAGAACAACCGTTCTGTTGGTACACTCTCAATCAACAGCAACATCCAAATGACATGTGGAATCGCGATACTTGGCGTAATCCATGCCCTACGCACTTTTTGCATCAATAAGGTCGCCGCGAACGAAATCGCGCAGATGTATCCGGCTAACAAAAAGTAGTTGGGTTCACTACCTCCAATCCACAGTGGTGCTGTGTAGCCACCAATTAAGCCAAGCACGGCCATTAACGGCCCTTGTCGCAATGATAATGCTAAACTGAAAAATGCCGCTGAAGCCAAGATGATCAACGAGATACTTGGCGTTAGCATTTGATAAACCACAAAGGCAAAAATGACGGTGCAGTAAATGCCCGTTAATCCCGTACCGGTAACGGCAGCAGGAACATACGTAAAGCCTTGGGCTCGTGCTGCCCGCTGCGGATTCTGTTGTTCTTTACGGTGAAACCACTCGCCAACAAGCACCATAAGTAATGAGATCACAAAGGCAAAGGACACTCGCATAAATGGCGAAAACTGGATGTGACTACCAATCACCTGTACGAGATAACCTCCACCGATCAGCATGGCCAATGCGCCTACCCAAACCAACCAATTTTCTTGAATGTTGCTAAGCAGGCTCTGAACTTTACTCTGAAGGAATGACTCATTTTCTTGACTAAAAACATCCAGTTGCACTTCTCTTATCTGGGCGTACCCTTGATTCGCAGCGCTCTGGTCCAAGTCTAGGTTGGCAGCTGGATCATGTTCCCCAGAGGATGAGACATTTTTCTGTGGTGATTCTATGTGAGGTGACGTCGCTACAGATGGTGTGTCTTTTTCGATGCTGGATTGTTGGTGCGCTTGTTGGTTTGAGCCCCCATGGACACTGGCTCGTAGTGATGTGACTTCCTCACGAAGTTTGGTTAGTTCTTTTTCTAAAAGTGCAGCTCGGTTGGCGGCTTTCACTCCGATGAGGATGGCGAGACACGCCATGAACAGTGCTAGTATTACGTACAATCCATTTCTCCTTGCGTACGTCGCGTGACCCACGATTCTTAACTTTGAGCACTTACGCTAAAGCTTAGTTCATGCTCTATGCCTTAGCCTCATATAGTGCTAGGTTCCGCGCTTTCTTTAGAAATCATTCTACATAATGAAACTCAATGCGTAATGATGAATTCGACAAAGTCGCACACTTGTGTGCCACTTTAAGACCTGATGAACAAAAATGAGTCGTTAAGTCATTGGGGGTCAACTATATTCATAGTTCTGATGCGATCGCCAAAGGACTTCAAACATGTGCGTTTCGTAGCGATGTCATCGAAGGTCAGTCGTTTGATTTGCACGTTCGGTTGTTTCTATTTGACCGTAAGGCTGAATGTATTCGGGTATAGCGCATTCACGCGAAAAAAGACAAAAACAGGTAATTATTGATGCAAGTGGGTAATGAAGCGCTGGTGCTGTCAGCGGTTGGGGTTATTGGTTTAGGTTGCCAATGGTTAGCTTGGCGATTGCGTTTGCCAGCGATTTTATTTTTGTTGTTGGCAGGGCTGATCGTCGGGCCATTTATGCAGTGGTTAAATCCTGATGAGATATTAGGTAATTTGCTCTTTCCGTTGGTTTCTTTAGCGGTGGCAGTGATTTTATTTGAAGGCAGTTTGACCTTAAACTTTAAAGAAATTCGTGGCGTGAGTGGTTCGGTATGGAGCATTGTTTCCATCGGGGCGATCATTTCGTGGGCAGCGACTAGTATCGCAACACACTATTTCCTCGGCTTTACTTGGGAGCTTGCCATGTTGTTCGGCAGCTTAACCGTAGTAACAGGGCCGACGGTCATCGTGCCACTTCTACGAACCGTAAGACCTAACAGTACGCTTGCTAACATTTTGCGATGGGAAGGGATTTTGATTGACCCGCTCGGTGCGCTTTTTGTTGTGATGGTTTACGAGTTTATCGTATCTCACAGCGCGATAAATAGCGTCGAAGTGTTTGGGACGATCATTGCTGTCGGCGTCATGCTAGGTGCGGCCTCAGGCTATGCAGTTGCGACGATCATGCGTCGCTCTTGGCTACCGGAATATTTGCAGCCATTTGCGGTTTTGATGGTGGTTCTAGGTGTATTTTCGGTCTCTAACCACATTGAGTCTGAAGCTGGGTTACTAACCGTCACCGTAATGGGTATGTGGCTCGCAAACGCTAAAGACATCAATATTCAGCAAATTCTGCACTTTAAAGAGCATTTAACCATTTTACTGATCACCGGATTGTTCATCTTCCTTGCGGCTCGAATCAGTCTGGATGATTTTGCTGCGCTAGGTAGCGGTGCGTTATTGTTGTTTGTATTTATGCAGTTAGTGTCGCGTCCGTTATCGATTTTTCTTTCAACCTTCCGCAGCAACTTGCGTCTCAAAGATAAGCTGTTTTTGTCTTGGGTTGCACCGCGCGGTATTGTTGCTGCTTCGATTTCGTCTCTTTTCGCGATCAAATTGACCGAATACGGCATTGATGAAGCGATTTTACTGGTCCCTATGACCTTCATGGTGATTATAGGAACGGTCGTGTTACAAAGTGCGACGGCACGTCCTATAGCGCTGACATTGGGCGTCGCAGAGCCAGCACCACGCGGCTTCTTGTTGATTGGTGCTAACCGAGTTGCAAGAGAAATAGGGCAGGCGCTGGCGCGTTATGACCGTCGCGTATTAATGACTGACTCAAACTGGGAGTACATCAGTCAGGTTCGTATGTTGGGATTGGATTACTATTACGGCAACCCTATTTCTAGTCACGCGGACGACAACTTGAACTTGATAGGAATAGGTCAAGTGGTTGCATTAACGCCCGATCAGCATTTCAACATTATGGCTTGCATGCAATTTGTCGACGAGTTTGGGGAAGATAAAGTTCACTGCTTGCAAAAAGTGAAAACCAACGGCAATGGTAGCGAGAAGCACTCCGTGGCTCAGGAGTACCACGGTAAATTGCTGATGGGCGGTAACGTAAGCTATACGCAGCTGGCCAGTTTATTGAGCCGCGGTGCAGAGATAAAACACACGAAATTGAGCGACAACTTTACGTATCAAGACTACTTAGCGCACCACAAAGGGAACTCGGTAGTACCGTTGTTCCACGTTGAAGAAAAAGGGAAAATTCAATTCTGTGATGACCCTGAGCAGTTTGCTCCAACCACCACAAGCACCGTTGTGTCTCTGATTCTGTCAGAAAGCGCAAAGTAAATTAGAGAAGTATGCGGCTCATTTTTATCGTGGTGTCTCGCACGCTGATTACTTCAACTTGGTGAAACACTCGCCTGCTTGTTTAAAACAGAAGGCGAGTTTCTCTTCCTATAATGTCAGAGTAAGTCGTGATTCATTACTGGTTTCGGAAAAGTAATCTCGTGAATTCAGAAAATTCGCATTGACGTTACTGATAAGGATCGCAATACTGCGCGACTGTTTTACTTTAGGGTGACATTATGGCTCCGCAAACTAACCGAAAAGATTTACATCTAGACGCTGTTTTACATCATGACATGAGCATGAAGCATAAAACGGCGGGCTTTGAGTCTGTCGAGTTTGAACACTGCGCGCTGCCAGAATGTGACTTTCAGGCGATCGACCTTTCGACAGAGTTTCTTGGCCACCGACTGGCGCTGCCGTTTCTGATTAGCTCAATGACAGGTGGAGCAAAAGACGCAGAAGTGATCAATTGTCGTTTGGCTGAAGCTGCCAGTGAATTAGGCATTGCGATGGGCGTGGGTTCGCAGCGTATTAGCTTAGAAGAGCGCCAACACGCAGGTCTAGGCAAAACCATTCGTGATTTAGCCAAAGATGTGCCGCTTTATTCGAACCTTGGAGCCGCTCAATTGCGCGACAAAGGTAAACTTGATAATGCGCAGCGTGCGGTTGAATCCATTCAAGCGGATGCGTTGTTTGTACACGTAAACCCAATGCAGGAAGCGTTTCAGAAAAATGGCGACCATAATTGGATTGGGGTCTTACACGCTATCGAGCAGCTTAAATCTCGCGTGAATGTTCCGATCATTATCAAAGAAGTCGGTTTTGGTATAAGTGGTCACGTTGCGCAGCGATTGGTTGACGCCGGTGTGGATGCTATTGACGTAGCGGGCGCGGGTGGCACAAGTTGGAGCGCGGTTGAAGGCTATTGCCAAGATAACCCGAAAATGCAGCGTGCAGCCGAGCTTTTTCGCGATTGGGGTATCCCGACGGCAAAATGTTTGACTCAAATAAGAGCACAGCATCCTACATTACCTTTGATCGCCTCAGGTGGTGTGCATAACGGACTTGAAGCGGCGAAAGCCATACATTTGGGCGCCAATCTCGTTGGGCAAGCGGGCGCAGTCTTGAAAGCGGCTACCATAAGCACTCAAGCGGTGGTCGAGCACTTTGAGCAAATGGCGTTAGAGTTACGTTTATCATGTTTTGGCACGGGGTCTTCTAAGATCAGCGCATTAACGCAAGCGCGCTGCCTATAGGTGTTTATGGTGTCATTTACGCAGCTTGGCTCAATAATTTTTCGGTGTCTTAACACGTAGACTGATAATTTCGTTATAGTTGATACAAAAGTCACTTCAACAAGTGACTGCTTAATTCAGACCGTTGAATGGGCATTTGTTGAAGCGATTGAGTTTTATTTTAATATTGTTTGCAACTGGAACCTTAAATTTATGAAAAAACTAGTCATGCTGATGTTGGCGGCTTCTGCTTTAACCGCTTGTAGTGATGAAGTGGGCACTGAAGGCTGGTGTAACGACATGCGCGATAAGCCAAAAACAGAATGGACAGCAGACAACGCAGTAGACTTTGCGAAGCACTGTGTTCTTCAAGATGGTGTGGGCAGCGAGCAATGGTGTGAGAACTTGAAAGATAAGCCAAAAGGTGACTGGAGTGCAAACGAAGCTACCAGCTTTACTAAGCACTGCATTTTTTAAGCACAGCGGAAAGCGCCTTTTCTGAGGCGACATTCTGTGAGGTAAACACCAAGCGTTATTGCTTGGTGTTTTTGTATCTAAAATAGCTCGATTTTTCACGTGTCGAGCGCACTTCCCTCTGAATGGAATGTTTTACATTTTCGTTTCATTTTTGAAAACCTGTATTGCCTGTCTTTAATTTTTCGTATTGCAGTGGCATGGTGTCGAGATAGCCATCTAATTCAATTAGATTCATAACAAAAAGGAATTCAAATGGAAGTACTAAAAGGCTCATGTCTGTGCGGCAAGGTAAAGTTGGAAGTGGCAGATGAATTCAAGTACATGGGAAATTGCCATTGCTCTGAATGCCGCAAGTTCACAGGTTCTGACTATTCATCTGCCGGTGGTATTGCGTTGGATAAACTGCTTATTATCCAAGGGAAAGAAGATATTCAAACTTATCAGAAAAGCGAAAATACCATGCTATGCTTTTGTCGCCACTGCGGATCAAGTCTGTATTCGAAAAAGAACAATGGGATCGTCAATATTCGCCTTGGTATCTTGGATGACACACCTTCTCACAAGCCCGATTTCCATATTTTTGTCGCGTCGAAAGCGCCGTGGCTCGAGATATCGGATAACCTGACTCAATTTGATGCAGGGCCAAAATAGAGTTGTTGTAGATAAGTATTTAGAAACAGAGCGCGTTACAATACGCTTGCGACGCGCTCTGTGCTTTTACTTTGTATATTAGAACGGAGACGACTATTTGGCGTCTTGTAGTTCTTCAAAGCCACCTGCATTGTGCAGATTCGTAAAGCCTTGCGATTGTAAGTATTGATACGCTTTGCCAGAGCGGTTACCACTGCGACAGTACAACACGATAGCTTGATCTTTATCGACGTCTTGAAAATGTTTATCAAGTTCAGATAAAGGGAAGTTGACGGCATTATCCAAATGCCCTTCAGAAAACTCTTGCGGCGTACGCACATCGACAATCATCGCGCCCTTGTCAATCAATTGCCACCCTTGTTCAGCGCGTTCAGAAGCCGACACGTTGGGGGAGAGGAAGCTCACGCACAATGTTGCAAGAAATAGAGATACGGCCTTTTTCATTGTTTGATTATCCTTTTTAAGAGTACGTAACCACTCTAGATTTGATTGAGCATATTTTCCATCATAAAGAGATGCTAAGTGGTTGTGAATGCGATAATTCGATAGAAAATTTTATTTAATTTAATAAAAAATTTTTATCAAATTCACCTCTTGAACTCTCATTTTTCGACCTTATTATTTTCATCGAAAGCGAGCTGTCGACTCGCAAATCCATCTTGATGTTTATTTTGTCTTTTATTTTTGGTTCCAAGTAGGAGGCACTTAAAAATGAAAATTCGTCCTTTAAATGACAAGCTAATTGTTGAAAGACAAGAGGTGGAAAATAAATCTGAAGGGGGAATCGTTTTAACTTCTCAGTCGGTGAAAAAATCAAACCGCGGGAAAGTCATTGCTGTTGGTTTAGGTAAACGTCTTGAAAATGGCGAACGCGCTGCGATGGAAGTCAAAGTGGGCGACCAAATCATTTTCAATGACGGTTACGGCGTGAAAACCGAGAAAATTGACGGCGCAGAATACTTAATTCTGTCCGAATCTGATGTGTTAGCAATCGTTGAGTAATTATTTTTGTAGTAGTTTTTTGAGGAGATAACCATGGCTGCAAAAGACGTATTATTTGCTAATGACGCACGTCAAAAAATGCTGAAAGGTGTGAACTTACTGGCGGACGCAGTAAAAGTGACACTAGGCCCGAAAGGCCGCAACGTTGTGCTTGATAAATCTTACGGCGCGCCAACCATCACCAAAGATGGCGTGTCTGTAGCGAAAGAAATCGAACTGAAAGATAAGTTCGAAAACATGGGCGCACAAATGGTGAAACAAGTGGCGTCCAAAGCGAATGATGAAGCGGGGGACGGTACAACGACGGCTACCGTACTGGCGCAATCTTTCATCAATGAAGGTCTTAAAGCGGTAGCCTCTGGCATGAACCCAATGGACCTAAAACGTGGTATCGACAAAGCCACTGAAGCGGCGGTTGAGAAACTACGTGAAATGTCTAAGCCATGCAGCGACAAAGAATCCATTACCCAAGTGGGTAGCATTTCTGCAAACAGCGATCGCGCGATCGGTGAAATCATTGCAGAAGCGATGGAAAAAGTGGGTCGCAATGGCGTGATTACGGTTGAAGAAGGCCAAGGTCTAAACAACGAATTGTCTGTGGTTGAAGGTATGCAATTCGACCGCGGTTACTTGTCGCCATACTTCATCACTAACCAAGAAAATGGCAGCGTCGAGCTAGACAACCCATACATCCTATTGGTGGACAAAAAAGTCAGCAGCATCCGCGAGCTATTGCCTGTACTAGAAGAAGTGGCGAAATCTTCTCGCTCGCTATTGATCATTGCTGAAGACATCGAAGGTGAAGCGTTAGCGACATTGGTTGTGAACAACATGCGCGGCATCGTGCGTGCGACCGCGGTGAAAGCGCCTGGCTTTGGTGACAACCGTAAAGCGATGATGGAAGACATTGCGGTACTAACTGCTGGTACGGTCATCTCTGAAGAAATCGGCCTAGAGCTCGAAAAAGCAACGTTAGAGCAACTAGGTAGTGCGAAGAAAGTGACCATCACCAAAGACACAACAACCATTGTGGGTGGTGCAGCAGAAGCAAGTGCGATTGCTGATCGTGTGGCTTCGATTGAAAAACAAATCGAAACAACCACCTCTCAATACGATAAAGACAAGCTTCAACAACGTGTTGCGAAGCTTTCTGGCGGCGTAGCGGTGATCAAGATCGGCGCTGCAACCGAAGTTGAGATGAAAGAGAAGAAAGACCGCGTGGACGATGCGCTACACGCTACCCGCGCAGCGGTTGAAGAAGGTATTGTTGCTGGTGGTGGTGTTGCCCTAACTAAGATCGCGAAAGAATTGGCGGATCTAAAAGGCGACAATGATGACCAAAACGTGGGTATCCGAGTTGCGCTACGTGCAATGGAAGAGCCTCTTCGTCAAATCGCAACTAACGCAGGTGACGAAGCTTCTGTTGTGGCGAACGCTGTCAAAGCGGGTGATGCCGATTACGGTTACAACGCTGCAACAGGTGAATACGGCAACATGATCGAAATGGGCATCTTGGACCCTGCGAAAGTAACACGTTCAGCGCTTCAATTCGCAGCGTCTGTTGCTGGCTTGATGATCACCACTGAAGCGATGATCACCAACCACGTTGAAGACAAAGAACTTGATATCTAACGTCATCAATCGTTAGTGATTAAGTAAGCGTTAAAATAACAATAACATTGCAAAACCTAAGCGGGCTCGCTTGAGCCCGCTAATCAGTCATTTGAGGTAAGTGTTATGACCCGTTTACCTGCGTTTTCTTTCTCAATATCTGAGCCGGGCGGTAATGAAGCTTCGTCAACGTGGCCGACTGCTATTCACTTCCCCCTCGTTCCAGCTGGGCCAGAGTTTTCGATCGAAAATGCTCTGCCTAAACGTCCGACAGTGACGATATTCACTATCGATCTGTCTCAGTTATTTAAAGGGGACGCTCGGGTCATCCATTAACTGTATCGAAACAGCCAGCGCACGTTGGCTGTTTTTTTCTAATTTAAAGTATTGATAATGTAGATTTTTAATTGATTACTGCCACTTGTTCAATGATCAATTTGAACTGGGGTAATCGGACCGCAAGCGCACTACACCTTTAAGCCCAGCATTGCGCCGAAAATGATCAATCCCGCCCCACATGCTTGATTGAGTCGATGCTTAATCTTCAACAAGAAAGCTTGTAGCTGGGATGACGTGAATAAAACAGCAACGATAGAAAACCAAATACCATGCAGCGCAATCATATAAATCCCGTAAAAAAAGGCGATGTGTTGCTGATTAGAGTCGGGAGAAATCACTTGGCTAAAAATACTCAGAAAAAACAGCATCGTCTTGGGATTGAGTAAATTACACAGAAACCCCTGCATGAAAAATCGCCACATTGAATACTCGCTCTGTTGAACGGTTTCTGAGTTTGATGCAGGTTGCGAGGAGAATATTCCTTTAATCCCAAGGTAGACAAGATAAGCGGCCCCAAGATAGCGCACGAGATTAAACAACCATTCATTTTGTGAAATTAAGTAACTGATCCCCAGCATGGAGTAAGCGATGTGGATGCTGATCGCCATGCTGATACCAATCGCACTATACACGCCTGCTTTTCGTCCTTGATTTAAGCTATTTCTTAATACCAAAACAAAGTCTGCGCCAGGGCTAATGACAATAAGCACACCTAATAACGCAAGAGTTACAAATTCCATATCGATTTCCTGTTTGAATGATGAAGTCTGGGATGTAGCGAAATTGTAGGCGTCTTTATTACTGACTATAATCGAAAAACATTCCCATATTGGTGAGAAAAACTCACAGATGCGTCACCTGAAATCTTTTTATGTCTTCCACGTTGCGGCGAGTTCTTCAAGCTACACTGAAGCGGCTGACAAACTGAACATTACCCACGGAGCCGTGAGTAAGCAGATCAAGCAACTTGAGCAATATCTGTCTCAACCTTTGTTCTTCAAAGAGGGCAGGAAAGTCGTGTTGACGGCGGAAGGCGAATTACTCAAGACATACACAGAAACGGCATTCCAAACGCTAGAAACAGGCGTGAATACGCTTATTCAAGAGAAGCATCAGCATCTTGAAGTGTCTTGTGAACCGACATTAACCATGCGCTGGTTGATGCCAAGGTTGGCCGCGTTTAATGATGAACACCGTGCTGATGTTCGTTTGTCGACGGCTGGTGGCCCGGTAACATTAGGATCAACTGGGCTTTCGATGGCGATTCGTCGAGACGATTTTGCGCAGCATCACGATTACGACAAAACCATTCTTGTGGAAGAGTGGGTGGGGCCGGTATTTTCTCCTGAGTATTGGCAATCCATTAAAGACAATTTGAAAGCAGCTCGATTGTTGAATAGCCAAACCAGACCGAATGCTTGGGCGGATTGGCAGCAATCAACACGTTGTGAAACTTTCAACGGCAACACTCAGCAATCATTCGCGCATTTTTATTTTTGCATACAAGCCGCAGTGGATGGCTTAGGCGTCGCAATGGGATCGTATCCTTTTGTCATGGACGATATTAAGCGTGGTAATTTGGTCGCACATTTGGGTTTTCTCCATCAAGTTGCAATTACGTTTTATTGAGTCAAGATAAAAAGCGTACAGAACTCGAACATAAATTTATCACGTGGTTACAAACGCAAATGGCAGAGTGTGTGCCACTGTCATCACAGCAGATTACGCAAGGCGAATAGAAGGCATAGAGCGAGATTACGTCAGTCAGTTTTATGGAAAAAGGCTTAGGAAATTGGAAATGGAAAACCTCAATATTGTTGAAATCAAATCATTTGTTCCGGCGAAAGATTACGCGCTATCAAAACGCTTTTATGAGGCGATTGGCTTTGAAATGGCATCGGACTTCGGTGATGTAGCATACTTCTCTCAAGGTAGCTGCGCGTTTCTTTTACAGAATTTTTATGAGCCAGAACACGGCAATAACTTCATGATGCACTTGCTCGTAGAAGACGCAGAAAGTTGGCATCAGCACTTATCCAAAGTGGGTCATGAAGAATTTGGTTCGCGTTTGACTGAGCTGGTCGAGCAACCTTGGAGCATGCGCGAATGTTGTTTGTTTGACCCTAGCGGCGTTTTATGGCGAATTGGTCAGAACATGAATACTGACTAACGCCAGTCTTATTTTCACCACATCTACGCGCAGGTATTGAGATCTCGATATCTGCGCGTTTTCTTTTTTACTTAACCTTGCCAACGTTTCTCGCGCACTCACGCCTTTTTCGAGGTGGTGTGCGATGGGCTAACGCCAAAAAACTCCTCAAGCAGCATGGCTTTGAGTTCCGCTCTGACTTCTGCGCCACCGATTAACGCCAAAAGTGCGAGTCCTCCTGGAATAAGGATGACCATTAATATCGGTCTTAAAATATACGAAAAGCAGAAGATGGTCGGGAAGAAAATCAATCCTTGGCCTAGTTTGTTTAATACGTACATGAGCGATTCCTTTTGTTTTTATATAAAATGAGCGTGCTCAATTTTATAAATGAGCGCGCTCAATTTGTCAATCTCAACCACGCAAGGTATGATCCTTTCAGGCTCATTAAGCAGACACATCAATGACGAAGCGACAACAAACCAGAGATAAAATTCTAAAAGCCGCATGGGCATCTTTTGCTCAAAATGGCTATGACATGACGACCACAAGGCAGATAGCGAGAGAAGCAGGAGTAGCCGATGGTACAGTGTTTAGCCATTTCCCGACTAAACTGTCGATTTTGCGCGAAGGGATGCTGGCGCAACTGCAACAGATCAGCCAAGAAACGCTAGTCAGTGTGGAAGGTAAAACCGATATCGACATTGGTTTGGCGCTGACGGAGAAATACTATCGCTACTATTTTGCGAACGTTGAGCTGAGCCGAGCTTTGTTGAAAGAAGTGATTTGGGATTTGGATTATTATCAGTCGTTTAACCAAGCTTTGTTTCAATCTGTAAACGGAAGCTCCGTCCTTGAGGGAAAAATACCGCTGATTTTTGACTGCTATTTTATGACGTTAATCTCGCACTTGAGCCGTGCAGAACCGGATGTTGAAGCGGCACTTGAAGAGCTTCATGCTAAGTTTCAGCAAATCATTGCGACTGCATAACATGGCCCCAACGCAGGATCTGAAAGAATATACTGCCTGTCATTTTATTTGCTGGGCTCCCATTTTCTCGTTTCAGTTGGCGTCTCACCAAATAGCCGCTTGTAGCTTTGACTGAACTGCCCGAGATGGAAAAAACCAAAGTCAAAAGCGATTTCTGCAATTGTTCGATTATCTTCAGGGCTTTGTAGCACTCTACGTACTTGATTCAGGCGCATTCGATGTATGAACTGCTTTGGGGAAGTATTACAGCAATGTTCAAAGGTGTACTGTAGTGTGCGACGACTGACGTGTACTGCGTCACACAGTTCACTGACGGTTATCGGTGTACGGTAGTCTAGATCCTGTAGCTGTTGTTTTATACGGTGCATCACGTGTTGACGATGAGAGATTGATATCGGATGGCTCGTGTGCAGTGAACTGAGTGAGAACAACTCCAGCACAATATCTTTTAAGATTGCTTGATGTGTGGTTTCAGACCATCTTGGCTCGGCGGAACCAAGTAACGTGCCTAAGTAGTATTTAAGTTGTTGAATGTGTTTTTCCGTCAAACCCGTTAAGTGTAATGTGTTGTTTTGGATACTCCCAAGCTCAAGTTGATTTTCTATGATGTGAACGAAGTTTTTGTCGAGCACTATTCCATAGATAGAAAACTGCTCCGGTGTCATTAACTCAAAATCAGCGCCACCTTGCCTAAGCAAAAGTTGGCTTGAATTAAACTGACTGTGATTTAGGTGTAGCGGCTTATTTTCCGCACTCAAACCCAACCAAATACCTCCCTCTTCAACCCTGCATTGCTGTCTTAGCGAGCGGTTACTGTCTTCACGAAACACATGGAAATTGGGAAATCGTCGTTCTCGAATTTGACCTAAAAATCGACCATCGCTGAGTTGGTCATATTCCTGTTGCCAGTTTATCAGACTCGCAGCTTGTTGGTTTGCATCCTTAGTGTGATGGATGCACAGCATTGGTGCAGTTTGGGGCATTTGGTTACTCATCCTTGTGATGCTCATTCCTTTTTTGTGAGTCATGTTGGAGCAGTATTTACATAACTCATTGTTTATTATTGGTTTATAAATGTTGCCAGTTTTTGATAACGCTACGGAACACATTTGGCAATACTTTCTTAAAGCTTATTGATAGTTCAGCAAAAAGCGAACCAAATAGTGAAGAGGAAGAGCAATGACGGCAACTTATCGTCGGCAACAAGGAAGTAAAGTCTATACCTTTAAGTCATTAGCTGACTTGATGGCGAAAGCGACACCGGAGCGCTCAGGCGATGCGTTAGCCGGGGTTTGTGCTCAGTCAGCGGCAGAACGTGTAGTCGCACAAATGGCGCTGTCTGAGTTACCACTTAAAACGTTTCTTAACGAGGCGGTTATTCCATACGAAAGCGACGATATCACTCGCCTAATTATCGATACGCATGACCTTGAAGCCTTTAAGCCGATTGAGCACTTGACGGTCGGAGATTTTCGAAATTGGCTGCTGAGTGAAGAAGCCGATGGTGAAACATTGGCTAAAATTCGTCAAGGTTTAACACCAGAAATGGTGGCCGCAGTCAGTAAGATTATGCGCAACCAGGATTTGATTCTCGTTGCTAAAAAATGCCAAGTTGTCACGGCTTTTCGGAATACGATAGGTTTGCCGAGTCGCCTGTCTACTCGCTTACAGCCGAATCATCCCACTGATTCTCTCAACGGTATCGCAGCGACCATTTTTGATGGTCTGATGTACGGAAATGGCGATGCGGTTATCGGTATCAATCCGGCAACAGATAATGTACCTCAAGCTATTAAGTTAATGAACTTAATGGATGAGGTGATTCAACACTATCAAATACCGACTCAGTCTTGTGTGTTAACTCATGTCACGAACACGATCGAAGCCATTGAAATGGGTGCACCAGTCGATCTCGTTTTTCAGTCGATAGGCGGCACGCAAGGGACGAATGATACCTTCGGAATCGACTTGTCGATTTTGAAAGAGGCCCATGAAGCCGCGCTGTCTTTGAATCGAGGTAGCGTAGGAAACAATGTGATGTATTTTGAAACCGGACAAGGTACAGCGCTGTCTGCGAATGCATTTCATGGGGTCGATCAACAGACTTGTGAAGCCCGTGCTTATGCTGTCGCGAAACAGTTTGATCCTTTGTTGGTTAATACTGTCGTTGGGTTTATTGGCCCTGAGTATCTGTTTGATGGTAAACAGATCATTCGTGCTGGGCTTGAAGATCATTTCTGTGGGAAGCTGCTTGGTTTACCTATGGGTTGCGACATCTGTTACACCAATCATGCCTATGCCGATCAGAATGACATGGATAACTTGCTGACACTATTAGGTGTGGCCGAGTGCTCGTTCATCATGGGTATTCCTGGGTCTGATGACATCATGCTCAACTATCAAACTACCTCATTTCACGATGCCCTTTATGCAAGAAAAGTACTCGGTTTGAAGCCAGCACCAGAGTTTGAACAATGGTTAATGGAGATGCAGATTTTCGAGAGCGTGCAAGACGTTCGATTAAGTGAGCAAATCTCTCGCTCGTTTTCGGGAGCAATTAACCAACTGAATAAGGGGTATTCTCATGGGTAAAGTAATCACCATTGCTCAGTCCCCACAAGATGAGTCTGAAGTTGTCACACATAACCCTTGGGGCAAGTTACGCGACTTCACCTCTGCTCGGATCGCTCTGGGTCGCAGCGGGAACAGTGTACCAACCAACGAGTTACTCTCATTTCAGCTGGATCACGCCCAAGCTATGGATGCAGTGCATTGCAGTTTGAATACTGAGTCTCTCGTTGCTGGTTTGTCGGACTCTTACTCGATTCTTGAAAATACCTTAGAACCTCCTGTCATAGTTAGCAGTCAAGTGAGTGACCGACTTATGTACCTGCAAAGGCCCGATTTAGGACGGCTGCTTGATGAATCTTCTTGGCAAACGCTCAACTTGATAGCAAATGAGCATAACACTGACATTGATCTTGCGATTGTTATTGCTGATGGACTTTCTTCCGTCGCAATTCAAAACCATGCCGTGCCTGTTGTTACTCGATTGATTTCTCTTTTAAGCGCTGATGATGAACATCAATGGAAATTCGCACCTATCACAATCGTAAAGCAAGGAAGAGTAGCGGTAGGGGATGATGTTGGTGAATGTTTTAACGCCAAGGCCGTGCTGGTTTTAATTGGAGAGAGGCCCGGTCTAACTTCTCCGGATAGCATGGGTATGTATCTCACTTGGGGGGCTAAACGAGGCTCTAAAGATTCCCAAAGAAACTGCATTTCCAATGTGCGTCCCCAGGGGCTCAACTATGACGATGCCTGTGAACGCGCATTTTACTTGCTCAAGGAGGCTCGAAAATTACAACTGTCAGGAGTGAACCTGAAAGATCGCTCCGATATCAATGAGCCAAGTGGCGCAAGCGTTGAAGATAAACACAGCGACAACTTTTTAATTTCATCAAAGTAGAAGGATTTACTATGTCTAAACATCAGGAGTACTTGGCCAAAAGGCAGCTAAAAAGAGGCACCGCAGGTTGGATTTTACTTGCTGGCTTAGGTGTCTCGTATGTTATATCTGGTGACTTTGCCGGTTGGAACTTTGGCATCGCTCAAGCAGGATGGGGAGGCTTTCTTATTGCTGCTATCGCGATGGCAATAATGTATTTCACGCTAGTATTGTCTTTAGCTGAAATGTCTGCGGCGATTCCTGCTGCGGGTGGTGGTTACAGCTTCGCAAGACAGGCGATGGGGCCGACAGGCGGCTTTTTCACTGGCTTATCAGTTTTGATTGAATATGCGCTCGCGCCTGCTGCGATAGTGATTTTTATTGGCTCAGCAGTGAATGAATTGGTTGGTATCGATGGCCCTGTTGTTTACGCACTTTTCTACGCCGTCTTTATCGCTATTCATATGGCAGGGGTAGGCGAAGCTCTCAAAGTAATGATGGTCATCAGCGGTTTGGCTGTGCTAGCTATTCTCATTACTGCTGCTGTGCTTATTGATCACTTTGACGTTAATAACTTATTCGATATTGCTCCGGCGACGGCTCAGGCAACAGAAATCTTGCCGTTTGGGTGGTATGGCGTATGGGCTGCGTTGCCATTTGCAATGTGGTTGTTTCTTGCGGTTGAAGGTGTGCCTTTAGCGGCAGAGGAGGCAAAAAATCCGGCAAAAGATGTTCCCAAAGGCATCATTGGTGCGATGCTGTTTTTATTGCTAACCGCAACTCTCGTAGTCGTCCTTTTGGCTGGTGCGGTTGGCTCAAAGGTCATAGGCGATAGCGCGGTGCCATTAGTTGACGCCCTAAAGCTTACGGGCAATTCAACGGTAGCAATGGCCGTGAACTTACTTGGATTGGCTGGCCTTATCGCTTCTTTCTTTTCAATCATTTATGGTTACAGTCGCTTGGTGTTTGCGCTTTCCCGCGCGGGTTATTTACCGCAAACTTTGTCATTAACCAGTGACAAAAAAGTGCCTTCTCGTGCGCTTTTGGTTCCGGGCGTTTTTGGGTTCTTGGTTTCACTTACGGGTGAGGGGGACTTAATCTTGGCGATGGCTGTTGTCGGTGCGACTGTATCGTACGCATTAATGTCCTTGAGCCATATTTTATTGCGAATTAAACAGCCGGAATTAACTCGTCCATATAAAACGCCTGGTGGGATAATTACTTCGAGTATTTCTCTGGTGCTTTCTTTGATCGCAATGACAGGTGTTTATGCTTTTGATCCCTCAGCCTTTTTCATGACAATGGGATTGTTTCTTATCGGTGGTGTTTATTATGGGTTATACAGCCGCAACAAACTGGTGGCAGCAACCGCCGAGGAAGAGTTTGCCATGCTGTCTGTAGCAGAGCTAGAGCTTGAATCAGATGTCGTACGATAGTCACTTTGATTCTTGTTATTCAGCATATTAAGGGAGCCATAGGCTCCCTTTGTCATTTCTATCAAAAGTGCATAGCGCACAAATGCATCACTTTAACTTTATAAGCGGTTAATCATGTGAAAGTCTAGTCTGGATAACGATGGCGCAGATCCATCACAGGTAAAGGTTAAGTTTTCAAGGAAAGAGCATGATAAACAAGGTATTTAATACACTTTTGGGAACAGAGTTACCGATTATTCAAGCGCCAATGGCCGGTGTGCAAGACAGCCAAATGACCATAGCCGTCAGTAATGTTGGCGGGCTTGGCTCGTTACCTTGTGGAATGCTGAACAAAGACGCCATCGTAAAAGAACTTAAACTTATCAAGCAGGCAACTAACCGACCGTTTAACCTCAATTTCTTTTGCCATGAAATGCCGGAGTATGACGCCAACAAGCACGAAAAGTGGCAAAAAACGCTGCAACCGTATTTTTCCGAGGTTGATGCAACCGTTCAGGCTCAGCCAAACGCTCCGACAAGGATGCCTTTCAATCATGATATTGCTGACGCGATTGAACCATTTGCACCGCCAGTGATCAGTTTCCACTTTGGTTTGCCAGACGATGATCTGTTAGCTCGAATTAGAGGGTGGGGAGGGAAGATCCTTTCGTCAGCGACTACGGTGGACGAAGCACTTTGGCTAGAAGCAAAAGGCGTTGACGGTATTATCGCCCAAGGCTTGGAGGCTGGTGGACACCGAGGTATGTTTTTATCGGATGATTTAACTACTCAATTAAGTTTGATGGCGTTATTACCACAAATCGCCAAACGGGTGAATTTGCCTGTTATTGCTGCAGGCGGAATCGCTGATAGAAGTGGGGTGGAAGCCGCGTTGAGATTAGGAGCGAGTGCCGTTCAAGTTGGCAGCGCCTATTTGTTGTGTGATGAGGCGAAAACATCGTCTTTACATCGATATGCCATTGCCAGTGAACGCGCGCAACATACCGCTGTGACCAATGTTTTCTCGGGCCGACCAGCGAGAGGCATTGTGAATCGCGCGATGTCGGAGCTAGGCTACATCAGTGAGTTTGCGCCGAAATTCCCATACGCCTCCATTGAAATGGCTCAACTAAGAGCGCTTATGGAAAAGCAAAACCGAGATGAATTCACACCGTTGTGGTGCGGACAAAACTCGTCGGGTTGTAAGGAAATATCGGCGGCAGAAATGACATTGTCATTAGTGGAAGGCATCGATTTAAACTGATATGCATCTTGCCTTTTAAAGCGATGCTGACTGAATGGTTACGAGTTATCCCTGTATTTATGTAGTAAATCTAATGGGATGTGGCAGTAATCATTCGGAAAGTTTGTGAGTCTGTCTTGGTGCTCATCATCACTTGGCACATAATTTGTGAGTGGCAGTACTTCTACGGCGATCTTGTCGGCGTCCGGTCGTGCTGCGATAAACGCTTTCGCGATGGTGAGATGCTGTTCGTTTTGGCTATAAACACCAGTACGGTACTTCTCACCTACGTCTTCACCTTGCTTGTTAACGCTGTAAGGGTCGATTATCTCAAACAAATACCCCATTAAAGTTTCAACCGAAACTTGCTCAGCATCGAACTGGGTTTTCACGCACTCTGCGTAGCCATCGTATTCGGATTGAGTGTTATCCGTTGTGCCATTTGCTCGCCCGGCTTCTGTGTTGATTACGCCCGGAAGGTGGCGCATAAATTCTTGCACGCCCCAAAGGCAGCCGCCTGCGAAGTAAATTTCTTCCATTACTTTGATCCTAGTCTCTATCGTTGTTGGGATGTAGGGAGTTAACCCCTCTTCTTCCATCCCATTTTCGTTGCCCTATTATCTGTTGATGGGAGCGATATTCGCAAGGTA
Source organism: Vibrio sp. Vb2960 (assembly GCF_033337665.1). Lineage (NCBI taxonomy): Bacteria > Pseudomonadati > Pseudomonadota > Gammaproteobacteria > Vibrionales > Vibrionaceae > Vibrio > Vibrio sp. Vb2960. The sequence continues at coordinate 312,342 of NZ_JAWORD010000001.1, read as the reverse complement.
CAGCTTGGCTAATCAGACCACGCGTTTTTTCCTTTTTACTTTCAAGTTCTTTTCATATGAAACATCAGGTGAGTATACTGTAAGCTCATCAATAAGGAGCGAACCTGTGAACCCAAGACAAAATGAAATCCTGCAATTAGTGAACGACCGTAAACGCGTTCAAGTCACAGAGCTTTCTGACATCATTGGCGTGTCGGGTGTGACCATCAGACAGGATTTGAACTTTCTGGAGCAACAGGGCTACCTAAAGCGCGTTCACGGCGCAGCTACCGCGTTGCAAAGTGATGACATTGATGCCCGTCTAGAAGTACGTTTCGATATTAAACAATCGCTCGCAAACCAAGCTGCGGATTTGGTCGCACCGAATGAGACAGTGCTGATTGAAGGAGGCAGTGCCAATGCGTTGTTGGCTCGGACATTGGCTGAGCGCGGCGATGTGACCATCATTACGCCATCGGCGTATATCGCCCATCTCATCCGTAACACTTCTGCCAACATTATCTTGCTTGGTGGCGTGTATCAGCACCAAGGCGAGAGCTTGGTCGGACCGCTGACTAAGTTGTGTATTGAGAACATTCATTTCAGCACGGCCTTCTTGGGTATTGACGGCTTCCATCAAGACACTGGCTTTACTAGCCGCGACATGATGCGCGCTGAGATCGCAGAAACCATCATTGCGAAAAAAAGGCGCAATATTGTTCTAACGGATTCTAGTAAATTTGGGCAAATTTATCCCTCATCAATTGGTAAGACTGACGAAATATCAGTGCTGCTGACTGACAAAGCCGCTCCGAAAAGCGACCTTGAGCAAATCAAAAAGCGAGGTGTGGAAGTTATATTAGGCTGATTAAGCCACGCTTCGTTTTCGCTTCGCGAGCATTGCTGTTGGGGAGAAACCGGTGACTAGCATAGTGCCGCTAAGCACTAGAATTGTTCCTATGATGGTGTTAGAGCCGACGGGCTCATCTAGCACCAAGTAGCCCCATAAGATACCAAAAACAGGAACAAGAAAAGTGACAGTCAGTGCTGACGCTGGGCCGATATCAGAAACTAAGCGGAAATAGAGCAAATAAGCGAACCCTGTACATACAACGCCGAGCGTGACAACAGAGCTCCATTCGAAATGACTTGGTTCTGCACGCATTGGTAAGAATGGTAGCAGCGGCAGTACCCAAATAACCGCCGCCCACATGCTGCCGTGAGCATTGTCAAAAGCAGGCACTTGTGGCGCATTTTTAGTGTAGTTGGTAGCAATGCCATAGCTGAAAGAAGCCATCAAACTGGCGGCAATAGGGAGCATGGCTTCTTCACCTATGGTTGAAGTATCTAAGCCGACCAAGACTGCAACGCCTCCAATGCCTATTAGCATACCGAGAACAGATTTCGCTGTGAGTGGGCTGCGGTACCAAACAAAGCCAACTAGTGCTCCCCATATTGGGGCGGTTGAGTTCAATATTGCTAAAGTTGATGCATTCAGTGTCTGGGCTGCGTACGCAAAGAGTAAAAATGGAACTGCGCTATTGAATAAGCCAATAATAAAGAAGTGTTTAGTATGCGCAGTTAACGTGAGTTTCTTCTTCAAATATACGGCGATCAATAACAAAGCGACGGCGGCAAATGTAACTCGAAATTCGATTAAGTAAGCCGGCCCGAATGTGTTGGCGGCGACTCGCATAAACAGAAACGAGCCACCCCAAATAGCAGCGAGGCAGAGTAAGCGAAAAAAACTGACGGCAGTCATTTGACATCCTTGGTCGAGGTCTAGCGCCTCATCGATTAATTGTTGCGCTAACAGTGAATTAAACCAAGGATGAGGTCAACCAGAAATGTAATGCCAGTTCCGGATCTGGCTAGCTTGGGCTCACGTTGATGGTGTGTTGTTGATTTGTGATGACTTAATGGCTCTCTGACCATACTGCGAATTCATTTCCACTCGGTTCAGTGAAGTGGAATCGACAGCCGCCGGGGAATTCGAAAATAGGGCGGATAATTTTTCCACTATGCTGCTCTACTTTTGTCTGAGTGGCCTGAATGTCTGAGCTATAAAATACTAAAAGTGCGCCACCATTTGCGGTTTGGTTTATAAACTCAGATTTGAAGAATCCGCCATCCAACCCTTGTCCTGAAAATGCAGAATATTCTGGACCATAATCGGTAAAGCTCCAGTCAAAAGCACGCTCAAAAAATTGTTTGGTCGCACTGACATTAGTGGAACCAAATTCAACGTAATTCAATTTTTCATGTTGATGCATGGTGAAATCCTTCTCGGTTACTATCGTTTCTAGGCGAACTTTTCTACGATGATGTCGTCCGCTTTTTCGACAAATAATGCGCCATTATCTCTGAGCTCTGTCAGCACATTCTCTACATTATCAGGCAGCACCGCACGAGTTGAAGCAAGATTAACTACCACATTGTAGCCAAGTTCCAGTGCTTGCATGACGGATTTTTTCACACAAAAGTCTAAGGCAAGGCCACCGATAACTAAGGTATCAATCCCGTTGAACTTTAGAAATTCATGCGCGCCTGTCGTTTTGGTGTCGGCAATATCATGGAAAAAAATACCGTAAGGGTGTGCGTCAGGATCCATACCTTTATTAACTTGAAAATCATAGTCCAACACGGGTGGTAAGCCATCTAGCAGCTCAGAACCTGTTGTGCCAAGCACACAGTGGCGGTTCCACTTTATATCCACATTCGGTAAACCAACGGGCTCAAGCATATTGGCTGGCGATTCTGCATCCCATTTTGCTTTCGGTGGGTGCAAGTCACGACTGACCAGTTTTAATCGGCCTTTGGCATGATTGTTCAAAAGTTCCGGTACGATTTCCAACGCACCTGCAACGGGCAGTTCATCTGGACATAACTCACTAAAGCCTTTCTCTGGATCAACGTCGATCACTGCTGTAGTTTGATAGTTTACTCGAACAGTCATGGCAGACTCCTTGTCTGTCTGATTGTCTGCGTTTATCCACGCAAACAGTTTTGAAAAAAGGTTACTTCGTCGCTAGTCAGCGTATATACCATTGCGGGTTTTCCACCTTTGCCTTTGTTGGTTGAAGCGACTTTATTAGTGGGTTTTAGTACGCCTGAATCTATCAAGCGGCGCTTAATCGTCATTCGGCTGATATCAATACCAAACTCTTGATAAGCAGAAATGATGTCCGCAACCAAAAACTCTTTGTCTAATGCAAACAAAAGAACCGATGTGTATTCAATGGATGCACGAAGCTTTTGCCACGCTTTTTCAATGGTTTTTTGATGATCAAATGCGAGGGTTTCTTCTCCATTGAGAATAGCCTGTAGCGAAAACCATTTAAGTTGGCATTCCGGTACACCTGCATTATTTATTTGCTCTACATTGTTACGATCAACTAAGGCGTAGTGCGTAATGTTTAAGCTCCAGTCTTCTGGATCGCGCTTTGGATCACCGTCGATAAACGCTTCGCTAAAATGGCGAGGGTAGGTATGGATTTTCTCACGGCAAATTCGGCGACGCGCCGCTTCAAAGTTTTCATCGGCCGGGCGTCCGCCTTCACTGGTTAAGTCTTTATCAAAGACAAATCCGCCCGGTAGTGCCCAGACTCCATGGTATGGCCGATTTGGATTTGAACGTTTAATCAACAACACTTCCAATCCCTTATCGGCACAGCCAGATAGCCTGAATGGAATAATGTCGACAGATACGATCATGGTTGGGTCCTAATATTGATTTGTAAGTAATCTAGCGCATAACAAGTGGTCAATCAATGGGTAAGTAACGAGTTGTTAGAAACGTTTTCGGTAGTGTTCTTAATACGGTTTGAGCATAAATTTACGGATGACTCTGACTTATTCACAATGTTTGCTCGAATTCTAGACAAAAAAACCTTATAAAAATGAGTGGTTAGTAACAAAAGTTGACAAACTATAGATGGGTGTTTATTGTTTACGCAAATTAGTTAGTAACAAAAAGTTATATACCCAGGAAGGGCATGTAGAAGGGCACCTAATGACCACCAAACTATTTTCTTCCCGCATCATTCAAAGCGCTTTGGATTTCGATGTCTACAAAGTCAATATGATGAGCGCTGTAACAGCGCTTTACCCTGATGCGATGGTGTCATATAAGTTTATCGTGCGCAGTGAGGAAGACCTCTCTGAGCTTTTGCCTGAGGTAAAAGCCGAAGTCCTTAAACTGCAAGATATTCAATTTACGCAAGAAGAAATTGAATATATTAAGCGTGTCGCGCCTTACCTGAATCCTGACTTTGTTGATGCACTGCGCCATTTCCGTTTCAACCCACAAAGCGATGTCTCTTTCCATAACAAAGCCATGGCTGATGGCTCAAGCCAGTTAAGAATTACTATTAACGGTTTGTGGCGAGATACCATCTTGTACGAAACGATCATCATGAGCATCGTGTCTGAAGTTCGTAGCCGTCAGCGTTGGTCAGATATCCCTGTTGTGCAATTTACCACTGTTTTAGAAGAGAAAATTCGGCACCTAAAGTCGGAACTAAAACGTCGTAACATCACTAACTTTAAATTTTCTGACATGTCGACGCGTCGACGTTTTTCCTTCCAAGCTCAGCGCACTATGCTGGAATATTTGTGCCAGGAAGTGCCGGAATGTTTGACAGGAACAAGCAACTATCACTTAGCAAAAGAGCTGAATTTGACGCCTATCGGCACCGTTGCTCATGAATGGTTTATGGGACACCAAGCTCTGGTGAATGTGCGAGATTCGCAAAAAGTGGCGTTGCAACGTTGGCAAAAAATGTTTAATGGTGCACTAGGTATTGCGTTAACCGATACGATTGGTATCGATGCTTTCCTTAAAGACTTTGATGAAGAACTAAGTAACGCGTACTTCGGTGTACGTCACGATAGTGGTTGCCCTTATAGCTGGGGTGAAAAAATGATTGCACACTACCAGTCGCTGAATATAGACCCATTAACAAAAACACTGGTGTTTACCGACGGACTTAACTTCGAACAAGCGTTAGATATTTGCGAGTATTTCCAAGGACGTATTCAGGTGAGTTTTGGTATCGGTACTTTTCTTGCCAATGATATGGGTGATTATGTCAATAAAGATGGTGAAGCCTACCAGCCACTTTCTATCGTGATAAAAATGGTCACGTGCAATGGTTCACCGGTCGCCAAAATCAGTGACGAACCTGAGAAAGCCATGTGTGAAGATATCTTCTTTTTGATGAATCTCAAGCGCCGCTTTGAACAACCTCTTGATTTAAATGAGTGTCGTAAAATGATTGATCGTTTAGAAACTGAAGGTCAAAATTATCTCATCGACGCGTAGGCGTTATCCTCTCTCCATGATAAGCACCCTCTATCGTCACGACAAATTTATATAGGTAAACGTGGAGGGTGATTTCGTTATAGTAATATACAGAAGTAACCAGATACAGCGCAGGAAAGCACTCAAAAGTTGATGTGTTATCTGCCTTTGATAGGTGTAAATCGATACGTTACAGCATCGTGGACGGTGTATCTCATCCGACACTAAACTCAGTCTAATCACGTAGTTTATTCCCACGTACCATGAGCTCACTCGGGTATAGACGTCTATCTGCTTTTATGACTTTGGGCTTCACGTAGTTGCTTGAATCAGGAGTCAAAATGAACCTAGTAGTACATTTGCAAAAGAAAGCGATCCGAAAATATGGCTATGAGATGGCCACTCGCCAAGCATGGAAGTGTGGTATCAAGGCAAATCTTGTAAAGCGCGTGATTGGCCTTTTTAAAGGACAAATTGTTTGTGTGGTTGAAGGTTGCCGAGCAGAGTTTTCTTCTCCTCTTAATAACCCCCTTCACGAAGATGGCAAGCAGGGGCGATATGTGTTTGTTGGCGGTGTATGCTGGGAACCAAATAACATTATAGCGCCTGGTTTCCCTGATTTTATGTTTATGCACGTGCGTAATCTAAGCCACCGTCATAAGTATTTAACGGATGACGAACTATTTTTGAGCTTGGCTTAAAAATAAATCTCATAGACTAGTCCAGCCCAATCATAATCAGTAGTGATACAGTTTTAGCTCTGTTGACATTCTGCTGAGTGTTTCTTGACGTATCTCTTATAAAACAGTGTTTCTTTACTTGTTAATAACAGAGGGTTTGTTTTCGTCTGATGTGATTTCCCTTTTGCGATTTACCATAACGCTCATCAAAGCAAACCATACTGGGATGTAAATCATGAATATGAAATCTATCGCAATTGCAACGGCAGTTGTTGCTGTACTAGCAGGCTGTAAAGACAAAACGCCACCAGCTCCAACTCAAGCAAACATTACTTTGGTTGAAGCGGTGACTGAAACGGTGAAAAAGCCGCACCAAGTATGTAAAGACGTGGTAGTAACCGAGCAAGTTGCCCCTGCGGATGACAATAAAATTATTGGTACGGTTGGTGGCGCAGCAGCTGGAGCAGCGCTGGGCAACCAAATCGGTGGTGGCTCAGGTAAAGTGATTGCAACTGCAGCTGGTACGATTGCTGGTGCACTGACAGGTCGTAAGATCCAGGAGAATGTGCAAAAAGGTGATGTAGTAACAACGACGAAAAAACAGTGTCATACAGAATATACGACATCTGATAAAGTAGTGGGTTACGACGTCACTTACGAAGTTTCAGGTGCACCAACGACGGTTCGTTTGGCGAGCAAGCCAGCGACAAAAACGTTCCCAATTCAAGATGGTAACGTTGTTCTACCACAATAGTTAGCGACTTAACCGAAGCGATTAACAAGCCCTTTTATCTTTGAGATGAAAGGGTTTTTTCACATAAGCGGCGTTTTCATCTGTTTTCCTATTGGAATGTGCGGCCAGAAATACCCGTTAATTTCCGCGTTCGATACAATCACTTTTCTTAAAGTACGAACGGAAAAAACATGGAAGATTTTTACCTGACCGAGCACGGTCTGGCTGGTTATTTCGAAGCGCAATGGTTCGACAAGTTCATTGAGGATCAACAGATTGAGATGATAAGCAGTCGCTCAAAACAAGTCCCACTTTCTTTTTTGTCATCACCTCACTGCTCTCAAGTTGCTGATTTTATTGCGCAGGCGGTAATCGAAAGCAGCGTTCAGCCGTATTCCCTACTTGAGGTTGGGGCGGCGCTGGGAAGAAATTATTATGAGTTAGTGCAACGCTTACCTAACCTTAAAGAAGCGACGCTTGTGGAGCCTTCAAATAGGTTAATGGATGGCTTGAAGCAACTATTAATAGAAGAACAACGCGTCGAGCTTACTTACCTTCACGATGTGAACACCTTAAACACTTTAGAGGTAGAGAATAGAGATATCGTACAGAAATGTGCTCATGTTGATTTGACGCTAATTAACCAGTCTTTTGAGCTCGATACTCTCCAATCTCGCTTTGATTTAGTCGTATGTTTAAATGTGATTGATCAATGTGAGTCGCCACTTAGCGTGATCAATGCTCTAAAAAAAACCACCAAGGTGGGTGGGCTGATCGTTGTCTCTTGCACTTATCAGTGGAACGCGAAACACATCAAAAATAAAGAAGAGGCGGTTGATGATATCAAAGAATACTTTGCTGAAGGCTGGCGTCTAGTGTCGGAAGCCGAGCATGAATATCGCATCCGGTTTAATGATCGCTTTGCAAGGCAGTTTTTATCTCACGTAGTCGCTTACGTAAAAACCGATTAGAGCCACATAAAAAAACCGAGCACTTACGGCTCGGTTTTTTAGTCTTTGGGTTAGAGCACAACTTTAAGTAACGTGCGCTTCTTGTTGCTCTTGCAACTTTTTCTTGCGACGTTCTCGTTTAGAAAGCCAAACCAGAGGCACAACAATCATAATGGTTCCTATTGCCATAAATATATCTGGCACTTCTCCAAACCAAATCAATCCCACAAACACGGCACCAATTAAGCCACTGTATTCAGCGCTGGCAATTTTGTTGCTATCGATCGAGCGGTAAGCGATGACACATGTTGCTGCATAAATCATGATGAACAGACTTGATCCAGCAGCAACAGGGAAAGCACTCCAGTCCCAAGGTTCTGCTTCGATCAGAACAAGCAAGAAGGCTACTGGAATACCTGCCAAGTTTGTCATCAATAACGTTTGCATCACAGACTGATTTTTGGGCAGTTTTCGAATGAGCAAGTTATTGATTGCTAAAGTAATTGCAACAACTAAAGCTGAAATTGCTGCCCAATCGATTTGGTCTGGACGAATGATGACTAACACACCGGCAAAGCCCATTATCGCTGCGGCGACCGATTGCTTAGACAACTGTTCTCCAAAAAAGATTGCTGCAAGTGGCAACATGATCAATGGCGCGGCGTAAAAGATCGCGTTCGCAGTTGCGAGCGGTAAAGATGAGATCGCCAAAACCATGAATATTGCACCAAGTAACCATACGTGAGCGCGAACAGCGTGCCACTTAAACCCTTCAAGAAAAGGCGCATTTTTTGTTAGCAAGTAGACTGGCAGCAGGAAAAGCACCGCTGAAATTTGTCGGAAAAAGACAAATTGAAAAATAGGCACTTCATTTCCGACACTTTTAATTAAAGAGTCCGAAAGCACCGCAATGAGATTTCCAACAATTAATAGCAGCATCGCTGCTCCGACCGATGTAACTTTCACTTTTTCCTCTCCTCTTTCTTTGCCAAAGAGTAGGTGATGTCATAGGATGAAGTGAAGTGATATTTATTAGTTTAAGTATGAGATTTTTAGATAATGAAATTGCCACCACTCAGAGCGGTTCACTGTTTTGAATCTGTTGCCAGAAACTCTAGCTTTTCGCTTGCTGCTGAAGAACTCAATGTGACGCAAAGTGCCGTTAGTCACCAGATACGACTATTAGAAGATTATTTGGGTGAATCATTATTTATCCGTCAAGGCAGAAAGCTCTCTTTGTCCGATACGGGCACCCGCTATTTAGAGGATATTAGCCCAGCAATTAGCTCAATTGCGATGGCCAGCCAAAAGGTGCGAGAAGGGGACAAAGGCAGCATACGGTTGGCGATTTATAGCTCGCTTGCCGTAAAGTGGCTTATTCCGCGTTTGTCTGATTTTAAGCGCTTACATCCAGAAATCGATCTGACACTCAATATGGTCGTTGGTGATCCTGAACAGACAGACAGCGTTGGCGATTGTTTTATTACGGTAGAAAAGCCAAAGCGAAACTACATGTCGGTAAAGTTATACGCGGAGACGTTGTATCCGGTCTGCAGCCATAAAATTTGGAAAGAGTTGCAAGATCAACCGATTCCAGAAGCGCTTTGGCGATACCCTATTTTGTCGACAGACTCAATTTATCGTGAGAGAGGAAAAGACTGGGCTGAGTGGTGTAGAGCGGGCGGTTACACCTTGCCGAAAGATGTCGATGTTCAACATTTTAGTCATATGTTGTTGGCAATTGAGGCGGCGCGTTATGACCAAGGCATCGCATTTGCGAATGATTTTATGCTTAATGAAAGAGATAAAGCGCACGATTTGGTGTATATCCCTTCTCATGGATTGGAAACCGGCGACAGCTTCTATTTTATTCATAAAAAGAGTCGAGCCAAGCAAGCGGAAATCATCAAGCTCACTAACTGGTTGAAGCAGCAATGCTTGTGAAATGACTAAATTGTCAAAATTAAGAAAGAAAGTGGCAAAGTTGTGTCTAAATATTTCATGTTTTATTGAGTTTTTATTCATTAACATCCACTTGGTTTTGAAACCAAGTGAAATGGATAGCATGGCATGCTTAAGGATGGGCAAAACACAACCTCAATAATTAACAGGCAGTGAAATACAATGTTTAAAAAAACATGGCTAATGACAGCCCTTCTAGCAACATGTTCTGTTGCAAACGCAGCTCCTTACGTTGGTGCATCTGTAGGTCAAGCATCGTTTGGTGATGTTAATGGCTCTATCAATGGTGGTGGTACTAACGCTAGCACTAAACTTAAACTTGAAGATGACTCAAGCCTTTCAGGCAAAGTATTCGGTGGTTACAAATTCAACGAATACATTTCTCTAGAAGCAGCCATTGGTGGCTACGATGCTTTAGACGGCAAAGTTGTTACTGTTGGTGACATGAAGTATCTATCGATTCAGCCAAAAGCGACTCTACCGATTGGCGATCGTTTCAACCTTTTTGCTAAAGCTGGTCTTTCTTACTTCAATGCTGAATTCAAAATTAGCAACTCTGTGATTGACGGTAGCGCAGGCCATACCACCATTTCTGACAGCACTGTAACAGGCATGTACGGTTTAGGCGCAGAGTTCGCTATTACTGAAAACTTTGCTCTACAAGTTGAATGGGAATACATGATGCCTGAGCTAGACATTGCGAAATTTGGCAATGAAAAAGTAACGGTTGATGCAGACATCAATGTATTCTCTGTAGGTATGAGCTACCGTTTCTAAGAATACTTATTCAAGTTACCTCTTGGCTTAGTAAACGTTTTTGACTTCTGTTGGTTGAGCTGAGTCCAAGCTTTGAATTTGTTTAGATATAGCACAGGAAGTTTAGTTGCTAAGCGTCCTGTGCTATTTTTTTGCTTTGGAATAACTCTTAGGAATCTTTGTGAACGATGTCAATCTTAGGTATCTGGATCTACTGTTAAAGCACTTTGAACCTCACCAGTATCACCTTGTTACGCTTTCTGAGCTAGAAGCGGTGATTTGCACGTCGAGGCGCAATGTTTCTATTGTGATGAAAAAGCTTGCCACTTACGATTGGGTCGATTGGCAACCTGCGATTGGCCGAAGTAACGCTAGCCGTCTCAGTATTAATATTTCCCTCCAACAAGCGATGACCGAGTTTTTGGTTGAGGAGCTTGGCAGAGGAAGAATGAACTCAATAACGAAACTTATTGATTGGTTCGGTCAAACCGCGGTTAGAGCACTAACTATCGCTTCTGAAAAAGTGAATCGATTGAATGAATCAAATAACGCTATTTTGATTTCTTCTTACCCTTGGGTATCCAAAATCGACCCTGCGAATACTTACCGTCACACTGAATTACACGTCGCGAAAAGCGTTTATGATGTATTGCTGACCCAAAATTCCAATGGTGGTATCGAGCCATCGTTAGCACACGAATGGAAAATGGAAGGCAAGGTAATGACGTTATGGTTGCGGCCAGGCATATATCGCCATGATGGCGAGCCCCTTAACATACAGGATGTGGTTTGGAGTATAGAAAGACTTAGGGAGATAAAAGGACCAGTTCACGAGCTCTGGCAGTGTATTGATAGCGTGGTTGCAGAAACATCTAACTGCTTAAAAATTATATTGAAGTATCCGAACAAGTTGTTTCCATACATGCTAGCAACTCCTCATGCGTCTATTCTGTGTCGAGATGTCGTCTCTTTCGGTTCTAGTTATTCCTACCACATAGGGACTGGACCATTTAAAATCAGCGGCTGGAACCAGGAGAGTATGACTCTTGAAGCGCACAAAGAGTATTTTTCAGCACGCGCATTGTTAGATCAAATAACGCTGTCTCATGGTGATGTTAAAACCTTAAATATGTTGAGCTTTAACCAAAGCTCCGATCACGTTGAAGTGGAAAAAATTAGCGCATTTTCATATTTGACCTACCGCGAACGCGTGGAATCCCAACTCACAAAAGAGACTTGGTATCAACTCGCTGATTACATCCATGTGCAAAAGCGAATTTATGATGCGCCAAGTGCCGTTGACAGCATTCAGTTAGAGACTCACGAGCAAGATTTATCAATAACAGATGGTGTTGTGATACCTAAACTGAAAGGTAAAGTGGTATTAGCTGAACCTGTCTGGACGATTCCGAGTTTAATTCGTCATTCCGAATGGTTGCACAGTGTGATTCGTGCAACGGGATTGGAGTTGGAGATCGTCGTTATTGATGACATTAGTTTTCCTGAGGTAGTGTCTCACCAAGCAGACTTGCTCTTCATTGAGGAAGTCATGGAAGCACCATTTGAATATGGCATCTTCGAATGGCTGTCGATAGCAACTGGACTGCGTTTTAGTTTTGATCAAAGCCAGATGTTAAGCCATAGAGAAAAGGTTCGCAGAGCGATGGCAGATGATCACTCGCTACAGTCTTTATTAAACCTAGAGAAAGCGCTGCGCGATCAGTACCTATATTTGCCTTTGTTTGTTGGCTACGAAGAAGTGACAAAAACACAGCAAGTGCGAGGTGTGCAGGTGAAGAATACAGGCTATAGCGACTTACATAGGTTATGGATTGCTCATTCACACTAACGTCTGTGTGCAAGATGATGCAAATGTCCAACGCATAAAGCCATCGAAATGATGGCTTTATAAGGGCGTGTCGGATTAGAAGTTGTACGACACACTTGCGCCAACAACCCATTGGTTTGCACTATCAACGATAGAAGAGTCGCTGATACCGCTGCCTAGGCGCGTGTATTGTGTCATTTGGCTTACTTGCCAGTTGTCGTTGATCGGCATAACAAGTTTGTAGCCCACACCATAGCTTACCGTTGAATCACCTTTGTATGCTTTGCGGTTTGCGTTTGCTTCGCGTTGTTTCACACCAAAGTAGTAATCTACGTAGTCTTCACTTTGATAAGTTAGGTTAGCAAAAGGAACAAAATCAACACTACCGAATTTCATGATGTGGAAGTAAGTCGCGCCCGCTAAGTAACCTTTGTAAGCACCACTGATATCGTGCTGAAGGTACGTAGAAATGACGTTGTTTTGATCCAGTGTAAAGTCTGCGTTTAAACCTAGATCGACGGCGAAGCGGCGTTTATCTGTGCCTTTCAGGCTTTTCGCTGTATCACCGTCGCGCATTACACCGCTACCTACAAGGTAGGCACTCATGTTGATTAACTCATTGGTGTTACCGAAGAAGCGGTAGTTAATGCCACTTAGGTCGGCATTAAAGTCGTCACCATGGTAACCACCGTTGAGAATTGGTGCTGTATTATGCTTTTGATCTTTGAAAAGATCGCTGCCTTGAGCCACACCAGCTTCTACGTTCCAACCGCCTTCGTTGTTGTAGATGTTACCGTTACGAATGTAAGTATCGCCAGCGAAAGCTGAGCCAGCAGCTGTCAGAGTAAGTAGTGCAATTAATGTTTTTTTCATCATTTTTCCGAGTTGTTCTGTTTTGTTTTGAACACTGTACAAAATGACGTTGTAAGCATCTATCGGCAAAGCGTATGGAAATGTAATGAACAATCAGGGTAAGAAGCAGAATGTTGCTTCAGAATAGAAAGGTTGCTGGAATAGCTTTCGTTAAAATAACGAAAAATCCGAGCTGGGGTGGCTCGGATTTGGAGTATTTATCAGGTATTGATACTAACTTCTTACTGTTTCGTTAAGTTGTATAGTGGTGCTAGGTCACCCGTTACTTTTTCGCCATTCATGTCTAGCTTCATAAGTACGTTTTCACCAACAAAGTATTGGTTTGGTGCATCTTCATTTGTCAACGTTACGATGCTGCCATTTGCGTCCCAAGTGAATTGACCTTCAGATTTTGATTGACCGTCTTCTTTGTCTTGGTAGCTTTCTTCAAGTACGTAAGTGCCATCTTGATTTAGTGTGATGGTCATATCGATACCAGCACAATCCGCGCAAGGTAGTGTTCCTTTGTAGGTGCCGTTCCAGTCCAGAGCACTTTGTGCGTTGTGTTCAGAGTCTACAAATGTCTCTTCAGTAATTACCTGTTCTTCTTCTACTGGTAACGTGTCAATTGTCTCAGTCGTAACGTCTGCACTGGTGGTGACTTCAGTTTCCGTTGCCTGAGGTACTTCAACTGCGCTTGTTTCGGCAGGTTTCTCATCTTGACAGCCTGCAAGAATGATTACCGCGCCTGTTAGTGCCAACATTGTCTTTTTCATTTTATCCCTCTTTAAATCAAGATTTTGTATGAGAGTAATAGTAGACATTTATCGAGGATTTGCGTCATCAAAAAGCAATAGAATGATCTAACTATGTCAATAAAACCGGATATGAGCATGAAATTGTCAGGAAAATCAGAACAATGTAAATGTTGCTTTGGGTATCAAGCTTGAGCCCACAGATAAATATCTAAAAAGGGGAGTGGGAGTGAGTTAATTGATAACAGCCCACATTGTTGTGAGCTGTATTATCAACATCATCTAAGAAACGTTATTGAAGCTTGAGCGTGAAGTGCCTCGTTTTGTGCTTCGTTGATCAGAAAACAGCTCCGCAATAACCTGACGATTTAATTCGCCTTTCAAATGGCCGTGCTCATCGATGACGGGCAGTGAATGTTCACACGACATGACTTCAGTCAGCACTTGCTCAATGGCTAAATGTGGAGAGATGATAGGCACCTCTTCATAGATATCATCACGCCAATCTGATATATGAGTTAACTTCGCTGCGTTTAGCAATCCTTGCTGTGTTATCACGCCTTGATAGCCTGCATTGGTCTCATGGTAGGCATAATCACGTTTAACACGTTTCATTTCACTTAGTGCATCTTCAATGGTTTCAGCGCGAACACAGTACGAAGGTGGCTGCATCAGCGTTTCGACTGTCAGTGCTCGCGCTCTATTGACGTCTTTTACAAAGGCTTCAACGTACTCATCGGCAGGATGCAGTAAAATTTCGTCTGGTGAACCTTGTTGGACAAGTTCACCGTCTTTAAGAATCGCGATGCGATCGCCAAGTCGAAGCGCTTCATCTAAATCATGAGTAATGAAAATAATGGTTTTGTGCAGCTTCTGTTGCAGCTCTACCAGCTGATCTTGCATTTCGCTCCGAATCAGAGGGTCCAATGCTGAAAAAGCCTCGTCCATCAACAGTATTTCGGCGTCGGTAGCCAGTGCCCGTGCAAGGCCCACACGCTGTTGCTGTCCACCCGATAGTTGAGCAGGATACTGGTGCTCATAACCCGTCAGTCCAACGGTTTCTAACCATTCATTTGCTTTTTCTAAGCGCGCCTCTTTATTCATTCCCTGAACTTCCAAACCATATGCGATGTTGTCGATAACAGTGCGATGAGGCAGCAAGCCAAAGCGCTGGAACACCATAGACATCTTGTGACGGCGAAACTGTTCAAGCTCTTTGTTCGAAAGTTGCATGACATCCACCCCTTCTACCAAAATCTGCCCCATGGTTGGATCGATTAATCGGTTGAAGTGGCGAATCATGGTGGATTTTCCAGAACCGGATAATCCCATAATGACAAAAATTTCACCCTTTTGAATTTGCAGGTTGATGTCTTTTAGTCCGACCGTGTGGCCCGTTTCCGCTAAAACCTGCTCTTTACTATGTCCCAACTTAACGCGCTCAATCACGCTATTGGGCTTGGGGCCGAAGATTTTATACAGACCGCTGATTTCGATAAGTGGACTAGTCATGTTTTGAGTCTCCTAAATGAGCTTGAGTGCGTTTCGCATACGCTTGTGAAGCACGATCAAAAAGGATTGCTAGGGCGACAATTGCTAAACCATTGAGAAGACCAAGAGTGAAATATTGATTGGTAATAGACTTTAGAACAGGCTGACCTAAACCTTTTACCCCAATCATTGATGCGATGACCACCATTGACAGTGCCATCATGATCGTTTGGTTAATTCCCGCCATGATGGTTGGCATTGCAAGCGGAAGCTGAACCCCAAAAAGCCGTTGCCGAGTGCTGGCACCAAATGCGGTTGCGGCTTCCAATACTTCTTTATCAACTAGACGAATGCCCAAATTGGTTAAACGAATAACCGGTGGAATCGCGTAGATCACTACTGCGATAAGGCCAGGAATTTTCCCGATGCCCAATAACATCACAACTGGAATGAGATACACAAATGCCGGCATGGTTTGCATGACGTCGAGTAATGGTGTTACCACCGACTGAATGCGATTAGAGCGCGCCATAGCGATGCCGATAGGGATACCAAGTGCGATGGCAAGCATAGTACATACAGTGATGATACTGAGCGTACGCATAGTGTCTTCCCACATTCCAAAATAGCCAATCAGAACCAGCGAACCAAAACATGCAGCGGCCAGTTTCCAAGAGCGGCTGGCGGCATAAACGAGAGTGGTGCAGACACCTAAAATAATGAACCAAGGTGTAGAAATCAGAAGTTTTTCAAACCAGACAAGAAACGCAAGGAGCGGATCAAACAGAGACTCAATGAGTTCACCATACTCGCGAGAGAAATCTCTGTAGGCGCCGTCGAGTGTTTTGCGAATCGCCCTGAGATCAGAGGCATCCATTTCCGGGAATTCGCTGAGCCAATTTGAGTCAGACATATGTACTTCCTTTTTCTGATATACCTAAGCGCTTTCAAGAAACTTAATTTGGCAAGAAGAGTAGGGCACCTAGGCCAAGTAATGGTCGTTCGACAGGTTCTTTATCGAACGTATTACTCTTTAAGCTCAGGCGAATATCGTCAAACTTCTCTTTTTCGTTCCTTAGGTATACATCCTTTAAAATAAAACAATCATTAGTGTTCAAACTAATGATTTGCTTGGATTATAGTTTTTCTTCTTCAATAAAATGAACACATTAGCGTGTATTTGTATGAAAAATCTGCGCAAACTAACGTTTTTATTATCCGGTTAATTAGAATTGATCTTTTTGCTCGTTTGTCATCGAAATTTCTAAATTATTAGATGTCTAATTAATGCTGATGTATTACGTATTTGTCGTGTTGATTTTTGCAAACTTAGTTTATTGGCATATGCTAAAAATGTTATTGGCATATGCCAGTTTAAGGCGTAATTTGACTCCGTGTTTTTGAGGGACAATGATGGCAAGACCAAAGATAGAAAGACGAATATGCGGACGTGCGGCTCACCACTGCTTTAAGCCCAATGGCATTCCATTTAATCAGTTGGAGCAAGTCGCCATATTACCAGAAGAGTTAGAAGCGCTACGTTTAGCCGACTTAGAGGGGCTTAGCCAGCAGCAAGCTGCGGAGCAGATGGGCGTTTCTAGACAAACTTTTGGTAACACAGTAAAAAGTGCAAGATTGAAAGTCGCAAAAAGTTTAGTTGAAGGTCATGCATTAGTTTTTCCGAATGAGGAGTCAAACTTATGATTTATGCTATTCCTAATGATGGTGAGCGGGTGGCAAACCACTTTGTAAAAGCACCATACATCGCTATTTATTCTGATACTGACGGTATGCTAAAAAACTTAGCGAACATTGCTTCTATGCCACAAGCGGGTTGTAATGCGAAGTCTCAGTTGATTCAGTCTCTACAAGGGTACAATGTGGATGCTGTTCTTGTGCGAAATATTGGTGAACGTGTATTGGCAAAGCTACTTAGCAGTGGCACGCCAGTATTTAGGCTGTCTACTCGTAGTTCATTGGAAGATGTGCTTGCGGTTCCAAGAGAGCCTTTGATTGAGCCCTCTCAAGGACGCCCATCAAACAATCATAAGAAAAGTGTTCACAAACAAAAAGGCGGCTGCGGCTCCTGTGGTTGTGGTGGCCAAAAATCAAAAACCTCCTTGTTGGCAAGACCTAAAGCGCTACTCAAAGCGACATCTAGCCCTGCTATACTTAAGCTAGAGTCGATGGCTAATAAGGCAGGCTAATATGGTTTGGTTATTTACCTTTCTTGGTTTTCTCGCAATCATTTTGTTGATGTCACTTGGCGTCATTTTTCACAACAAGCGCATTCAAGGGAGTTGTGGTGGTTTGAATAATGTCGGCGTTGACAAGGTGTGCAATTGTGAAACCTCATGCGCAGAACCTGAAAGGCGTTTATATCAAATCTCAGAGCCTAACTCATCACCTGAGCGCTAAGGCTTTTGGCCCATTGCGGCAAGGTTTGCCGAAACCAGTCCAAATATTTGCTGGTCTGCGGATTCTCTCTGGAGACCAGTATGTTGACTACCTCGACAACGATCCACGCTTTTGCTAGTCCGATATCGCGCGCCAATTCTGTTGTTTCACCTTTCTCTGCGCACTCTATATACTTGCCTGCTACGTTCAAGTAATCATCAAATGTGCCCATGCCCTCGATGAGCGGCGCTAAATCTATCGCGACATGCCCTGTAGAAAAGCGTTCCCAGTCGAACAGCACCAGCTCGCCATTTTCGCGCTGTCCCCAGTTTCCAGCATTCGAGTCTCCGGAGATCAAGTTCTGTCCATCGAAAAGATGCGCCGATCGTTGTTGGAGGTTGTGGAAGAACTGCTCTGTCTCTGAGCCCAGTTCAAGTGTAGCGAGTGCTTGTTGAGTCGCTTGTGGTGTCCACTGGTGGCGGTGATAAACACCATCTGATGTTGGTGGAAGTTGGTGCAGTTTGACGAGTTGTTCAATGACTCGATCATCTTCAAGTAAGAATGCTTGCTCGACTGCGTGGGGAACGTATTCAATGTGCAGAACGTTTTTCTGGTCGTCGAATTGAATCAAGCGCGGTACGTGTATTCCAAGCGCGTTAAACTGTTCGGCATAGCGTTGATAAAACGCGACTTCTATTTGAGTAGGGTTACGTTTTTCTATTACTTGGACGCCATCTTTTTCGATGAGAAAAACTTTGGCACTGCCCATTTGGTTGAGTTCTTGCTGCGACACCGGACTTCCTGTCTTCATGTAGAGAGAGCTCACCTTAATCGCTGCACTCACGTTTGCCAATAGCCACGACAAAGTGCCTCAAAAATATTAAATGCAACTGTTTAAATATGATTTTGTCGTTGGTGTCTAAATTTTACACAGTTACGCCTGTACTCCGATAAATTCGTTCTACGCTTACTATTCGTCTTAATAAAGGAGAACCAAAATGGCTGTAATGAAGCAGGATATTCCAAATCGTGTAACGGTTTACCATGACAATATCGATCAAGAACAAGAGCTGAAAAATGCGATGCTGCCAGAGAAACCGCGCTACTTTAACGGTGCTCCGACTTACAAAGCGAACAGCATCGAAGAGTTTGAAAGCAAAATCAGTCAGATAGGTTTGTCTCTCGATAAATAATTTTTCTTTTACCTAAAAGCGCCCTCAAAATGAGGGCGCTTTTTTGTTTATGTGATTGATTTGAATCTTAGGGAATTAACCTTGTTGTGTACTGCCTTGGCAGACCTGTTTTTGCACTGCTGGTGGCGCAGGCTCGTAATGGCTTAAGGTCATACTAAAGCTGCCTTCACCACCAGTGATGGAGCGTAATCGACGAGCGTAATCTTGCAGCTCGTTTACAGGTGACTTGGCTCTGAGTAAGGTGAAGCTGCTGTCGATTGGCTCGGTGCCTTCGATTAAGCCTCGGTTTCCAGATAAATCTCCAGAAACATCGCCAACGTTCGCGGTTGGGATGTGCAGTTCCATCTGGACAATGGGTTCTAGCACAATAGGATCTGCGTTGTTAATCGCATCTAAAAAGGCTTTCTTACCTGCGATGACAAACGCAATTTCTTTCGAATCGACGGAGTGATATTTACCGTCATAAACGGTGACTTCCACATCCTTAATTGGGTTGCCAGAAATCGCGCCTTCCTCTAACGCTTGCAAAATACCTTTTTCAACAGCAGGAATGAGCGCGGTTGGAATGGCGCCACCCACTACTTTGTTGATGAACTTAAATCCGGCACCACGTTCGAGTGGACGAACCTTCAATTGCACTTCACCAAACTGGCCTGCACCGCCACTTTGTTTTTTGTGTCGATAATGCCCTTCGGCAGGTTTGGTGATGGTTTCAAAGTATTCGACGCTTGGTTGGCAGGTTTCGACGTCCAGTTTGTACACGTTCGCCATCTTTTCTAATGCGACTTTGAGGTGAAACTCCCCTTGGCCGCTGATGATGGTTTCGTTGGTGCGAGCGCGATGTTCGATGCGCAGAGAAGGGTCTTCACTGGCAATTTTATTCAGCACATCTCCTAATTTTTGCTCATCTCCACGCTTAAGAGGCTTCAAGCACAAAGAATACATGGAGTCAGGAAGGTCCAACGTTTTGAGTTGAACTCCATCTTCTTCGTGAGAGTCATGAACGATTGAATCGAATTCGAGATCATCCACTTTGGCTAAAACGCAGAAGTCGCCTGCAAGCGCGCGAGGGATCTCGGTTCTATCTTTGCCCTGCAGTTGATATAAGTGCCCAACTTTAAATGCCTTGTTGCTTTCGCCAATATAAAGCAGGCTGCCCGCATTGATTTCACCCTGATACACACGTAAGTAGGCAAGTTTTCCCATATATGGGTCGACGCTGACTTTGTACACGTGTGCGACGGTGTGCTCTAAGGTTTCGCAATTTACTTTGATTTTTTTGCCGTTCTTTTCCAGTAGAGGAGGGTTACCCTCGTTTGGCATGGGCATGATCTCCGCCAAGGTGCGCAGCAGCAACTCGACGCCCGCGCCGGTTTGTGCTGAGACAAAACAGACCGGAATCACATGTCCAGTTCTCAGTGCTTCTTCAAACGGATCATGCAGTTGCTCTGCGGTGAGTTCGGAGCCTTGTTCCAGATACAGTTCCATCAGTTCTTCATCGACTTCGATGACTTGGTCAATTAAGGTCTCATGAGCTTCATCTACCGTTGCAAGTAAGGTTTCTCGTCCCAATTCTGGTTCGAAATAGCAGTCAACTACAGATTCCCCGTCAGCCGAAGGTAAGTTGATCGGCAAGCAGTGGTCACCAAAATGCTCAACGATGTTCTCCATCAATCTTTCTAACTGATTACCGTGGTTATCGAGCTTATTGATGATGATCATCTGACATTTTTGCTGCTCTTTAGCAAAGGTGAATAAGCGATCGGAAGTTTGGTTTAGTGGGGTTTGAGGGTCGATGACAAGGGCAGATGTTTCAACGGCAGGAAAAACGCTGATAGTACGGCCAAGTAACTCGTTTTGTCCCGGAGTGTCGATGATATTGAGCCGGTGTTTATTCCAGCGCAGTGCGACTGGCGTTGCTTCAATACTGTGTTGATATTGGATGGATTGAGGGTCGAAGTCGGTAACGGTATCGCCTTTTTCTACGCTGCCTAAATGGTGCGTGGCATCGCAGGTGAAGAGCAGTTTTTCTATCAGCGTGGTTTTACCGGTCCCGGTTTGGCCGACAAAAGCGATATTGCGTATTTTGTTGATAGGCATAGAGCCTCCTTGCAAGATGGCGTGAAAAACCTACGAATTGCTAGGAAGTGGGTTGTTATAGAAACCCACGCACTGCATTGGAGTAGGGCGGGATTACCGCCTATTCGTTTTCCACGTCATTTTCCGGATGACTCGATGCATAAGACCACCTTCTTGGACTACTGGAATCTTAGCATGCCTCAATAACCATATAATTTATGTGACTTATTTCATGATGGGGCTGATTGTCTTTTAATCGAGATCATAAACTCAGAGGTTCTGACTTTTGGAGCAAAACCTCTGGATTGTTTAGGCTATTTGGAAAGAACGATTTCGCCGTCGCAATAAACCAAGCTTGGCGTTACATCTTGTCCGAGCAGCACCGGGCCATCAAGATCGACAACGCTTGCCTGAGCTGCAATAGGTAACGCGGCTCGCATCGCCAGCGACGTCCCCAACATACAACCGGACATGAGGCTAAAACCGAGTTTTTGGGCGTCGTCGGCTAATAATAGTGCTTCAGTGAGCCCGCCAGTTTTATCTAGCTTAATATTCACCATTTCATATTTGCCAACCAACTGATGCAATTGCTCTCTGGTGTGACAACTTTCATCGGCGCAAAGTGGAATGGGGTGCGGAATGCTGGCGAGTACGTCATCGCAGTCTTGTGGCAACGGTTGTTCGATCATGGTGATGTCTAGCGGTTCGAGTTGAGCAAATACCGTCGCGAGGTCGAGGCCTTGCCATGCTTCATTCGCATCTAAAACAATTTGCGCGTGCGGCGCAGCATCGCGTACTGCTGCAACGCGATCAAGTACGTGTTCACCATCCAGTTTTACCTTTAGCAGTTTTGCGCCTTGACTAACGTAAGCTTGCGCCTGTTTGGCCATCGCTTGCGGCGTGTCGATAGAAACCGTCATCGCCGTCACAATCGCCTCTGGTAACGCAAAGAGGTCGTTAACCTGCTGCTTGTGGCTCAAAAGCGCGTGAAGATGCCAAAGGGCGCAATCCAATGCATTTCTTGCCGCCCCCGCGGGCAATAACGATTGAAGCTGGCTTTTGAGAACCATGACATCAGCTTCGCCTTTGGCATACAAACTTTGCAGTTCATGTGCGGCGTGAGAAATCGCCTTAATCACCGATTCAACCGATTCACCATAACGAGGGTATGGCGTGCATTCACCTTGGGCGGTCATGCCTCGATGTTCAATTGTCACTCGGACTACGTGGCACTCTGTCCGACTGCCGCGAGAGATGCGAAATGGTGTCGCCATGGCAATCGTGACAGGTTCTACATGAATTTTCATCTCACTAGTTTTCCCTAAACCGCAGTTATTTTCTAAACCGTAAATGTTTCTTAAATCGTAAGGAGCCTATCTGCAACCGCATCAACGCCAAAACGTACAGGGTCGGTGACGGGCACTTGGTATTTGTCGCTCCAATCCTGGCATAACTGGGCAGCATCTTCTTCGCTGAGCGCCGAAGTGTTTAAGCAAATACCCACTAATTGAGCGTTTGGATTTGTTAGGCGAGCAGCGGCCAGATTCGCTTCTATCGTTTGTTCAATGGTTGGCAAGCTCGCATGTGGTAAGTTGCGGATGTGCGGGCGACCAATCTCATGGCACAGTATCAGAGCGTCAGCTTGTGCGCCGTGAAGTAAGCCCAAACTTACGCCAGCAAACGAAGGGTTAAATAACGAACCTTGCCCTTCGATGATGTCCCAATCGTGATCGGTGAACTCAGGGCTGATCGTTTCTACTGCGCCGGAGATAAAATCGGCAACTACGGCATCAATTGAAATGCCACTGCCTGCGATGAGAATTCCAGTTTGACCCGTTGCTTTGAACTCTGCGCGACAGTTTTTACGCTTTAATGTGTGCTCAATGGCGAGGGCAGAGTACATTTTGCCAACGGAGCAATCTGTTCCTACAGTAAGTACTCGCTTGCCTGCGCGAGCTTTGCCATTGCCGACCTTGAGCGGGACATCATAATGGCGAACATCATACAGTTTGGTTAATCCGCGTTGTTCTAGATCGGCAAGAGGAGAAAGTTCCGCCAAACGTTGGTGCATGCCCGATGCAATTTCAAATCCCATCTCTGCCGCTTCAAGTAAGGTTGCTTGCCAAGCTTCGGGAATGACGCCTCCTGGATTTGCCGTGCCGAGCACCAGCGTTTTTGCTCCTTGCTGCTGCGCTTGTTGTAGTGTCATGTCGGTTAAACCAAGCGATACGGTTTCTGGCGTCAGGCGGATTTGGCCAAGACAAATCTCAGGTCGCCATTGGTATATGCCACGCGCGGTTTTTGCTGCGAGTGGATCGGTTACATCGCCAAGAAAGAGTAGGTAAGGTTGAGCAATTTGCATGATGGTTCCCTTCGTCATCGTTATTGCTCATTAATGTAGCCAGACTGATTTAGGAAACCGAATGCTTATTTGTTAGGCAGGTATAACTTCAGGTTATACCTTTAACCCATCTGTTGTTTTAGGGCGGTGATAAATTGCTTTGTCGCAATGGATTGAGGTGTGTGCTCTGCGAATAAAATAGAGACGGAGAAGGACATATTTGGCTCCAAAGCATGCACGGAAACGGCATTATCTTGGCGATATTGTTTTGCAGTCCAAGGGTCTACAATCGCGAATCCTGCTTCGTTTTTCACCAGTTCAGCCGCCGCGGAGTAGCTGCGGACGGTAATGGCATGTTGATAATGCTCGTCACGCGCTGACAAGGTTTGATGTAACAGCAAGCCCAGAGGGTCTCGGCTATCTAAACCGATAATGGGTAAATCGTGACTGATGAGTTCTTCTAAAGTGACGGTTTTTTCTGTGGGTATCGCTGCGCTTTTAGGGGCAATTAGCGCCAAGTTTTCTTTTAATAACATGTGTCCCATGATCGCTGGTGGCGTTTCTTCACCGAACGCAATGGCGACATCCAGTTCATGTTTCAGTAAACCTGAGCACAGCTCATCGCGATTAGCCGTTGAGAGCTCAAAGGAGATGCCGTGCTCTTTCGACAGCAACGCGACAGTCGGCGCTAACAAGTGTGCGGCCAAAACAGGCGGAGCACCGACTCGTAAATGTTGAGTTCCCTGTTTGACTTTGTTGGTCAGAGAGCGAAATTGTCCGAGTTGTTGATAGACTTTTTCAGCCTCTGGCAATAAGGCTTTGGCTTCTTGAGTTGGAACGAGACGGCCCTTTACACGCTCAAATAAAGCGAAGCTCAGTTGTTGTTCTGTATGGGCGAGAACTCGAGTGACATTAGGTTGGGAAACGTGCAGTAAGCGAGCCGCGCCTGACACCGTTCCTGCTTGCATAATGGCGTAAAAGACTTCTAATTGCCTTAAGTTCACTGCGATTTCCCTCTGCTCATGTTGGTCACCTCAGAATACCCAACCTTGCTGATAAGCGATAGAGGTAAAAGTGCTGGCGTAAAAAATAGGAAGACGATGTTGGTTGCCTTCCTATCTCGCTTTTTCAATTTCTCAACTTCTCAATTTCTATGCTTCACTTTGCTGCTGCATGAAGGGGTAGGTCGTTAAACGGCTCGACGTCTCGACTGAGTAATCCCATCAAAATCACTGCTAACACCATGACAGCAGCCGCGATTGCAAAACCGTATTGTGTTAGTTCGTAATGACTCAATATTGCAATCAGGACGTAACTGAGAGATTGAATGGTGGTGGCAAACATGCTGATGCCGCCATCGACGCGACCTCGTTGATGAACCGCTACGGTGTGATGCATCCAGTTGACTCTCGCAATGCGATTTAGCGCGTTAAATACGCCAAACAGCGCCGTAAACAATAAGATGGTCAGCGGGCTCATCGCAAAACTCATCCCGATAAGCGCAAAAGAGACCATAACCATCGAAGCGAACATAATGTGGCTATGGGAGGCACGGCTTAGCACTTTGGTGACAATAAAGCCGGTTAGCAACGAGCCGAGGCCAAAACTGATGTTGAACCCTGCAAACCAATCGCCAGAGATGCCTTGTTCAGAAAACCAAATCGGCACCAGTTTGCTCAAATACGTCAATGCAGGATAAGAGAGGCAAGAGAGCAGAATAAAGCCATAAAATCGGGGTTCGAGACGGAATATTTGTTTGCTCTCTTTGAGTTGCGCGATGAAAGCAACGGATTTTGATGCCCTTAATTGTTGGGTATAAGGCGTCAGAATATAGAACATCGCTGCTAACGCAGAGGCGCTGGCCGCAAACAAAGCAAACTCTTTCATACCCCACATTTCAAGCAAAACAATACCCAACGCGCCAGCTCCGAGGGTCGTGGATTGCATTACAATTTCTTGCTGACCCGAAATTTTCGCATACTCATGGTGCTGATAATTTTCTTGGGTGAAGGCATTGTTGGTCGTCCATGCAAAATTACTCGAAACCCAATACACCAATTGCGCAAAAGCCAGCAACCAGTGTGACTCAAACCCTAACCAATAAGCAATGAACACCACCAAAGCCATACCCGATTGAATCCATTGATTGAGCACGAGTAGTACTTTGCGTGAATGTCGGTCAATTAAAGTGGAAAAGAAAGGCGTTGCTAGAAAAGCAATCGCGGTGCAGCTCAGAGAAACTAAAGCGACGAATGTACCCATGTTAGGTTCGGAAAGCATGACCCATGGCAGTGCCATCATGAACAAGCCAGAGGAGATACTGTCGAAGAAGCGGCCAGCTAAGTACGGCTGAGTTTTATTTTTCATTATGTTTGCCTCTAACTCCCGATGGATTTCAAAAGGTTGATGTCCAACTGTCTTGTGTTTAACAACCAAGTCGTTCGCGCTGAACACATTATCTTGAGATCGCCGGGGTTTAGCGTTAATTAAGATGGTGCAACTTTAAAACCTCAAGTAAACTTGAGGTAAAGCATTTTTTTAACAAAATTGATACACAGGGAGTCAAGGATGGAAATCAGCGTAGGAGAAGTGGCAAAACGTTCTGGAGTGAAAGTATCTGCCCTACATTTTTACGAGCAAAAAGGGCTGATTTCGAGTTGGAGAAATCAAGGTAATCAGCGTCGCTACCATCGCAGTGTGTTGCGCCGTGTTGCGGTGATCAAAGCAGCGCAGCAAGTTGGGTTGTCGTTAGAAGAAATTAAACATGCGTTAGATGAACTGCCGAAACACCAAGCCCCTAACAAAGCGCAATGGGAAGAAATGGCAAGCCATTGGCATGAACAGTTAGAACAAAAGATTCAAAAACTTAAAGCGTTGCAAAACGATTTAGGCGGATGCATTGGCTGCGGGTGCTTGTCGTTAGAAACCTGTGCACTGCGAAACCCAGAAGATGTATTAGGGAAAGACCACTCGGGGTCGAACTTAACGTTAGAAGAAGAGTAGCGATTATCTCTATTCTTTGTCGAAACTGTCGACTACGATCGCGCCCATCGAAGCAGGCATTGTGATGACGATAACGCGCTTTATCGCAACCAAAGGCTCATTCATGAGTGGCAGTTTATCAAGACAGAAAAGAACTAACGCTACCACAACGGCCGCAATGAGGTACGCGATAACCACACGAAAAATAAAGATGGATACGCGATTCTTGATGTGGCTTTGAAACACGCTTTGATACGCGAAAAAACTGAGGAAAATGACAGAAAGACTTAACAGCATGAGCAAGTTTGCCATTGGTAGGCTCTCACCCAATCGCCACGCTTCCTCCGAAAATGAGATCGGGACTGCTAGGGCAAAAGCACCAACCAATACTTGGCTAGCGTCTTCTAGATTAAAGTGGCTGCTCATGCTGTTTATTCCATTATTCGCTTGCTAGATGTAAGAGCTTTTCAAAACGCTCATTACCGTGCAGCAATTCGAGGTCTCGTTCTTCGGCAAGTAAATCACGAATGGATGGGCTGTATTCAATTGCGCGTTCCAAGTCTTCAATAGCTTGCTCTTCGATACCAAGGCGAGAGTATGCACACGCGCGTTGATACAATGCAGGACCGTTGGTGTAATCGACTTCAAGTACGCGGTTACAAATGCTAAGTGCCCAATGGTATTCGTTGATTTCCATCGCTGCGTCGGCTTTGTAAGTCAACGCTTCTAAATCACCTGGACGAATTAATAAGATTTCATCATAGATTTCAATACGTTGTTCTGGAGTTTGAGAGCTTTGTGCACGTAGCCATAAGTTATGGATCTCGTTGATTTTCTCAATCTCTTTGTTGTTTTCGCTGATAATGCGAGTTTTGCGTTTTAAATCTCGCTCAAGGGCGACAAACTTTTTCTCATATTCTTGGGCGATCTTCTCCAATCGTTTATCAGCCATCTCTTTGGTGTTGTGTTTAAACTCGCGCAGAGATTGCCATCCGACAAAGGCAATCAGCGATGCGACACCAGCAATGATGTAGAAGAAGTATGTAACGGTCACGTTGGCATAGTTCAACGATTTATCTGCGACCGTTAGCTCGCGATCGGTGATCTCTGTGATCATTCGCTTTTCTAGGCTTTGATAGTCCTGACGCAGCGCTTTTAGTTCATCTAAAATATAGCGTTCCATTAATGGTCTATCTAACAGATCCGATTCTGAATACTTTTCCTCCGATGCCATTGTTGGCAAGGCAAGTATCAGCGAGAAAAAAATACCAATAAATAAGCGCATATAACGTCCTTTCACGAGAAGAGTACAGATAGACCATGCAACAATAGCAAATAGCACAAACGTTTAGCAAAGTTATTACAAAAGAAATAACAGTCGTCTTCGTAGAAGTCATATTCTTGTTGTTTTTCAGTTTGTTCCTGGTGGTTATTTGTGGTGATATCTTTTATCCTCCTTACGAATTTATGATTAATGGAGTGAGCATGGACGCGCGAGCTAAGGATTACTTAGAACAATTCCTAGAATTATTATCACCAGAACAAAGGGAAGCTGTACCATCAGTCAGTGCTGACTATTATTGTGCCGACGAATACAACGCGAATGTATGCGCAGATTTGGTTCGTATTGGACAGAAAACTGCATCGTGCAGTTTGGAGCTTTGGTATCGAGAACATGGTGAAACCATGCCCCAAGTCGGTCATTTACAAGTAGTGACGAATTGGGATGGGGACCCGGTTTGCGTGATACGAATTACTGACGTAAGTACATGCAAATATGAGGATGTAACCGCAGAGTTTGCCTTCGCAGAAGGCGAAGGTGATAGAACCTTAAACTGGTGGCGTGATGCTCATACTGCATTTTTTAAAGCTGAATGCGATGAGTTGAACATCGATTGGCATGAGAAACGTACGCTGGTTTTAGAGCGTTTTGAAGTGGTGTATCCCGTCAATTAATCTCTGATAGCAGCACTGATTTGAAGTGCTGCTTTCTTTATCGAGAGACCATTTTTAGCGCTTTCGAGCGGTCACACTAAACATGTGCCAATGTTTTTGGCTTCCGACTACAGTGGTCCCGTCTTCATCTCTTTCATGCAATGAAATGAGGTCGTAACCTTCGAATAAGCTTTCCACTTCCTTTTTCGTTAATGCGGTAATGTTTGGATGCATTTCGGAGGTCACCCAGGAGTCTTTCACTCCCAAGAAATCGCCGCAGAAGATACCGCTCGGTTGTAATGCGCTGTCTATTTTTGTCCAGACTTGTTTGAAGCCTTTGTCAGGGCAAAAGAACAAACTGGCATTTGCGATAACCAAGCTGCACTGAGGATAATTAAACTCAGTAAAACAGCACTGCGAAACCGAAAATCGTTTATTACCTTCAAAGCGTGTTAAACAAGTTTTTACTGCATCTTCATTGCTATCACATGCGTGAACCTTAAATCCCTGTTCGAGTAGAAAGTGGCTGTCTCGACCTATTCCGCAGCCAATATCAAGAGCGACTTTGCCTTCTATCTTAAGTCGGTTTACGGCATTTTCCACGTTTGGGCGGTGAGGTTGGCTTAAAATTTTCTGATAGTATTCATTCCATTGCGCTGGCATTGAACTTCCTTATGTTGGTTGTGTCCCCTGCCCAAAACTAGCGTCCATTTTGTTTTGCTTGACTGGGGAGGTTTGCAGTATTGGCAGCTGTTATAGCTGATCTTCAATCGGTAATATTCCGGAGAACCAAGCGCCCATTTTTCGCCATACTCCTGCTTCTGGTTCGGAGTCGTATTCTTCGCCTGTTTTTACGTCGGTCCAGACAATGTCCCCGTCGCGCAGAGTTAAGGCGTAGGCGTTACTCGACAGTTGATTTGGCAGTTGTTCTAGAAACATTTGCACATATTCTGGCTGTTCGATAACAACGGCCATTTCGGTATTCAAAGCGGCCGAACGTGGGTCCCAGTTCATCGAACCAACGAAAAGTGTTTTGTTATCAATTGTCATTGCTTTAGCGTGTAAACTTGCTCTGCTACTCCCCGTGAGGCTCCACTTACTTTTGAGTTTCGCGCTCGCTTTTACTTCCCAAAGCTTGATTCCAGCTTCGAGTAGATCTTTTCGATATTTTGCGTACCAACCATGCACGGCAAACACATCGTTAGACGCGAGGCTATTGGTCACAATCGTGATATCAACGCCTCGCTTGGCCGCGTTACTTAATGCTTGAGTACCTGCTTCAGTTGGAACGAAATAGGGAGAAATGAGCACAAATGAATCCTCAACACTTTTAACCAATTCCGACAAATTATCAATAAGTTGGCTCTCTCGGGTCGCGACTTTATCGGGCAGATCAAACCATACTTTCGCTTCTCCCCAGTAGAGCTTGAGTTTGCCTTGTTTTAGATCTTGGTACATATCCAGTTGAGTGAAGTCATAGCGGCCGGTTGAAAACTTTTCCTCTAACCGGAGTTTATTGACCTGCTTTTGAATCGCTTGGTCGGTAATTTGCTGTGAATTCGGTGTAATCCATTCCATTGGTATCGAATAGGCGCTATTCCAGTAGAGGTCGAACTGATCGGCAGTTTGTTGTACCGCCTCACCATAGAGCAGAAGATCAAAATCACCAAACTCAACTTGCGATTCAAAAGAGAAGTATTCATTGCCGATATTTCTACCTCCGACAATGGCGGAAACACTGTCTGCAATCAGAGACTTATTGTGCATACGACGATTAAGACGTTCAAAATCGCTAGCAAGAGCGAACCAACGGGAGTCGCGATACTGATGTGGGTTAAATAAGCGGATTTCTATATTAGGATGTGCATTGAGGGCTGCCATCACATCGTCGTTTCGCTTTTGCATATCGTCAAGCAACAGCCTTACTCGAACACCACGCTTTGCCGCTTCATACAAGCGCCACGTTATTAGCTGACTCGTTTCGTCACCACGGTAAATATAGTATTGAAGATCAAGGCTTTTCTGGGCGGACTCGATCAAAGAGGTTCGAGCAAGAAGGGCATCGTGTCCCTGATTTAACGGTGCAAAGCCAGTTATGGACTTGGGGTCTCTCCCGTAAGCTTCAAAGTACTGCGCAAGAACAGAATCCTTTTGATAACCGAGCTGAAAGCTGGTGGACTTTTCACTGGCGTCATTCAACGATACGGATGAGCATGCCGATAAAATAGTGAGCAGCGAGGGGAAGAGCAACTTGGCGAGCGTTTGTAACAAAGCACATTTCCTTGTCTTACAGAGTGTTACCTACTCCAAATTATAGACTTAAGCTGACGCCACATGCACCCAGAACCGTTTGATAACGAGCGATTAATCAATGAATTGCCATAGAGCCTGCACTAAGTTCAACTTTTAGAGCGCAGATAATCATTTATTTTAATTATCATTATGGCCGTATTGGTCATAATCACTAATATCTGGTGATTATGACCAATAGCACACTGGATAAAATAATGGTTTTTCTATAACTATATGATTTTTAATAAGTAAATGCTTGGCATGTCATTTGCTGTTTAGAATAAAAGTTAAGTCAGAGCAACTTGCGCAGTTGGTTAATTTTTTGTTAATTTTATTGACTTTGAATTGGCAATAACTATCTAGTTCGCTGCTTAAAAGACTAGGCAAGCGCCGCTTTGATGTTTATTCAAATTCAATTCTCTCACCACCATGCTTACCGGGAGCAATGGACTGAATAAAAGTGTGGTGTTGAAAACAACAATAAAAAAGGATTTTCGATGTTAGCAAAACCCATATTACGTTGGCTTTTACCCTTCGTCGTCGTTGGAGGCTCTTATGCAGGATATGCTGCAATTGCCGCAACTGCGCCGGAAAAAGAGTCAACCAAAGATGCAATTACAGAACCTACTGTTCAGGCTTCTTCTCTTTTTCCTACTGATCACAAAGTGGTGATTACCAGTCACGGTGAATTAGTCCCTTTTGAAAAAACACACCTTTCCGCGCAAGTCAGTGGTGAAGTGATAAGTTGGCACCCGAATTTTGTAACGGGTGGCATCGTGAAACGAGGAGAGGTTCTTTTCACAATTGAAAGTGACAACTATGAAGCGTCGGTTTTACAAGCTGAAGCCGATTTAGCTAGTGCACGCGCAAACTTGATTGAGGAACAAGCGAAAGCCGAAGTTGCAAAACGTCAGGCAAAGAGACTGAGCGATAAGCAAGTGACGGATCTGTATTTACGCAAACCTCACGTTTTGAGCGCACAAGCCCAAGTGAAGTCGGCTCAAGCGGCACTCAAACGAGCAAAAAGAGAGTTAGAAAATTGCAAAGTCGTTGCACCTTACGATGCGCTGGTTGTTGAGCGTGATATTGGTGTTGGTCAATTTGTTACATCTGGTTCTCGAGTTGCCACGTTAAACAACATCGAAGTGGCAGAGGTGCACGTACCCATTGCCGGTTTTGATAGTGCATTTTTACCCGAATCCATTGGTGAACTCACTGCGACAGTGACGCAGCAAGGTGTGTTTTCTACCACTAGAGAAGGTCGAGTAGTTCGTGACTTAGGCATGATTGATAGCGCTACCCGAATGATTAACATGGTCATTCAAATCGCGGACCCATACGGTGTCGATAACCAGCAGCCTCCAATTAAATTCGGCTCCTACGTTGAAGTGAGCTTCACTGGTAAGGAACTTAAGCATATCTATCGCTTACCACAGGAATTAGTTAAAAACCGTACCGTGTGGGTGGTGAATGGCGATAATCAACTTCAACCCAGAACCGTCACGGTTTTGAGAGCAGAAGGTGAGTTTTTGCTGGTGGGCGAAGGTTTAGAGCAAAGTGATAAGTTGGTACTGACCTTACCAGAGTACCCTCAAAAAGGCATGGCGGTACAAATCGCAAAAAAGAGTGACGACTCCGAAACCGTCGTACAGTAAGTAGGAGTTTGTCATGGAAGATACTAAACAAAAGGGCTTAATTGCCTATTTTGCGAATAATCCCGTCGCTGCCAACCTTTTGATGGTGTTCATCATTATCATGGGTGTGGTGAGCTTTCTCTTTATTCAAAGGCAGATGTTTCCGAATATTGAGGTGAACTACATTGATGTTCGTGCGACTTATCCTGGCGCTTCTCCTCAAGAGATAGAAGAGAGTATTCTCGTTAAGGTCGAGGAATCGATTAAAGACGTCACCGGGATTAAAAAAGCAGTCTCAACGGCCTCTAGAGGTAGCGCGTATGTTTCCATCGAGGTAGACGTTAATGCCGATATCAAGCGTGTCTTAGATGATGTAAACCAACGTATTGATACCTTGTCTAACTTACCAGCGGGTATGGAACCAATCAATGTCTACCAAGTTGAATGGCGCCAAGATGTAATCGAAATGGGGTTAGTTGGGGACCGACCGCTCGAGGAGCTTAAACCGCTTGCTAAGCAAATCGAAGATGAATTACTTCAGTTAGAAAACGTCATGCTGGTGTATCTGAGTGCGCCAGAAGAAGAAATAGCGATTGAAGTTGACCCACTTGTTCTTCGTAAATACGACCTGACGTTGAGCGATATCAGCAGCGCGATCAGCCGTTACTCAGCCAACTTTTCTGCGGGCGAAGTAAAAACAAACTCAGGGATGATTGCAGTAAGGATTGAAAACCAATACTACCGTGGTGATGAGTTTAGAAATATTCCTGTAAAGCTTGGCGCAAATGGTGCAAAGGTTCTGTTGCAAGATATTGCCACAATAAAAGATGGCTTTACGGAAGAAGAGCGCTACTTTGAATACTCAGGTCAGAATGCGATCTACATGTCTGTTGAAGCAACTCGTGACCAGAACATTATCCCTGTTGCACAGTCCGTTCGTAATTATATTGAAACAAAAAACAAGACATTACCGCAGGATGTTAAGCTCAAAGTCTTAGTTGATACGACTTATTATTTAAATGGGCGTCTCGACATGATGTTGAAAAACTTGCTGCAAGGCGCTGCATTAGTCGCGATTATGCTGACCATTTTCCTACGTTTCCGCTTGGCTATGTGGGTAATGATTGGGCTACCTGTCTGTTTTCTCGGTGCCGTAATGATGATGCCTGCATTAGGAATCACGGTAAACATCGTGTCTCTTTTTGCCTTCATTATGGTGCTCGGTATTGTAGTTGATGACGCCATCGTGATGGGAGAGAGCGCTTACAGCGAAATTGAAGAAAAAGGCGGTGGCGTCGAAAACGTGGTTCGTGGTGTAAAACGTGTTGCCACACCAGCCACTTTCGGTGTGTTAACCACAATTGCTGTGTTTGCTCCTTTCTTGTTGTCTAGCGGTATTGATAGTGCATTCTTTTATGGTATCGCGGGGGTCGTGATTCTTTGTTTGATCTTCAGTTTGATTGAATCGAAGCTGATCCTTCCTGCACACCTTGCGCATACTCATTTTAAGCCAGTTAAACCAGGTGGTTGGCGTGACCGATTTAACCAACGTTTTTTTGGTTTTGTAAATGGTCCATATCGGAACTTTGTAACAACATGCACCCATTGGCGCTGGACAGTGTTTGCGGTGTTCTGTGGTTTACTGCTGATCAGCGCGGCTTTGATCAACGCGAATTATGTTCGGGTGATCCCTAACCCTAAAGTGCCGACTGACTATCCTGCGATCACTATTGAAATGAATGATACCGTTTCAAGTGAGCAGACCATCAGTGCACTCAAGACTATTGAACGTGTCATGCAAAAGATCGAATCTGAGACCATTGCAGAACATGGTCAAGGAATGATTCGTGATGTGCTGTCGTACAACAGAAGCCGCACCGAAGGTCGTGTATTAGTACCTCTGGTTGATGAAGAGTTACGCCCGTTCAATACATTTGAACTGGCTCGACGTTGGCGTGAAGCTATGCCTGTTATTCCAGGTATGAAGAGCATCAAAATCCGCGAGCAGAGTGCGGGTGGTGGTGACAGGGATGAGTTTGGCTACTTGTTGTTTGGTTCTAACATCAATGAGCTCAACGAGGCTGGGCGTTACTTGATAGAGCGTTTACAGCAGGAAGAAGGGTTATATGATATTTCATCTTCTATTGATTCTGGAAGCAAAGAAGTACTCCTGTCTCTTGCGCCTGTAGCGTACGATCTCGGTCTGGATCTCACCATGATCGCAGAGCAAGTTGGTGGCAGCTTTTATGGTGGCGAAGCACAGCGCATTATTCGTGATGGTGAAGAAATTAAAGTTATGGTGCGTTACCCGCAACTGACGCGTGAAGCATTCTCATCATTGCGTTACGCTGTGATTACAACACCAGCAGGTAAGAAGGTCATGCTAGGTGATGTGGTGAAGATCAACGAGCAGCCGGGCGTGAGTAGCATTCGACGTGAAGGCGGGTATCAAACCGTTTATGTTTATGGTTCGATAGACGAAGAATTGGTTGAACCTCAAGAAATCGTGAAGGTCATTGACGACAATATCTTACCGGATATGAAGCAAGCGTTCTCGAGTGTGAAAACAGAATTGGGTGGTGATATTGAAGAGCAGGCTGCGCAGCGTAATGAACAGATTTTGTTCTTTATTGCAGGCATGATCATCGTCTACATCTTGTTAGCTGTACCGTTAAAAAGTTATACCCAACCTTTGATTGTAATGTCCGTCATTCCGTTTAGTCTGACGGGGGCGATTTGGGGCCATTTCTGGCTAGGTTTAGACATCAGTATGATGTCGACATTTGGTTTGATCGCCGCTGCTGGCGTGGTTATCAACGACTCTCTGGTTATGACAGATTACGTAAACCAAGTGAGAGAAAAGGGTATGAACATCAAACAAGCGGTTGTTGAGGCGGGTTGTGCTCGTTTTCGAGCTATCACGCTCACCTCAATAACGACGTTTGCGGGTGTATTGCCGATAATGTTTGAAACGAGTTTGCAGGCGCGTTTTGTCATACCGATGGCTGTCGCTTTGGGCTTTGCGGTGTTGTACGCAACGGTTCTGACTTTAGTGTTGGTGCCTTGTTTGTATTTAATGCTTGAAGATATTAAAAATATTTTCAGATCGATTAAGAGGTTTATCCATCGTTTGATTAATCGTTTCAGAAAGTCGCCAGTGACGTCGAGCGTTGAAGCAAGCGTATCGAGTTAACAAGCTTGATGTTAACGATTAGGAGCAGCCTTCGGGCTGCTTTTTTGTTTCCGCATTTTGATTCAAAGTGATTTTTTAGTGGGCAGTTACGTAATTATCTGATGAGAAAACTGCCTGACAAAGCATTTCTAATATATATGTTTCTAATGTTTTAAATTCGCATGGTTAATTTGACACTTGGTTAGCGAAATTTACCAGACGAAGATAACGTTGAATATGAGTTTTTATTTAAGTTGTTGAAAAATAACAAAATAAAAGTTGGCATCGTATGTGCAATATATGAATTGTAATTAAAATTAACTGCTAATCCTCAAGGAGCTTATTATGAAAAGCGTATTTCTATCTACTCTAAGTCTTATTGCTGTAATGTCATCACCAATCGCTGCTGCTAACACTTTAGACAAAGAGGAGTGGAGCTCAGATTTACGTCAGGACTTTTCTGAAATGAAACATGAAGCTATAGCAGATATTCAGCAAATGAACATGGATGCCATTCACGCACGTGATGAGCGTATCGTGAAAAACATTAAAGATGAGCAAGAACAGTTAGTAAAGGTAACGTGCCACAAAGAGAAAGCAAGCAAGTCATAAACGCCGATAAAAGAGACTAACAGACGAAAATGAATCCAATACGAGTTCGGTGTTAGTTAGCAGTAAGCACTGACCTTGTTGCTCTACTTGCCAGCCTTTTAAGGCTGGCTTTTTTGTTTCTCATTTCATGGGTAGGGATCAGATCCTCAAGCTCATTATCAATAGTTGGCGTGTTTGATGAGCTATTGCTGGATGGAGCGGATGTAACTTTTAAAAGTGTAGATTTCAGTAAAGTGGAGGTGATGTTAGATATTTAAAATTTAGAAAAGATCCGATCTCCTTTTTGACCTTCATAATACCTTAGTATGTGGCTCACTTTTATTTGAAGAGGGATTAGTAATGACTTGGGAATTTATTGAAAGGAAAGAGGCTTTTGATTACATTGGGCTAAATAATAAGTCGGTTAATGAGGTTGAACAATTCTTACATGGAAGAGTGAGACTTTCAGCTGCACTCTTTAGCAATAAAAAACTATACTTATCAAGACAATCCCTCATCATGCTTGCGTCTCTGAATGAATATGATCAGAAGCAAGTTGTCAAAGAAATGTATTTTCTCTCATCTAATCCAAGCACACCGTCTGTAGTTAGACACAAACGCAATCCATTGCTTCGAATATTTCGAACTAGGTATCCCTTCAAAAATTATCATTACTTATTAACTTGTATCCTTAGAGACGGGAAAGTTGTAATTCATGATATTGCTTTTGATCGACAGTTGCATGGTAAGTCTATTTTTAAGCATTCACATCAAAGAACCCAAATGTATCATGTGAAGAAAGAAACAGGTAAAAATGGTGAGTATAATGGAGTGCAGAACAATGATGAAGCAAAGTTATTGTTGGCTGAGTGGGACCACACTAAAGCTCAAGTAACTCATCAAGTCAATACGCTTCATGCAACGGTAAATGGAATGTTGAATGATTATGAGAAAGCGGCGACACTGATGGGGGTACATACGCAGGTGGCGTACAAAGAAGATAAGCCAACAGAGTATACGTTGTTTCACAACCCTTCTGATAATGCGAAGCTGGACCTTATTGAATGTGTTTATGACAAAACTCGTTTTACTTCGCACAATGCTCAACACCTAGCAGCAGTAATGAAACAATGTGCAGAGCAGGGTAAGGAAGTAAAATGGACAGTGCATAGCCAAGGTGCCATTATTTTTAACTCTGCTCTTGAGTATGTTAGAAAAAATAATCCGAGCTTAAGACTATTGAATCAACAAATCGTTGTGCATGCAGGGGGAACAAATACAACGAAGATAGGGAAAAATGCACAGCAGCTTGGTTTGAAAGTTAATTACACAAAAACCCGAACGAATCCCTTTGATATTGTCCCAAATATTGCTGCGAGACAAACTCCATTATCTGCAAGTAGTCTCGTTCGTTGTTGTAAATTCTTGGGATTAGTGATGAATGGAGAGGTCACAGAGAGCCCACATACATTACCCTATTTCGGTGTGGAATCTTATCGACGACAACTGATGATGTCTGGTAATAATATGGCTAGTAAACGTTTAAAAGATATTGATGAATATTTAAAGAACAAGGGTTAGATATATGGGCCTTATTAAAATGTATAAAGATGGCTTTAGAGGAAAGCCAGATTTTGCAAACTTGTTACATAATGTATTCCAGATAGATGACTTAGTGCTGTCATTTGAGTGTCCGAACAACATATATGAAGGACATGTATACCAAGATTTTATTGAATTACAACGGTTCAATATTGATTCAAAAGTAGAGCGGCATGAAAAGTTTATAAAATTGGCCACGATTTATTTCTCTTTTCAAAATAAAATAATAAATCCACTATTACCAATCAATAAACAAGGTGGTTTATATATTCGGTTAAGGATTAAATCTTCAGATAAATATATTACTAGTGTTAATGAACTATCTTCATTTATAGAGAAAGAGTACGTGGATTTTTATCATGCTGTAGAGTCACCTGACGGCTCTCGAAAAGGTGATCATACAGAGTTGATGAATGATGCCATTGCGTACGCAAATCATCGTTGGGGAATGGACCCGATAAACGAAGAAAAAAAGAGAGCGAAAGAAGAGTTCCTTGTGGGAGAGTTTCTTCGTGGTTACCCTCCAATCAAATGCCAAGATATCAAGATTGGTGAAAATACATTTTCAAAATATGTAGAAGGAAATTTGGAGTATAAAAAAGACTATCGAAGAGTGTACAATTTGCCTATCAAAAATGAGTTTTACTTTAGTATTGAATTTTTATATGAAATCGAGCC
The DNA here is from genome assembly GCF_033337665.1 of Vibrio sp. Vb2960. NCBI lineage: Bacteria > Pseudomonadati > Pseudomonadota > Gammaproteobacteria > Vibrionales > Vibrionaceae > Vibrio > Vibrio sp. Vb2960. Next base: position 274,158 of record NZ_JAWORD010000001.1, on the reverse strand, counting down.
TATGTTTGCTCAAAAAAAGTTTTTAGATTGGGTAAGACACGCGGATGAAATCTTTGAAAAAAATGTTTTAGAGTTGCTAGCACTGTCTCCGCTTATTGATTCACATACTACCTCCAAATCCGAAAGGTTGACAAAAAAAAGTTGATCCAGAGCGTTCATACTTAACTTAAAGAAAAAAGCCCGCGAAGAATGCTTTCACGGGCGAAAAAAGGGCACCAAATTGGGTGTCTATTCATTTTGGAGGTGGTCGAACGTCCATATAAAACTGACAATAGGCTTGGTGAGAGGCTTACCACCAGCGCGACCAACGAGGCTAAAGTTAACATTGTTGTAATGATTGTTAAAATGTTAATTCTTCAATCAATGTTTTCATTATCGTGAGTTTAAATTGTGAATGTGTTGCCTACGTGTATTTTTACTCTGTGAAATTCCGTTTTTGACAATAAGACATATTATAAATCTTGTGTTGGTTATTTGATTTGGTTATATAAAACTCAACATACTTAATCCTTAACTGTTCATATTCACACTTAATGAGACACAATAACTCTCTGTTTGTTAAGTGATTGTGTTTTTTAACGTGTTGGTGTTGAACAAAAAGCGACCTAAGCCGCTCTTGTTCATTTTGATAAGTTTACTTATCAGTCGTTTTAGATCTCTTCATGCTTATGGACTAGGCCGAAGTCAGCTAAAATGGCATACGCGGCAGGGATCATAAACAACACCAGAAGAGTGGATGCAAAGATACCAAACACGATGGAGATAACCAGTGGCTGAATAACCTGTGCTTGCAAACTGGTTTCAGTCAGTAACGGAAGCAAACCTGCTGCAGTGGTCATTGATGTTAGGAATACTGCTCTAAAGCGTTCCCGACTGGCTTTGACTACCGAGTCATGCACATTATCCCCTTCATCCACATGATGGCTTATGTACTGAACTAACAGAATCGAGTCATTCACCACAATCCCCGCTAGTGAGACAAAGCCCATCATACTTGGCATACTTAATGAGTGACCGAGTAGGATGTGTCCCCATACCACGCCAATAAAGGCGAGGGGAATCGCAAGCATTACGACGAATGGTTCCAAATAACTGCGGAATTGGTAACTCAGAATCGCAAACACGCCAAACAAACCAAGCAAGAAGCCTTTACCCATTGATGCGCCAGTTTCAGCGGTATCTTTGGCTTCACCTTCAAAATCAAAGCGAAGACCAGAATACTTTTGCATAAGTTTTGGCGCTTCATCTTGTTGGAACTGACGAATAATGGCGGTTGAGTTGGCTTTCGTATTGTCGATATTGCCGAATACGCTCACAGTGCGCAAGCCATCGATGCGCTGGATTCTTACGTAATTACGTTGGAAATCCAAAGTCGCAATGGTCGCGAGTGGAATTTGACTGCCATCGGACAAGATAATTGGGAAGTTTGCCAATTGCTGTAAGTCACCAGCTTGCGCTTTATCAAGGCGAACTTCGATGGAAATGTTTTCAACCCCAACTTGGATTTCGTCTGCGGTTTGGCCAAAGAAAGCCGCGCGCAATTGATTGGCGATGAGTTGGCCGTTAATCCCATAAGCTTCTGCACCCGGACGCAGTTTAACCAAGACTTCTTCTTTACCCATACGCATGTCATCCAACACGCCATGGACACCGTCAAACTCATTCAAGTATTGCTGAATGTCGATAGAGGCCGCTTTGAGCGCATCCAGATCATCATGTTTCGCTCGAATTTCAATCGCTCGTCCACCTGGCCCCATGGTCGGTTGTTTAAATACCAACGAGATAGGATCGGCAAGTTCACCAATGTCTTCACGCCATGCGTCGATAAATTCATCGATGAGTGTGTTACGACTCTCGGCGCCCAGCAAATCCAGACGTACCGTGGCAATGTGAGGGCCAGATTCATTCGCGTCGGCGTTAGCATTGAATTGACTGGTGATGTGCAGAACCAATGGATTGCCGTCTTCCACTTTCTCTGTCCATTCTTTATCTAGCTTTTGAGCGGAAGCGACGATCTTATCGACGACAGCTTCCGTTTGAGACAGAGAAGAACCCGGAGGAAGAATAATACGCGCTTCTGCAATGTCGCCATCCAGTTCAGGGAAGGGTTGGAACTTGAGTAAACCACCTACTAACGTGGCTGCGGAGATAAGAAGCAAGGCGACCACGCCACCCATAAAGGCATAGCGATACTCGACCACTTTATCCACTGCATTGACCAAGGTGGTGTTGCGGAAGTTTTCAAAAGAAGCGAGCAGCTTTTGTTTGAACTTCGGTGTCTTTCGCTCTTGCTTTTGTTTATGCAGTGAATGAGAAAGGTGGTTAGGTAGGATCAAGAAGGCTTCCACCAAACTTAAGCTCAATACGAGGATCAGAACTTGAGGAACTGCTTTAAGTACCGCACCCATTTCACCTTGCAGGAATAATAAGCTACCAAAAATACACACCGTAGTTAAAAAGGAAGAAATTACCCCCGGCAGTACCTTTTTCACCCCTTTAGTTACGGCATCATCGATCTCTTCTCCTCGGTCGAGGTGAGCGGCAATCGATTCGGCAATAACGATGGCGTCATCCATCATGATACCGATGGCCATGAGTAACCCGACCAAAGACATGATGTTGATGGACAGGCCAAGTTGCGCCATCAAAAATAACCCACCCAAGAAGGCAACGGGCAAACCAGCCGCGACCCAAAAAGAGTAGCGAAAACTAAAGAACAACCACATGGTGGCGAAGACCAGAATGATACCTTGCCAACCGTTTTTGACCATCATGGTCAGGCGATCCCAAAGTACGGATGAAAGGTCATTGGTCATTTGTAGCATCACACCGTCTGGCGCGATAGCTTGTTGTTCTTCTACAAATTGAGCAACCCGTTCCTTGATACGCAGTGCGTCATCTTCTTTGTTTTTGCTGACTTTTAGTAGGGCAGAAGGGTGACCATCGAAGAGGACTTTCTGTTCGTCCAATTCAAACCGGTCGGTAATCGTCGCAATGTCTCTTAGACGGATGATTGATCCATTTGGACCAGAGCCCACGACGATAGTCTCAAGTTCTTCTGGCGTAACGCGACGTTCGTCGAAGCGGATCAGAAAGTTCTTATCTGGTGTTTCGACATTACCACTTGGCAACTTGACGTTTTGACGACCAATCTGCTCCGCAATATCACCAACACTCAAACCAAGTTGTCGGATAGCTTGAGTGTCTAACTCTACTCGGTATTGGTGGTCAGAGAAGCCAGCAACTTCAACCAAAGAGACATCGTAATCGATTTTTAACGTGCGTTTAAGCTGTTCGGCATACGCTTTTAGCTCTGGCCATGTGGTATCTGCGGTGATGGCGACATCCACAACTGGCTCATTCCAATCTAGCTCTTGGACCACAGGAGACTCAATTTCTTGAGGGAAGTCGTTTATCGAATTGATCTGAGTTTGAACATCAACCAGCATGCGGCCGATGTCGGCTTCTTCATTCAGTTTTAAGATAAGACGCGCAGAGCCTTCAATCGCTTCACACTGAGTTTCTTTAATGTTGGCAAGGCCATCGACAGCATCTTCCATTCGGATACAGATGCTCTCTTCTACCTCTTGAGGGGAAGCGCCGGGGTAAACCACACCAGCTAGGATGTAGGGCGGATCAAACTCAGGAAAAGTTTCACGCTTAATCGTGGAAAGTGAAGAAATCCCCAATATCAGCAGCGTTAGCATCAGCAAGTTGGCTGCTGTTGGATGCTTGGCGAAGAATCGGATCATGAATCAGACTCCTCAATAGCCGTTTCTGACTGGTCAGGTGACTCTTTCAATAGCATGCCGTTAATCGCAGGCAGCAAATCGTTGATGATCAGCTTCTGACCTTGCTCTAGTTCACCATCGATCACCACTTGGTTATTGCGACGATATAACACTTCAACCGTGACGACTTGCAGACGGTTGTCATCTCCCATCAGGTAAATCTTATCGCCATGAAGCGCACGCTCTGGGATGACCCAACTCGGGTTCTCTTGTCCCTCAATCAAGGCACGCACAAACATGCCGTTCACCAATGGAGGCGCAGACGTTGGGTTTAATGCACGGTAGTCTTGTTCAATTTCCAGAATCACACCGGCAGTCGCTTGGCTTGGATCAACCGTTTCACTGATGCGTGCAACTTTCGCAGGCCAGCTTGCAGAGAGGTTACCGCTGCTGAGTTCAATGTTGGCATGAATCGCATTCATATCAGGTTGTGGAATACCAGATTCATCGCGGACAAACTCACCGATGCTCGCCGCCAAAGTTTGCATGTCATGAATGGATAGTTGAGCTTCCACTTCCATGACATCAATACCATGTCCTGTCACCATGGTTTGTTGGAGGTTAACCACTTGCTTTTTCTCAATTTCTACGTCAGCAATACGCAAATCGTAAGGAAGCGTGATGATGGTTTTATCAAGCGAGCGTTCGGCCTCATCCACTTTTGATGCATTAACTTTAACTAGGGCTTCCGCGACTCGTTTCTCATCCGGCATCAAACCAATTTGATTTTCAATATCCAGTACTAACTTACGTTGAGAGAGCGCGCTTTGCTCTTGCTGATCTACATCCGATTGAGACGTTAGGCCTTTTTTACGTAGGTTTTGCTTACGGTCTAACTCTTTGTTGGCGATGACCAGACGGTTGGCTTCTATCTTGAGGGTGCTTTTGAGATTCGCTTCTTCTTGGTTCAGCTTAGCCAGAGAGGTTTGGGCAGATTTGAGATCGGCTTGAGCTTGAACCAGTTTCAGTTCGTAATCGAGTGGGTCGATTCGCAAGATTTCCGTTCCTGCTTGCAGCACTTGTCCTTTTTCCAGTTGCGGATGACGGTAAACCACTTTGCCGGTCACTTCGGCTATCGCTTTCCATTCAACTTTCGGAGCGATTTTACCAAAGCCAATAGCAACAGGTGCAATTGCTTTGAGCTCAAGAGGAATTGTCTCGACCAACCTTGCACGATCACCCGCAGGCTTTACGGGCAAATCTGGCTTGAGGCTAATCGCTAAAAACAGAATGACGACCCCAACAGCAAGGGCAGGAAAGAACAGCAGCTTTTTATTCATTTTCATATTGGTCGCCCGAGTCTAAAAATCCATGTTTCATCAGTTGTATGTTGTGTTCGAATAATCGGTTCAAGAAGGCTTCTGAAAGTTCAATGCCATGAATGGCGAGCAGTGCTGGTGGTGCCATAAAAGGAAACACCATTAAGCTTATGTAAGAGACGCGACAAAGTTGAGGGTCGGCGTCTTTTCGTAAAACGCCACTGTCGATCAACTTATCAAAGATCACGCCTTGCATTGGCTTGCTGATATCTGCGAAGACCTTTTCGAGCAGTTTGCGTTGGGTTTCCGATGGGGGCATATTCATAACTTGGGCAACTAAGCGTGGGAACTGTGGTACCTTGATCATTTCGCGGTAGTAGGTACGCATTAGATCGAGAAAGTTTTGCTCGTTACTGTTGGATACCAACGTCTGCATCTGCTTTTGCATCGGTGACAGTGTTTCGCGCAACATGGTCTCGAACAAGCCTTCTTTGTTGCCAAAGTAGTAACGAATCATCGCCACGTTCACGCCTGCTTTCTGCGCGACTAGGCGAGTAGAGACCTTGTCATAAGCCATAATGGTGAAGAGTTCGCGCGCATGGAAAATCAGTTTTTCCCTTGCGTCGATATTATCTGTGGGTCTTCCCGCCCTTCGATGCGCTTCCGTCACAATCTTCTCTCAAAATATTAAACATTTGATTAATTATAAGACGCTGATTTCTCATGTGACATGTGAAAAATTAATCAGTATTTAATCAAGTGTTTAATTTGTGATGAAGAGAAGTAAAAAAGAGCAGAAAGAACTGCTCTTTGAACAAATAGAAAAGTATTTACTTAGGAAGAACGGTCTTGTGAGGCTAGCTCACCCCCAACTTAACACACTCCAATTCGGTCTGTTGGCGTGTTCTTTTAGTTGTGGGCATGGATTTACCAGATAAGCGTAGTTCGCGTATTCACAAAGCGGTAAATCGTTGATTGAATCGGTATAGAAATGGATTTCGGAATAACGCTCAGGCTGATTTTCTAGCCACTGTTTTAATCGCGTGACTTTGCCTTCACGATAACTCGGGATACCGTCGATTTCAGCAGTATAACGGTTGTTTTTCTCGATTAAATCAATTCCGAGTGCGGTTGGAATATTAAGACGGCGACCAACGGCTTCCACCAAAAAAGTGACGCTGGCAGAGATGATAACCATATCTATACCATCACGAGACAGTTGCTCAATCAGGGTTTTGGCTTGAGGGAACTGTTTAGGCAAAATATGGCTTTCAACACATTCTTCAACCAAGGCATTTACCTCTTCAATCGGCATGTTTTCTAGTGGCTTCATGGAGAACGCTAGATAGTCTTCCATGTCCATTTTGCCTTCAGAGTACAAGGCCATTAGACGCTGATCTTCCATAATAAATAAAGGATCAGTCGCGATGCCTCTATCAACCATAAACTCGTTCCAAATCATTGCGCAGTCAGCGTTTATTAGGGTTTCATCCATATCAAAAACATACAAAGGTTTGGACATGTTTAGGCTCTCACTGGTTGAATTTCGTTTAGGTTAAAGAGTAGCTCTAGTTGGCTGCCATTCGCTAGTAAGCGTTCTGAAGAGCGGTTAAGCAAGTCAACAGTGAGCTCACACTCCTCAACGTTCACTTGATAGCGAATAACATTACCTAGAAGCTGGTGGTTGGTGATCGTACCTACTTGTGGCGCTGAGATGTGGCTATCATATTGACGACCTTGCTCTTTTACATATATAGACTCTGGGCGAATCGCTACTTTCCATTCGGTATCAATGTTGAAGAGTTGCTTGGCTTTATTGGCCTCTACAAGGTTGTAGTGCCCCATGAAACCGGCCACAAACTCGTTAGCAGGATGAGTATAAATTTCTTCAGGTGTTCCTGCTTGAACAATTTCCCCTTTACTCATTAGGAAGATACGATCAGACATAATCATCGCCTCTTCTTGGTCATGAGTTACGAAGATAGTGGTGAGATTCATCTCTTTCTGAATGTCTCGGATTTGCTGACGAAGGTGTTTGCGGATTTTGGCATCAAGCGCAGAAAGTGGCTCATCAAGCAATAATATGCGAGGTTTCACCACCAACGCTCGAGCGAGTGCGACACGCTGGCGCTGACCGCCAGAAAGTTGATGCGGATAGTGTTTTTCTTTACCTGCCAGATCCACCAGTTTGATGACTTTAGCCACTTCACGTCGAATATCATCATTCGCAAGCTTTTTCATTTTTAAGCCAAATGCAATGTTGCCTTCGACGGTCATATTGGGAAACAGCGCATACGATTGAAAGACCATCCCAATACCACGCTCTTGCGGGACTTGATGCGTGATATCTTCTCCGTTTACCCAAATCTCGCCTCCATCGACAGGGTTAAGCCCAGCAAGGCTGCGAAGTAGTGTCGATTTACCACAACCGCTAGGGCCCAAAAGCGTAATGAATTCACCTTGCTCGATGTTAAAGTGAATGTCCTCAAATACGGTGTTATCACCAAAACGTTTAGTCAGATTTTTCGCTGTTACGTAGCTCATTGTTTGACTCCTCGGCTGAAACGACTTGCCAACCAAGTCAGTAAAAAAATAAATAGGAAGTAGGTCATCACTAAGGCAGACGTAAAGTGGCCGCTCGTCTGACGCATGTTATACAAGTAGATTTGCAGGGTTTCATAACGTGTGCCGACTAAAATATTGGCGAACACAAACTCTCCCAATAGAAATGAAAATGAAAGGAAAAGCGATGCCATCAGTCCTTTTTTGAGGTTAGGTAAAATGACCATCAAAAACGCTTTGGTTGTGCTTGCCCCTAGCAAGTGTGCAGCGTCCATTAAATCGTTAAGGTTAATTGCTTCGAAGCTATTAGAAATCGCACGATACATGAACGGTAACGCGATGGTGAAGTAAGTACCTACTAGAATCCAAGGAGTACCGATAAGGGAGATTTCACTGTCAGCATAAAGTTGAAGCAAGCCGACGGAGGACACCACTGGTGGTACAGCGAATGGTAGCAAAATCAATACGTTCATGAGCTTATCGAGCCTTGGAAAGTAGTAAAACACCACGAATATCGCTGGCAGAACTAGAATCACACTGAGGGTTAGCGAAGCAATACAAATAAACAGCGAACGCCCAAATGCTTGCAAAAAACGTGGGTCGGTCAGCAATTTAACGTACCAATCAAAAGTGAAACCATCTGGAAGCACCGTGGCACCCCAGCGTGATGAAAGCGAATAGACAAAGGTCGCTAAAATCGGGATGAGCATGATCCCAACAATGGAATAAACCACCGTTTTATGGAATCGATTATTAACGTTGTTCATGACTACTTCCTACCTGCATAGCTTTTCGAAATGAGCCATTGGTTAATCACTGTGATAAAGGCAAGTAACGCCATTAGAATCACCGAAATTGCAGCGGCGAGATTAGGTTCAAGGAACAGGTCTCCCGATACCAGACTCGCAATTCGAATTGTGATGACGTTATAGTTACCGGAGGTCAGCGCATAAACACTCGCATAAGCGCCAATTGCGTTGGCTATTAAGATAATAAAGGTACCGAATAAGGCTGGTGAGAGCACTGGCAGCGCGATTTTCGCCCAATACTGTGATGTTTTGGCTCCCAGTAGCGCAGCAGCAGCTTGCCAATCATCACTCAACGCGTCGAACGCAGGGTAGAGCAACAACACCGCCAGCGGGATTTGGAAGTAGATGTAAATGGCCAGCAGACCCCATTTACCATAAAGGTCGAAATCACCGAGTAAGCCATACTGCTTGAGCAAAAGGGTAATCGCCCCATTGGTGCCCAAAATAATGATAAAAGCGAATGACAGAGGTACGCCTGCAAAGTTGCTGCTCATGTTCGTAAACGCAATCACACCGTCGCGGACTTTAGAATCGACTCTGCGTAGAGAAGAGACCAACAGAGTCGCAATGGCTAAGCCAAAAATGCTCGACCATACAGCTAACCACAAACTGTTGCCAAACGCCTGCATCATAAAGGCAGAGCCGAGCACTTCAATGTAGTTATCGAAGGCAAACTCGCCATCGTAGATAAAGCTGTTTAACAGTACCCAAATCATCGGTGCGAGTTGAAATAGGTAGAAAAACAGCGCGAAAGGCACCAACCAAATGGCTGGCTTAAAGCGCTTTAACCAAGTACTTGCCAAATTTGAGCGTGATTCGCTAGAGCTAGGGGAGAGGACTGAACTTCTCATAGTGCTAACAATTCCTGAGTGTATGGCTTCGTGTGGTCAAGGTTTAGCAATTGACAAACGGTGCCACAAATATCAGTTTGCTTAATATGACAATCTTGATGGGTAAACTTATCACCAATGACAAACAGGGGAACTTCTCGCTCTTCAGGTAAAATCCCACCGTGAGAAAGATCGTTGTTCATGCCATGATCGCTGGTCACAATGATTTGATACCCATCAGCAAGCCATTGATCGATGTAGTTGGAAAGAATAATGTCTGCACCTCGCGCACAATTGCGGTATTGGCGAGAGTCTAGGCCAAACTTATGTCCTGTATCGTCGATATTCATCGGATGGATCAGTAAGAAATCAGGTTGATAGTTGCGGCGTAAATACTCTGCGTCCAGGAACAAGGCTTCATCAGGATAATGATCCCAATGGTAAAAGCAGCCGTGCTGGATATTCAGGGTTTCATCATGCGTGAAACGATCGCGAACAGGTTCAAATGGCGCGCGATTATAAAGCTCACTTACCCAGTGGTAGGCAGCCGCAGCGGTCACTTTTCCTTGGGCTTTTGCCAAACTGAAAATGGAATCGTGTTTGGATAGACGAACGATATTGTTGTTTACGATGCCGCTTTCTACAGGGCGAACGCCCGTTAAAATGCACTCATAAAGTGGGCGAGACATAGAGGGCAGCTCACACTGCACAGGATAAAGCGTTGCGCGAGTTTCTTGTTGGGAACGACTTTGTTCTAGAAGACCATTGAGGTAGCCCATGCAATCACGGGCTACCTGATAGTTCAGTCCATCTAGAACAACAAGGATGACCTTATTGCTCATAACGACTTACTCTTATTGCTGGTGGATTAAGACACTTTCTTGCCATTGACGTGGCAGCTTACGTGCGGACTTTTCCCAAGCTGAGAAGTCAGTCACTGGGTGAACATTGCTGTATTGGTCATTAGCAATTAGCTTGTCTTGCACTGCTTGAGGCAGTGTGATGTTGGTGCGGATTGGACGCGCATAACCTTCTGCTAAGTTAATTTGCCCTTGATCGCTGAAGATGTATTCACGAGCAAGCTTTGCTGCATTAGGGTTCTTCGCGTATTTATTGATTATGGTTGTATAACCAGAAATCACAGAGCCATCTTGAGGAATGCTCACTGTAAAGCGGTCGCGGTCAATTTTGTCGCGGTAGTTCAATGCATTGAAGTCCCACATGATCGCCACTTCCACTTCGCCTTTTTCTAGGTTGGCGATGTTCGGATCGGTAAATGAAAGACGACCTTGCTTCGCGAGTTCAGAAAAGAATTTGAGCGCAGGCTTGAGGTTGGATTCGTCTCCACCGTTGGCGAACGCTGCGGCGAGAACCGCGTTGTTTGCCTGTGCTGCTACGCCTACGTCACCTACGGTCACTTTGTAGTCGCCTTTTAATAGGTCATCCCACGTTTTTGGCGCGTCTTTTACGAGGTTATTGTTGGAGATAAAAGAAATAGTGCCAGTGTAAGCAAGTGCCCAATGACCATCTTCGTCTTTTGCCCAATCTGGGATGTCATTCCAAGTTGTTGGTTTATATGGCTGAGTGACGCCTTTTTTAACCGCTACACGTGCGAAGGCAAAGCCTACGTCACCAATGTCTGCGGTCGCGTTTTTTTTCTCAGCTTCGAATTTTGCGATTTCTTGAGCCGAGCTCATATCCGTGTCTTGGTGCTTAAGGTTGTAATTTGACTTTAAATCAGCCCAAGTGTCTTTCCAGTTTGCCCAACTGTCAGGCATACCAACACTGTAAACCGCCCCTTCTTTTTGTGCTGCTGCTACCAAAGATTCAATATCGGCTTCTTTCGCTACTGTTGGCGTAGCGAGCGTTACCGCAATGATTGCCGCTGGTGCGGTAATTGAACGACTTAGCAAAGTTTTCATTGTCTCCATCCTTCTGGACTAGGTCAGTAAGTTCGCTTTGTATGCTATGGATGGAATGTGACGATTTAGCGCAAGTAATTTGACAGTTTTGCTGATTTTATATGGCACTTATATTTCATACGTTCAGTATGTGTTCTGTTGATTAATGTCATTTTTTTGTTACGTAAACGCCTTATGTTATTCGTCAAATTATCGTTGGACTAGATCAGAATGAGAGCGACAGGCACCGGACAATTTGGTACCCAATTAGGAAAAATTAGAAGCAGCTTAAAACAGCAGATTCTTTCCGGCATCATGTCGGAAGGACAAAAACTGCCGTCAGAGAGAGAGCTCAGTGAGCTGTTTTCTACAACTCGAATCACTATCAAAGATGCGTTGGTGTCTTTGGAAACGGAAGGTCTTATTTATCGAGAAGAGCGCCGGGGTTGGTATGTATCTCCTGAGCGTATCTGTTACAACCCGTTGTCTCGTTCTCACTTCCATCAGATGATTCGAGAGCAGCATCGTATTGCAGAAACTAAGTTACTCAACGTGCGAAGTGAAATGGCCGCAGGTGAGTATGCCAAATCGTTAGAGGTGGAGCGAATTACCCCAATTTATGTAATTGAACGGTTACGTTTTATTGATGGGCGAGCGGTATTGTTTGTTGAGAACGTGCTCAAAGCGGCACTGTTTGAGGGTATATTGTCTGAGAACCTCACCATGTCCCTGACGGGCATTTATCGTGAGAAGTATGGTTACGAGACAAAGCGCTCTCGTTTTGATGTGATTCCAACGTCAGCTCCTGCTCATGTCGCTAAGGCGTTGAACCTAGCTGAAGGACAACCCGTTCTGAAAATTCGGCGGGTAAACTACAAACAAGATGGGCATTTAATGGACTGCGAATTCGAGTATTGGCGTCCAGACGCCGTGATGATTCGCATTGATAGCGTAGGATAAAGCGCAGAATTAAAAAGAGCCCAATGAAGGGCTCTTTTTCGCATATTGGTTAGAGAGGCGGTTTAAACGAGGCCTTGCTCTTTCGCCATTCTGCTTGCAATGCCGGGTGCTTTCCAAATGCTTGGCAGCAAAATGAAAGACACAGGCACGGCAGTAATTACAATGAAAGACTGCAATGCAGAAATACCACCAGAGCCCATTGAGATAAGCGCAATAGCGACAATACCCATAATCAGCCCCCAGAACGAGCGAATCACTGCGTTTGGTTCTGTTGAGCCCGTCATCACTACACTGATTGTGTAAGTCATCGAGTCACCCGTCGTCACGATAAATGTTGTCGTTAAGATCAGGAACAGAACCGAAATGATCATTGGGTAAGGTAATTCACCAGTAATCGCTAGCAGTGCTGCAGGCAAGTTAAAGCCTTCAAACGCAGATGAAATCAAACCAGGGTTATCAAGTTCAAACGCAAGGCCACTGCCACCAACGATACTAAACCAGAAGCAAGTAATCAGCGGTGCCGCGATGCTAATAGACATGATTAATTGGCGAATTGTACGACCACGAGAGATACGAGCAATAAAGATCGCCATCATTGGGCCATAACCGATAAACCAACCCCAGAAGAATACTGTCCACCAACTTAGCCAGCCTGTATCACCACGGTAAAGTGCCATAGGGAAGAAGTTATCCACCATACGACCAACGCCTTGCACGTAGCCATCAACGATAAAGCTTGTCGGCCCGAAGAACAGGATGTAACCAATTAATAGCACAGACAAAATGATGTTGTAACGACTGACGATTTGAATACCCTTGCTCAAACCGCTCAGTGCGGAAAGGGTATACATCAGGATCGCCGCCATGATAACCATGCTTTGCGTTACGAACGTATCTGGCAGGCCAAACAATGAGTTTAGCGCGTAGCTAATTTGTAAACCTAAGAAGCCGATAGGACCGATGGTTCCTGCTGCTACGGCAATGATGCTACATGCGTCAGCAACATCACCAATCCAGCCTTTAATGGCTTTATCACCAAAAACAGGGTAAAGCAGAGTACGCGGCTTAAGAGGCAGGCCTTTATCGTAATGCAAGTGCATTAAGACAATGGAAGATAGACCACCAAGGATCGCCCAAGCTAAGAAGCCCCAGTGCATAAAAGACTGAGATAGGGCATTGATTGCGGCAGTTTTCGGTGAGGCTTCCCCGTATAGAGGCGGAGCAGTCACAAAGTGCGCGATAGGCTCAGCAGCGGCCCAGAACACACCACCACCTGCAAGTAGAGTACAGAGTACGATTGACAACCACTTAAAGTTATCAATATCAGGTTTCGCTAGACCACCTAGGCGCACATAACCAGTGCGACCAAACGCAAGAGCCAAACCAATTAGGAAATTCAGAAGAAGCAGTACTTGCCAGTAAGCTCCGAAATATTTAGTAGCAAAGCCGAAGCCGGTGTTAACCATTGCGGTTAGAGAGTCGGTATTCGTTAGAGCAAGTAAAACGAATAGAGTGAGGAAGCTACCACTTAACCAAAAGACAGGATTGGTGAGTTCGAGGCGCTTGAGTAAAGATGGGGGATGAATAGCAGAATAGTCAGCATCCTGAATAGGCGCTGTGTGGGAGGCGGCATTCGTCATATTTGACATAATTACTTCGCTTTTTAGGGCTATGAAGCCGTGCATTTCCCCTCACATCGTTTCAACGAAAAGTGTGAGGATGTTCAAAAAGCCGATGATGTTAACATGTCGAAGTTGCAAATATAACCTTAGATTTCGATTAATTTTTAACAGGTTAGCCAAGTTGCTGATTTTTGGGTAGAGATCAAAAGAAAGAGTTTTTACGTGAAATGCACCGCATTTCGTATGTAATTAACATTTCCCTTGTTTTTGCATGGGATTATCAGGATTACATTGAGAAAACATGTTTTTCCCAAGCTAAGGTTTAACTCGATGGCTCACTTCGAACTTAACGGGCAGTGGATGCTTACCTCGCCACAGCGCCCCAATCTTGAAATTCCAATGTTTATTCCGGGCGATAATGTGTCGGCGCTTTTACAAGCAGAGCAGATTCCAGATCCTTATTTTGCCGATAATGAAAACAAAGTTCGATGGATTGAAGAGTGTGAGTGGCATATCTCACGTGAGTTTGACGTCGACGCGTTTACGTTGTCTGCCAAGCAAATTTGGATGACGCTAACTCGTGTCGATACCTTGGCAACCTTCTATGTTAATGGTGAGTTAGCACTAACTTGCAGCAACATGTTTACCCAGCAACGTGTGGATATTAAACCGCATTTAAAGCAAGGTACTAACACGATTCGGGTTGAGTTTGCTCGGGTGGATTTAGAAGGTATCGCAAGAGCAAAAAAACTGCCATTTCCTATTCCATCGGCAATGGGCAACAACCAAATTCCACACATGAACTTGATCCGCAAAACACAGTGCCATTCCGGATGGGACTGGGGCATTTGCTTGATGGTATCGGGTATTTACGACCCCATTCAAATCGACATTGTGAATGAGCTTTGGCTCAAAGGCTTCTCGACAGAGCAGCAATGGCAAGCCGATGGGAGTGTGTTTCTTGATGTAGTAGTTGAAGTGGAAACGGACAGTCAACGCCATGAAATGATGGTTGAATTTAATGGTGAGCGTCAATGTATTCAAACAAAAGGAAGTGGTCACTATCATTGCCAGTTCCACATTTTGGAGCCTCAACGCTGGTGGCCATCGGGTTATGGCGAAGCGTATCTCTATCCCATTACCATTTCTTGCAGAGAGCAAAAGTTAACGCACAACATTGGTTTGCGTCAGTTAACTCTAAATAATCAAGCTGATGAGCACGGCTCTGCAATGGAATTTATCGTCAATGGCGTACCGATTAATGCTAAAGGTGCCAACTGGATCCCTATTGACGCAATGCCGGGGCGAGAGTGCGAAACACGTTATCGCAACCTTTTGCAAAGTGCGGTTGACGCCAACATGAACATGATTCGCGTATGGGGCGGTGGTCAGTACGAGAGTGAAATCTTTTATAACCTTTGTGATGAACTTGGCTTGTTGGTGTGGCAAGACATGATGTTCGCCTGCTCGTTGTACCCATCAAACGACGAGTTTTTAAAAGAGGTAGAAGAAGAGCTTAGATTCCAAATCCCGAGGCTCAAGGAGCACCCATCAATCGCACTTTGGTGTGGTGACAATGAAGTGATTGGAGCTATTGGTTGGTATGACGAATCTAAGCGCAGTAAAGTCAAATACACGGTTAACTACGATCGCCTCAACCGCATGATTGAGAAGGAGATTACCGAGCAAGATAGCACTCGCCGTTTCTGGCCAAGTTCCCCATGTAATGGTGAACTGGATTTCGGTGATGCGTGGCATGATGATAGTAAAGGCGATATGCACTTTTGGGACGTTTGGCATTCAGGAAAATCATTCAGTGCCTACCTTGACGTGAATCCTCGTTTTTGCTCTGAGTTTGGTTTTCAATCTTGGCCATCTTTTGCTGAAGTTAAGCGGTTTGTCCCTGAGCAAGACTGGAATATTACATCCCCAGCTTTCGAACAACATCAGAAGAACCCTCGTGGTAATAGTATTATCACAGAGATGTTCACGCGCTATTTTCGTTTTCCCTCTGGATTTGAGAGCATGCTGTATTTAAGTCAAGTTCAGCAGGCAATCGCGATCAAAACTGCATGCGATCATTGGCGTGCCATTTCTCCAGTTTGTCGCGGCATGCTGTACTGGCAACTCAACGACAATTGGCCTGTCAGTTCTTGGTCTAGTTTGGAATACAGTGGTCGATGGAAGCAGTTGCACTACCATGCAAAACGCTTTTTTGCGCCGCAGTATTTGGTATTTTCCGAGCATACAGGCGAGTTGAGCCTACATTTGCTCAATGATGCCAAAGAGTCCGCAAGCGTCAACGCATTGCTCAAGTGGGTAGATTGGCAAGGGGAAGAAAAGCAATGTTGGAGCTTAGAACAAACAGTCATAGCAGACAGCAATACGATTTTGTGGCAATTGGATGAATCGATCGAGAAGGACGAACTTACGTCAGGCTTCTTCTATGTTGAAGCGCAAATCGGTGAAGACAGAATAAGCAACACATGGTTTAGTACTCATGAGCTAAAAACCTTGCCGATAGCGAAAGCCAATATAGGTGTCTCTATTGAAGGGAGGCGAATTACATTGATTGCGGATAAGCCTGCGTTTTTTGTTCATTTGGAGAGTGACGCTGATGGAAGGTTCAGTGACTCTAGTTTTACTCTGTTGGCCAAGGTTCCAATGACGGTTGAGTATTTAGGTGATGATGTTTCAGGTATGCAGCAGTCGTTGAGGGTATGCCACCTTAATGATTAAAGCGGGCATAGAACATCTATATGCTGATAACTAAAAAGGGAGCGTTTGCTCCCTTTTTAGTTACCAAGTATCCGTTATTAAGCTCAGGTTGAGACAGAAGTTTATTTAAGCTTCTGATGGACCCGATAGCTAACGACAAAGCCAATGTAGAATAGTGCAGCAAGAGTAATCACTGCCGTCGCGTACGCCAGCAGGCTGTTTAACCCTAAACCAAAAGCCAAAGTGAAGGCGATACCATGAATGGCTTCCGCAGGGATTCGGTACCAAGCAGCGTGGAAGGAAGATCCGAAGAGGATAAAGGTACTAAGTAAGACAATCGTGCCGCCTATAAAGCCGACCCATCTGCTGTTGTTCATGTTGCAGTCTCAGGGGTTACCGAGGTAACGTAACAAAATATTTCAGGATCGTATTATACAACCGATCATCGCGAAAAGCGCTAGAGAAATTTCGCGGATAAAACAGAGTGTTTTAATTCGAACAAAAGAATACGACCATAGCCAACTTAATACAGGAATAACAAAACATGTTGAGATTTATACAACGTCGCCGCATTAAGAAAGTGATTAAACTAATGAGTACCAGATTGGTGGTGGGATACGGCAGTCGTGAGTACTTTTCGGTTGGTCAGGTAAAGACGAGCACCAGCGAGTTAAGCGCGTGCCAACAAAAAATTGCGTTGGCATTATATGCGGATCCGCAACATCTTGATTTGGAAAACCAACCAGAGTTGCAAGCAATACGCTCAGACGTGGCGCATGATTTCTTTTCTGGTGCCGACTATACCGCTCAAGATGTGCTTAATTTACTCGGCTCTGGTGGCTGGAAAGGCGGCCGAATGGAAGATGGAATGTCTCATCATTTTGGTATGCACAGTCGCTATTAAAAACATGCGTTAATTTTATAAATTCGATAAATATTTTTGCTGTTAAAGATTAATTAAATTTTCTTTCAATTGGGTAACAATTACCTAATTATGCACCCGAATCCCAGCGCGTCGCTGGACTGGTTGGATTGCATACCATGAAATTAATCATCAAAGGATTGGGGCTGAGTGCTCTTGTGCTCAGCATGTTTGCTCATGCAGATAGCAAAACGTTGAACGTTTATGCATGGGGTGGCTATTTGCCGGAAGCATCGTTAAAAGCGTTTGAAAAACAAGAAGGCGTTACGATTAATTATTCGACCTTTGAGAATAATGAATCAATGTACACCAAGCTAAAATTGCTAAAAGGTTCTGGTTACGATGTGGTTTTTGCTTCTGCGTACTTCATTGAAAAAATGGGTCGAGAAGGACTGCTTTCGAAAATAGATCACGCTCAAGTGCCAAACATGCAAGACACAATGGACGGCTTACTTGGCCAAGCGCACGATCCGAAAAATGATTACTCGCTGCCTTATATTTGGGGCATTACAGGGATCAGCTACAACGAATCCATGGTTGAGCAACCAGTGACAAAATGGGCTGACTTATGGGAGTCTCAATACGAACAACAAGTTATGTTGATTGATGACGTCCGCGACGTGTTCGGTATGGCGCTGAAGAAAAATGGCCATAGCGTGAACACAAAAGACGAAGCTGAAATCGAACAGGCTTTTGATTCTCTAGTTGCGCTGAAAAACAACGTATTACTGTATAACTCAGATGCGCCGCAAGTCCCTTACGTGTCCGGTGAAACATCGGTCGGCATGCAATGGAACGGCAACGCATTCCAAGGACAGGTTGAAATGCCTGAGCTGAAGTTCGTGATGCCGGAAGAGGGCGCGGTATTATGGATGGACAACTTCACTATTCCGTCTGGCAGTAAAAACAAAGCATTGGCGCATAAATTTATTAACTTTATGTACCAATCAGAGAACCAAGCGGAAATCGTGACCAGTTTGGGTTATGCGTCGGCAACGAACGCTGGGCGTGACAAATTGCCAGAAGAGTTGAAAAATAACCGTACTATTTTCCCTTCATCAGAAGACATGAAAAAAGGCGAGTTTATTAATGATGTTGGCGCAGAAACGTTAGCGATTTACGAAAAGTACTGGCAACGTTTAAGAACGCAATAAGCAACGTCTTTGCCTATTGTTAGGCTTAAAATCGTTCAAATTTGGATTCCCCTCATCACGAAAGTGGTGAGGGGAATTTTTTATAGGCTTTGTACTGCGAGTGTTGCTACGCGGCACGCTTTACGAGGCAGAAGTGCTTTTTACCGCGTTGCAGTAACCAATATTGATCAAACAGTGGGAAGCTTAAACTCGGGTTATCAGCCCCCACTTTTTCACCGTTTACACTGATGGCGTTGTTGCTGATGTGTTCGCGTGCAACACGCTTCGAACTTGCTAAGCCCGACTCAATCAACAGCTCAACCAAATCTTGTTGTGTGCTCTGAATGCTTGGTAAACCATCCAACTCCAACTGTTTTAATTCACCCAAACTCAGTTGTTGCACATTACCGCTGAATAAAGCTTGAGTGATGCGCTCGGCGCTAGCTAGGCCTTCTTCGCCATGAACAAATCGCGTCATTTCCTCAGCGAGGATACGTTGTGCTTGTGGCTTACCTTGGCTTGCTTGGTCTTGCGCTTCAATGCTGGCAATTTCTTCGCAGCTCAAGAACGTGTAGTAACGCAGGAAGTGGTAAACGTCGGCGTCTTCTGCGCCAAGCCAGAACTGGTAGAACGCGTAAGGAGAGGTCTTGCTAGGATCTAGCCATACTGCACCGCCTTCGGTTTTGCCAAATTTGGTACCATCGGATTTGGTGATCAGCGGCAGAGTTAAGCCAAATACTTGCTCACCATTTTGACGGCGAGTTAAATCGATCCCGCTGACGATGTTTCCCCATTGGTCATTGCCACCGATTTGCAAACGGCAACCGTATCGACGGTTTAGCTCGGCAAAATCGTACGATTGCAGTAGGGCGTAGCTAAATTCGGTGAAGGAGATACCTTGGTCAGGTCGTTGCAGGCGTTGTTTTACCGATTCTCGGTTGACCATAGTATTGATCGAGAAGTGCTTACCCACATCGCGGAAGAAGTCGATCACATTGATCACTTTCATCCAGTCAGCGTTGTTCACCATGATCATCGGCTTGGTCAGTTGGTGGTTCATCAACTGCTGAATTTGATTAGAAAGATCGTTAACCCAGCCTGAGACGATTTCCTCTGAGTTCAGACTGCGCTCAGTCGCTTTAAAGCTTGGGTCGCCAATCATGCCCGTTGCACCGCCAATCAAGGCAACAGCTTGGTGTCCGGCATCTTGAAAGCGCTTAAGCATAATCAAAGGCACGAGGTGGCCGATATGCAAGCTGCCAGCTGTAGGATCGAAGCCGCAGTAAACGGTTTGTGGCTGTGAGAGAAGTGTCTGAATTTCTTCCAAATCGCTGGCTTGTGCAATCAAGCCACGATCTTGTAAATCTTGCAGTAATGGTGTCGTCATTCTTTTTGTCTGTCTTAGTGGTTGTTACATTTAGACTAAAACGCGACACCTTTTCTCGATATATCCCTTAAGGGACAGTTTTTATCTTGAATGGAGAATGAGGTGATTGAGGAAAAGCTGGAATAACTCACTCAATGAAGACACATTTAATTGCGAGTAAATTCGCTTTCGATGATTTTTGACCGTGCCTTGAACTAAGTGTAACCGCGCGGCAATTTCTTTGGTGTCAAACCCTTGAGCGAGAAGCGAAGCCACCTCTTGTTCGCGACGGGTGAGTGATTCTACGCCAAACGTTGCTAAAGCTTGCTCAATGGCTAATCGCATACTGCCAGAATAAGCACTCTGTGCAAAAACAGGCTCAGAAAAGGTAAATTCCGTTTGTTTCCAATGCTGCTGACAAAGCGACTGAATTATCGGGAAATAGGGCTTTAGCTTATTGATTTGTTGCTGAGAAAAGTATTTTCCATCAGTCATATATCCGAAGTACAGCATGACCCAACGGCCAGATTCAACTTCGACTAGCATGCTAAGCTCGTCTTTCCACCCTGTTTGATGATAGAACTGCTCGCAGTATGAGGTGAAGTCAACGCCTTTACGCGCCACGTCTTTGAGCGTAAATACGCCTTGTTGCTTTGTCTCGTTTAGTTTGAGAAAAAAAGGGTCATTTTGAAATGAGTCAGTAAGGTAGCGTTGAAAAAGTAACTCTCGCTCGTTCTCAATTGAGTCGTAGAGATAAATAGGATGTTTACCTTCTCGGTAACCTAAAATAACTGCGCAATCAAAATGAAAAAGAGTGCGAATGACACGCATAAGTTTAGGAGTAAAGTTAGGCGTGTTAAGAGCAGAAATTGCTTCTGCTAGCAGATTATTAAAGTTATTGTCAGGCATGGGATACCGAATTGCAGGTGGTTTTGCGCAAGCATAACCAAAAGCAATCCAACGAGAAAGGGAAGTCGCCATCTTCTGGTGACTTCCATAGAGAAAGTTGCGTAAGTGCTCAGTTTTGAGGAATCATATCCCCGTTAACTTATTGATAAGGGTGCATAACAACGGTTTTATTTAAGCAATTAGTTGCTATGCATTACTGCGAGTTAGTGAGCTCTTCGTTAACCCAATATTTAGAACCAGACACGTTAGCATCGATGAGCAAACCTTTAGCGTTCAACTGATAGACGGCGACGCCGCTGTTAAATTGTTTTGAAAGTTGCTCTGAATCTTCGCCCGCAACAGCAGAGGCTTCACTTGTGGCCTCCCATCCTTCGTTGACGAACGTATCAAAGTCTTCTTTGCTCTCAAACAGAACCACTTGTTGGTAAAATTTGCCGCCAGCGCCAAGTGCAACGCCCAAACCAAACATATTCATATAAGTGCGTTCTTCTGTTTCCTTATTCACTGCGACTCCTGACCCTGAGTTGGTGTGAAACAGCAAAGATAATTTACGAGAATCAAAGACCGCGTAGCCGTACGCGTTGTCGTAAATAGCTTTTGCCTCCGGCTTTTCATTAAATAACTTGAGCAAAGCGCTATCTGCCATTAAGTCCACGGCTTGGCGAGCTTCTTCTGGCGTATCGCCTTCCATCAGCTCATCAATTTTTTTGTCGGCAGCATCTATCCATTCTTTGCTTTTCTCGATGCTGGCTTCTGTCCATTCGCCTGCGGTATTGATCGCTTCCTCGGACCAATTCGTGAAATCTTGCCACGCTTGTTTTGAAAACGCTTTGGTGTCGTCCCAAGCATCTTGTGCAGTATCAGAAACTGCGTCGCCAAGCTCAGACATTTTATTGGAAATTTCATCCCAATCGGCATAAGCAGGGGATGCCAGGAGCATCAATGTAGTAAGGAGTGCGATAGGCTTTTTCATCAAATTCTCTCTGGAGTTATCGATATACCATTCATTTTAGGTCATCAGACTTTGATAATGAAATTGACTAAATGACGAACTTGAGAGAGGAATCACGAACTGATTGTGAAATGACGTGTGAATAACAAAGCCCTCACAAGGGGAGTGTGAGGGCTAGAGTTTATCGTGTGTTACTTGCTGCTAACTTTACCGAGTTTTAACCAAGTATCGATAACCGTATCTGGGTTTAGTGATACAGAGCTAATACCTTGATCCATTAGCCATTCCGCTAAGTCGTCGTGGTCTGATGGGCCTTGACCACAAATACCAACGTATTTGCCTGCTTTTGTTGCCGCATCAATCGCCATCTGAAGCATCACCTTAACCGCTGGGTTGCGCTCATCAAATAGATGTGCGACATCGCCAGAGTCACGGTCAAGACCAAGCGTTAGCTGAGTCATGTCGTTTGAGCCAATCGAGAAGCCATCAAAGTACTTCAAGAACTCATCGGCAAGGACCGCGTTGGATGGCAGTTCGCACATCATGATGACTTTAAGACCCTGATCGCCACGGCGCAGATCAAACTTCGCTAGCAAATCAATCACTGATGCTGCTTCGCTTGGTGTACGCACAAATGGGATCATGATTTCAACGTTTTTCAGACCCATTTCGTTACGAACGCGTTTGATTGCTTGAGTTTCTAGCTCGAAGCAGTCTTCAAACACTGGAGAAATGTAACGAGACGCGCCACGGAAGCCAAGCATTGGGTTTTCTTCATGCGGTTCGTAGGCTTTACCGCCAACCAAGTTGCTGTATTCGTTAGACTTAAAGTCAGACATACGAACAATAACGCGTTTCGGCCAAAATGCCGCAGCAATGGTTGCGATACCTTCTGTCAGTTTGCTTACGTAGAAATCGATAGGATCTTTGTAACCACGAATACGCTGAGTGATTTCTGCTTTTAGCTCATCGCTTTGTGCATCAAAGTTAAGTAATGCTTTCGGGTGGATACCAATCATCTTATTGATGATGAATTCAAGACGCGCAAGACCAACACCTTCATTTGGAATTTGTGCGAAGTCAAACGCGCGATCAGGGTTACCCACATTCATCATCACTTTGGTCGGCAGCAGTGGCAGTTCATCAACAGAAGAGCGTTTTACATCAAACTCAAGTTCACCTTGGTAAACGTAACCCGTTTCGCCTTCTGCACAAGATACTGTTACTGTTGCGCCATCAGTCAGTTTGCTTGTCGCATCGCCACAGCCAACGATTGCAGGAATACCGAGTTCACGAGCAATGATTGCTGCGTGACAAGTACGTCCGCCACGGTTGGTAACAATAGCAGAAGCTTTCTTCATCACTGGTTCCCAGTCTGGGTCAGTCATGTCTGTAACCAACACATCACCTTCCTGAACCAATGACATTTGGTCCAGAGAGTCAACCAAACGTACTGCACCTTTACCGATACGTTGACCGATGGCACGACCTTCAATCAAAACATCTGCTTTGTTCTGTAGCTCGTAGCGCTCAATCACGTTTTGTTCCGTTTGTGAACATACGGTTTCAGGACGAGCTTGAACAATGTACAGCTTGCCGTCGATGCCATCTTTTGCCCATTCAATGTCCATTGGACGCTGGTAGTGCTTCTCGATGATCATCGCTTGTTTGGCGAGCTCTTTGATCTCTTCGTCGTTCAGTGAGAACGTGTTGCGCTCTTCATCAGAAGTATCAACGATATCAACTTGTTTGCCGATCTCTTGGTTGTCAGAGTAGATCATTTTGATCAACTTAGAACCAAATGTTTTCTTAACGATCGGGTGTTCGCCCGCTTCAAGCATTGGCTTATGAACGTAGAATTCATCAGGGTTTACTGCGCCTTGAACGACCATTTCACCTAGGCCCCATGAAGAGGTGATGAAGACAACTTGGTCGAAACCAGACTCAGTATCAAGCGTAAACATTACACCCGAAGAAGCTTTGTCTGAACGCACCATACGTTGGATACCCGCCGATAGCGAGATACCACGGTGGTCGAAACCTTGGTGTACACGGTAAGAGATCGCACGGTCGTTAAATAGAGAAGCGTAAACGTGCTTAGTTGCTTCTAGTACTGCGTCGATGCCTTTCACGTTCAAAAACGTTTCTTGCTGACCAGCAAAAGAAGCATCAGGCAGGTCTTCTGCCGTAGCAGATGAACGAACTGCGACTGAAAGCTCAGGGTTGCCTTCAATCAGTTCTTGGTAGTTTTCACGGATTTCTTGTTCAAGGTCCGCAGGGAAAGGGGCCTCTAATACCCATTGACGGATGGTTGCACCTGTCTTACGCAGAGCTTCCACATCCTCAACGTCTAGTTCATCAAGTAATTGGTGAATACGCTCATCCAAACCTTCGTGGTCAAGGAATTGGTTAAACGCGTATGAGGTTGTCGCAAAACCATTTGGTACAGAAACGCCTGCGTTCGCTAGGTTAGAAACCATTTCGCCAAGTGAAGCATTCTTACCGCCGACTTTGTCGACATCATCCATGGATAGGCCATTGAACCAGAGGGTGTTCTTTTGCATGTCTTTCTCCAGAAACATTGCAGCTTAGTAGGGGGACTTAAATCGCTCTAAACAATCGCATGTTGGCTGTTATTACACGTTGACCATACATTGCTTCATTTAGATTGATATCAAAGGCAAACGATTACGTTCTGGCTGAAAAAAATTCAAAAGAATTTTTAAAGCTGTGGTGAACCTAACTGAAAGCCAAACTGATTTATTAATATTATGTTTACCATCCTACTCAAAAGATTTTGAAAAATTAAACAGAAATGCAAATAAATAACCAAAGTCGTGATGTGTTCTATGTTTCTGACGGTACGGCGATAACATGTGAGACATTAGGGCATGTTGTTCTCGGTCAATTTCCGTTCATTCCTAACGAAAAAACCTTTCCGTTTGTAGAAAGCCAGGACAAAGCTACTGACGTAGTCAAAGAAATTGAAACTTCCTACCAGCGCAATGGCGTCAAACCTCTGGTCTTTTTCTCAATTGTCGTTCCAGAAGTACGTGAAATGCTGCTTGAAGCGCCGGCATACAGTTACGATGTTTTGGAGAGTATTGTGCAGAAAGTGCAAGACGACATTCAGATGGCACCAAAGCCTAAGTTGCAGCGTTCTCGCAGCGTGGGGAAAGATTCCGACACCTATTTTGACCGTATTGCGGCCATTGAATACACATTGGCGCATGATGATGGCATTACGCTAAAAGGGTTGGAGCAAGCTGATATTATCTTACTTGGCGTGTCGCGCAGTGGAAAAACGCCGACTAGCTTGTATATGGCGATGCAATTTGGTTTACGTGTTGTGAACTATCCGTTCATTGCGGAAGATGTGAAGATGATGCGTTTGTTGCCTGAATTTGAGATCCATCGTCATAAGTTGTTTGGGCTGACGATCGATCCCGAGCGCTTGACTGAAATCCGTGAGAATCGTTTGTCTGGAAGTGATTACGCTAGCACAGAGCAGTGCAAGCTGGAGCTAGACACTGTTGAGGCTTTGTTTAGAAGAGAGGCGATCCCATATATCAATACGTCCTCTTTATCTGTTGAGGAAATTACTACGCGTATTTTGGAAAAAGCAGGAATGAAGCGTCGCTTGTTTGGCTAACAAGAGACGCTCATGTCGCTATGTGTAAGAGGAGGTGAGATGTATACCTCCTCTATCGAATGAACCTTAGACAGAATTAATAGTATTGGAACATCTTTTGGATGTCTTGATAGTTTTTGGTCTGAGTCAGTGACAGCATCAGTAAGATACGTGCTTTTTGTGGGTTCAATGTACCAGCGGCAACAAAGCCGTATTTTTCGTCATCAATTTCAGCATCCAAAGTGGTTGAGCCGCTAGGCGTTCGGGAGCTTCTTACCACAACAACGCCATCTTTACTCGCTTTCTCTAGCTCATCAAACACAGTGTGGTACAAGTTACCATTACCGACACCAGCACTTACGATGCCGTCAAACTTCGCATCCACAAAGGCTTTCACTGGCAAATTGGAGGCATTTGCATAGTTATAAACAATACCGACCTTAGGCAACTTAGTAAGCTTTGATACATCGAATGGGGTTTCTGTCGTATGTTTACGCTCTGGGCTTCGTTGATATTTGGCATCGCTATTATGAATGTAGCCGATAGCACCAAAGTTGGGTGACTGGAAAGTGCTGACGGAGGTTGTATTGGTTTTTGTCACATCTCGCGCATCGAAAATCGTGTCATTCATTGCGACTAGCACGCCACGTCCTTCTGAATCTTCATCGGTGGCTGTTACGACTGCATTGTATAAGTTGACTGGTCCATCAGCACTCATTGCGGTGGAAGGACGCATTGCACCGACGATCACGACAGGCTTTTTGCTCTTGACGGTCAGATCAAGGAAGTAAGCGGTTTCCTCTAACGTATCCGTACCATGAGTAATGACGATGCCGTCAACATCATCTTGAGCGAGTAGCTCATTAACTCTTTTCGATAATTTTAGCCACACTTCATCATTCATATCTTGTGAACCGATACTAACCACTTGCTCTCCAGAAATATCGGCAATGTTGGTCATACTCGGCACCGCAGAAATCAATGATTCAACGCCGACTTTACCTGCTGTGTAGTTTGACTCTGTTGCAGATTGACCTGCGCCTGCTATGGTGCCGCCAGTGGCAAGAATTTTAATGTTCGGAAGATCGGATTGCGCGAAAGACAAAGAACTAAGGCACAAACCAAGGGTTATCGTACTGAGGCGGAAAAGATTTTTCGTCATGGGAATCACCTGCTGTTAGGTTGGATGTTGGGGAACTCATCTATCCTAAAAACAGCGGGTTAGATTTTTTGAGTACTAGTTCAACAAATTGCAGATGAAGATCGTGATCAACTAATCACTTAAAGAATATCAAATCAACCAGTTAACCTAATTGACGTGCTTCTTTAACAAGTGAGATGTGCTAGTAACGTGCACAACGTGTTAAGCCCTATAATTTATTGATTTATAAATAAAGGAGGTAGGAGTCTCGTGATGAGGTTACTAAACATGAATTTAGCCGTGCAATTTTTCAAAGTTTACAGTGTAAAAAAAGCGGCTTTACCCCGGAACAGATAAAAGCCGCTTGCCAATGATGTGTTAATTCACATCTTATCGCATAATCATTTGTTCACGACCAGGACCCACAGACACCATTTTTACTGGTACGCCCATGAGTTCCTCAATGCGTAGAACGTATTTCTGTGCTGCTACTGGAAGCTCTTCAAACTTACGACAACCTGTGATGTCCTCGCTCCAGCTTTCCATCTTCTCGTAGATTGGCGCAAGAGAGGCAGTTTGAGGCCAGATTGGGTTTTCGCTGTGGTCGCCTTCGTAGCCAACACAGATTTTCAGATCGTTAAGGCCAGTCAAACAGTCTACTTTCGTTAGTGCAATTTCAGTTGCGGCTTGCAGTTCAACGCCATTCTTCGTAGCGACTGCGTCGAAGTAGCCCATGTCGCGTGGACGACCCGTAGTTGCACCGAACTCGCCAGCAAGTTCGCGGAAAGCGTCTTGCTCTTCCATTGCAGTGATCAACGTACCAGTACCCACTGATGAGCTGAAGGCTTTTGCAACCGCAATAACGCGTTCAGGACGAAGTGCCGGAAGGCCACTACCGATACCCGCGTACATTGATACAACGTTAGAAGATGTTGTCCAAGGGTACTCACCGTAAACAAGGTCACGACCCGCACCAAGCTGTGCTTCGAACAATAGAGTTTTGTCTTTCGCTTGTAGTTCTTTTAGAGGAAGCGTTACGTTGCAAATTGAATCGCGCCAAGGTGCAGAGACTTCTAGCAGCCAGTTCGCCAGTTCTTCAGCGGTTTGTTCAAACTCGAACGTCGGGTAAAGTGCACGCAGTTGCGGCAGTTTCCAATCCATCATGAATTGAAGGCGTTCAACCAATACTTCTGGTTGCTTCAACCAACCAACTAGGATGCCTTTCTTCATTACGCGGTCACCGTAAGCAGGTGCAATACCTTGACGAGTTGAACCGTATGCTTTGTCGCCTAAACGTTGTTCTTCTAGCGTATCTTCTAGTGCGTGTAGAGGTAGACACAGTGTTGCGCGATCAGAGATGCACATATTCACTTTTACGCCCGCTTCTTCAACTTCCGCAATCTCCTGAGACAGCAACGCAGGGCTGATAACCATACCCGGACCTAACACTGCCAAACAGTCTGGGTTGAATACGCCACTTGGTAGCTGGTGCAGCTTAAACGTACCTAGATCGTTAACCACGGTGTGACCCGCGTTGTTACCACCTTGGAAACGAATGCTCGCAGAAGCTTGCTCTGCCAAAAAGTCAACGATGCGGCCTTTGCCTTCATCACCCCAGTTTGCACCCACAACAACGATAGACGACATAATTTAATCTCCAAAAACAGATGCAAAAATCTTAAGGTGTTCGCCATAATAAGAGAAATTAATTATACTCATTAACTTGATAAGAATTTCATATCGGAATTGGCAATGTTAGATTTGAACTGGCTGCGAACCTTCGTAACTCTTGCAGAGGTAAAACACTTTGGTAAAACAGCGACGGAACTGCACATGACGCAGCCGAACGTAAGTTTGCATATCAAGCAGTTGGAGCAAGCCACGCGCACGAAATTGATTGAGCGAAATCCCGTGCAGTTGACGCAAGCGGGGAAGCGTTTGTTAGCTACGGCGCAGCGGATGCTTAATGAGCTGCAAATTTGTCAGTCGGATCTCAATGCCATCAACGATCTTACGCAGGGGACGCTTTCTATTGCGGCGAGCGATATTGTTTCACGTTTACTGCTTATCAAACCATTTCAGCAATTCAAAAGTGAATATCCGGGGATCGACTTGGCATTGTTCAATACCACATCTTCTCAAGCGGTGGATTTGGTGAAAAGTGCGCGTGCCGATATCGGCTTTGTTATCGCACAAAAAGAGAGTCAACCGCTGCATTTTACGCCTCTCACGCAAATTCACTGGTGTGCGTTTGGCGATAACATTTTTGAGTGGCAAGACAATCGAAAAGAGAGCCAGACGCTGATCCTGCTAGGGCACGATACTCGAACCCGAGAGCTGATTGATGCGTCTTTACCTGAACTAAATCTGCCTAAGCATCGCGTGATGGAAGTGGGCAGTGTGGAAGCACAAATCGACTGGGCGGAAGCGGGGTTTGGGACTGCTATTGTGCCGGATTTTTCGCTCGATCCGAGATTAAAGCTTTCTCGAGAAGTTACGCCTTTGCCAAGTTTTCCAAACACTGATTTCGGCTACATCGTGCGTCAAAATCAGGTGTTATCCAAAGCGGCAAAACAGTTGTTGGCTTGGGTTGGCGAGAATGTGTCGGTGGTTGAGGGCTAAGGCGATGAAAGAAAAGGCCATGAAAGAGACGAAGATTACGATTTCGCTCCCATCCTTGATTCACCGTATTGGGGGCGACCATGCCAAGCGAGCGAAAACACTCGCAGCAGAAAAACAGTGCGATCTTAAGCGAATTAGACGATCTCGTCATTGGCAAATCTCAGGCGAGGCTTTGGATGTAAAAGCGTTTTTAGAGCATCTCAAAAACGAAGAAGCAGAGACGATGCGATTTGCGATCAACAAGATCGAACAAGCTCTACTTGCTCACCAAGACAAATTGGAACCTTTGGACGTGAAGTTGATACGTTTGGTGAGACAAAACCCAAACATCACCTTAGCGGAGCTGATGGCTGAAACGAACTGCACGTTAGTTCAAGCTCGCACGGCACGATTTGATGCTGAGTTGCTTTAAGATCGGTTTGTGGTTTACTCACTTTATTAACAGATGTTAGGGTACCGATCAAAATCACTCACTAAGACCATTTTATTATGGATATTTGGCAGCTTCTCCTTTTTATCCCTGCTTGCTTTGCTCTAAATATGGCTCCAGGCCCAAACAATTTATTGGCAATGAATAATGCTCGTTGTTACGGCTTTAGGGCCGCGTTTACGGCCAGTTTAGGCAGAATTGCTGCTTTTTCAGCGATGATTGCGTTGTCTGCATCAGGTCTGGCTGTGATTTTGTATACGTCAGAAATGCTATTTTTGGCAATAAAGTTGGTAGGGGCGTTGTATCTACTGTGGATTGCGTTCAACCTTTGGCGTTCAGAGTCCAGCCCGATCTCTGACTTGGACAATTCGCGCAACTACGCAGGACTGGCGAAACAAGAATTTACGCTCGCTGCTGGCAACCCGAAAGCGATTCTTATTTTTACTGCATTCTTGCCGCAATTTGTTGATGCCAATGCCAACGTTCAAGAGCAGTTTTTTGCCCTTGGCTCCACGTTTTTGATATTAGAAATGGTCGCCATTTCAATCTATGCCATCTTTGGTTTGTACTTGAGACACTGGTTTTCAAACCCCAAAATGGCGAAACGTTTCAATCGCGGATGTTCGTTGTTTTTAGCCGCATCAGGTGCGAATTTGCTACTAAGTAAGCAATAACAACACATCATCTCCGTAGATTATTTTTCTATAAAAAGAGCCGCTGATGTTACATCAGCGGCTCTTTTAGTTGATGCATCGATTATTTATTGTTACCACATCAAATCGTCAGGCACGACGAAATCTGCGTATGGATCGTCTTCTGCTGGAATGTCCGATTCAGGTTCTTTTTGTTCGATGATGACGGACTCATCACGTTGAGCAATTTTATTCGCTACTCCACGTGGAATGACAACATAGCTTTCACCAACAATTGCGATTGCCAAAATACCTTTGATCAACTGCTCGCGGATAAGTGAATCTACATAAAGTGATTTCACTAGCGTACCGTGAGTGAAGTTGTATTTGATGTCGCCATCTTTTAAGTCGATCTTGTTCACCTCAATCAATTGATTGATCTGCGCTTTGATCTCTTTATTTAATCGCTCAGCATTTTGTTGCTCGCTCAATTGTTTATCACGCTCTAACTGTTGGCGTTTATTCTCTTCAACCGCCGCTTTTACTTCGCGTGCTTGAACGCGTGATTTTTTAGAGCCTTTCTTCGCTTTCTTTAGTTTCTTTTCATTAACTAAGCCAGCTTTCAGCATTTGTTCTTGAAGGGTAAGTTTTGCCATGTTTTATCCAGTTAGTGCGCAATTTTGGGCATTTTACCCACTATTGCCACTTGTAGTAAATAATAGTGCTTTCTATGGGTCTAAAATGTTTGGTTGGCTTGTTATCTCTTTAATGGAAAGTGCAAAGCGGGCCTTCTCCAAAGCCCGCGAGCATTACTGAAATCTAGGTGGGTTATGGCTGCCACTGTTTAGATGTGACGAGGTTATCCATCACTTTGTTTACCGCTTGATGCGCTTTGTCGACAATGGTGTCTATATCGTTACGATTCGCGATAAGCGGTGGAGCAAAACCGAGGATGTCACCATGTGGCATGGCGCGAGCGATTAAGCCTTGCTCTAAACAGGCCGCCGCGATTTGCGGGCCTACTTTCAAGTTTGGATCAAAGTGTGCACGGCGGAGCTTGTCTGAAGAAAACTCCAACGCATGCAACAAGCCAACGCCACGAGTATCACCGACCAATGGATGATCGTTAAACGTCTCCGCCATGCGTTGCTGCAAGTAAGCGCCGACTTCGGCTGCGTTTTGCACCAGGCCTTCACGTTCAATGATATCGAGGTTGCAGTTCGCGGCTGCCGCTCCCATTGGGTGACCAGAGTAGGTATAACCGTGTCCGATAGCACCCCATTGGTCGGTGCCGTTTTCTAGCACACTCCAAACTCGTTCACCGACGATCACGCCAGACAGCGGTTGATACGCCGAAGTTAATCCTTTCGCTACCGTGATGAGATCTGGTTTCATGTCGTAGTGCAGTGAGCCAAAATCGGAGCCGAGGCGACCAAAGCCACACACCACTTCATCCGCAATCAAGAGCACATCGTATTTGTCGAGCACTTTGCGAATCGCCTGCCAGTACCCTGCTGGTGGTGGCACAATACCGCCAGTACCGAGCACTGGTTCTGCAATCATTGCTGCTACCGTTTCTGGGCCTTCTTCCAAGATCATCGCTTCGAGTTGATCTGCGCAATATTGAGAGAATTCGAGCTCAGACATACTCTCGTCTTCACGGCGATAATAATATGGCGCGATGGTGTGTTTGATACGCTCAAGTGGTAAATCAAAATGGGCGTGGAACAGCGGCAAACCTGTCATTGAACCGGATGCGATACTTGAACCATGGTAGCCGCGGTCACGCGAAATGATTTTTTTCTTCTCTGGTAGACCACGAGCATTGTTGTAATACCACACCAACTTAAGTTGAGTTTCGTTCGCGTCGCTGCCTGACATGCCGTAGTAAACTCTGCTCATGCCTTCAGGCGCCATTTTGATGATGCGATCTGACAGTGTCACGAGCGCTTCGTTCGTATGACCGACGTACGTGTGGTAGTACGCCAGTTCTTTGGCTTGCTCATAAATCGCATCGGCCATTTCGGTCCTGCCATAGCCAATGTTTACACAATACAACCCGGCAAAGCCGTCTATCAGCTCGATGCCTTCTGAATCGGTGATGCGTATTCCGCTTCCGCTCGAGATAATTCTTCCCGGAAGCTCCCCGGCCGCATACTGCTTTAGGTGGGTTGAGGCATGAAATACTCTCTGACGATCGATCTCTAAAAGTTGTTGGGTTTTGTTACTCATGATCCTTCTCCTCGAATAATTGGATATCCATATTTCGTGTCTCAACTGCCACTGACGGTTGGTAAAGCGCCTAAGCAGCAGTATTTGATTTCGCTGTATTCTTCAAATCCGTGACGGCTTCCTTCTCGTCCAAGACCAGACTGTTTCACGCCGCCGAATGGGATAGGGTGCCCTGTCATTTTGACGGAGTTCACGCTCACCATGCCAAACTCCAAACCGCGCATGCAGTGCCAAATTTGGTGGATATCGTGACCATAAACATAGGCAGCTAAGCCGTATTCAGTGTCGTTGCTCATTTCAATCACGGTATCTAAGTCTTGGTAAGGCAATACGCCTGCCACAGGACAAAAATTCTCTTCGCGATACACCGCCATTTCAGGGGTTACATCGGCTAGCAATGTCGGCGCGAAGAAGTTTTCGCCTGGTACGGGCTGGTGGTATCCCGCTACCAATCGCGCGCCTTTGTCGAGCGCGTCACGCACCAAATCATGCGCTTTATCCACCGCAGTGCGATTAATAAGTGGTCCCATGGTGGTTTTTTCGTCTAAGCCATTGCCCAAAACGATGTGGCTCATTTCTTTGGCAAACGCTTCCAAAAACGCTTCGTACTTATCGTCAGGGACGAAAATACGGTTTGCGGCCAAGCAGTCTTGTCCTGCGGTTTGAAACTTCGCATCCACGGCGGCTTTGGCTGCTTGCTCGACATCCATATCTGGCAGCACGATGAAAGGGGCGTTACCACCGAGCTCCATACTGCACTTCTTCACGGTTTGTGCCGCGTCGCGTAGCAATAGTTTGCCCACTCGAGTTGAGCCTGTGAACGAGAGTGCTTTGACTTTATCGGAGTGACACAAGGTTTGTGACACCATCACCGCATCGCCAGTGATCACGTTAAATACACCAGATGGAAAGCCAGCTCGGTCTGCTAATTCTGCCAACGCTAACGCAGAAAAAGGCGTTTCACTGGCAGGCTTAATGAGCACCGGACAGCCTATTGCTAGTGCGGCAGCGGCTTTGCGTGTGATCATGGCATTAGGAAAGTTCCATGGCGTAATCAGTGCTGCGACACCAATTGGCTCGCGCACCGTTGATAGCTGCGCATTCGGAATATGACTTGGGATGGTTTCGCCATAACAGCGGCGTGCTTCTTCGGCAAACCAACGAACAAAGGATGCGCCGTAGTCAATCTCACCTACAGCATCACCTAGTGTTTTTCCTTGCTCCATCACCATCAAATGAGCAAGGTCTTGCTTTGATTCTAGAATCAGGTCGTGCCAACGCATGAGAATTTCAGCGCGCTCTTCTGCTTGCATTTTTCGCCATTGACGAAAGGCTTGGTCGGCTTCATCAATCGCTTGATAGAGTTGTTGCTGAGATAGCTTAGTGATGTAACCGATGACCGCGCCATCTGCTGGATTATCCACCGGATGAAATTGATCACCACTTACCCATTTGCCATTCACGTACGCTAAACCTCTCACCAAACGTACGTCTTTCATTATCGCCATCATGTCGTGTGAGGCTTTTAATTCTTCAGCGTGTAAGCTGTGCAGTGCTGCCATGAGTCCTTCTCCCAGCATCGTTGTCCATAATGAAACTGTAATGGAGAAGTGACCGAAATAATTTCTGATACCGAGGTTTAAAACGTCAGAACTTTCTTTTTAGTGCCGTAAAATATGGTGTTTTTTCTGTTCACGCCTGATACGCATTTTTCCTTTTATAACAAAGCGTTTTGGTTTACTTCGAATGTGCCCGCATCACGTTTGATTGTTTTTGTCACAATGTAAGTAAAGTAGCGCTCAATGCCCACATCTGAGTCTAACCAGTTGTCGATAAGCCGCTGATATTGGTCGATATCTTCTGACTGAATTTTAAGGATGTAATCGACACCACCGCCCGTGGCATAGCAATCAGTGACTTCTGGTGAATGTTGAACCAGTTGCTCGAAGCGTTTGAACGCTTGGGCGTTGTGTTCTTTGAGCGTAACTTCAACCATAACTGACGTTCGTTTGAACAAAATATCGGTATTTACTTTTGCTCCGTAACCTTCAATGATGCCTGCTTCTTCCAGTTTTTTGACGCGCTCCCAGCAAGGGCTCACGGATAGGTTGATGGCCTCGGCAAGGTGAGATTTGGTGATACGACCATTATCATGAAGTATTTGTAGAATTTTTACGTCGTAGCGATCGAGGCGCATTATGAGTCTCCCTGTTGAATACTAATCATTTCATAAAGGCTGATGACTGGTCGCTGTTATAAGGTGCTTTCCAGTTTGCTTCTGGTATGCCATTTGTTCTGATTTCTTTAGTTGGCTTTTCAATCAGCCTATCTCGCCGCAGTCTTCGGCTATAACTGCGATAGTGTCACCGATATTCACCATAGCAGGAAAACGACGTGCCGCGAAAATACCATTGCGCTGTGACTTGTACTCAACGGGGGCGGTACCTGTGCGCTCGGTCGAGAAGATTCTCACTAATACATCGCCCTTTTTGACGGTATCGCCAAGATCAAATAAGTATTCTGTGATGCCGTGGTGCTGGCTTTGCACATAACAACTTGCATCAGGCATATCTAATAACTTAGTTGGTTGGGTTGGTTGTTCGTAGTCACCGGGCAAGTTGCCTGAGAAGCGTAAGAAGTTGCGAATGCCACGGTCGGAATAAGCGATGGTTTCTGGAGTGCTGGTTCCGCCTCCTCTTAGTTCGGTGGTAACAAAGATTTTTCCCTGAGACTCCACGGCAGTGTCATACAGGCTGGTGGCGTCCATTTCGAGCAAGATCATGGTGTAAGGTGCGCCAAACAGTTTTGCACCTAATATGCAGGCTTCTTCTTGATCGAGATTGTCGAGACGATGGGCAGCGGCGAACGGCACGATATCTAACGTTTTACCACCTGAGTGAATGTCTAACGCAAAATCGCACTTAGGAACTAGGTAACGAGTAAAATAATCCGCAATTTTCTCGGTCACTGTGCCTATGGGGTTGCCGGGAAAGCTGCGATTTAAATTCCCTTTATCGATAAACGACGTACGTGAGGCATTTTGTACCGCAGGTAAGTTCATCATGGGTACAATAATGACACGACCTTGGATTTGATCTGCCTGAAGCGAGTTCGTCAATTTTAGCAGGCTGGTGATGCCTTCGTATTCGTCTCCGTGATTACCGCCAGTAAGCAGTGCGGTTGGTCCGTGACCATTTTTGATCACGGTGATAGGTATCATAATACTGCCCCAAGCGGAGTCGTCATGTGAATAGGGCAGCGTTAAAAAGCCGTGCTGTACACCTTCTCGGTCAAAGTCTATGGTGGCTGTGATCGAGCTTTTTTGCATATCAAGTCCTTTTAGTTCTCAGACCTGGCTCAACAGAGCTTAAGGTTTGAAAAATTAGTGTTTAACAAATAAGTGGCGTGGAAAGTCACACAATGTTTTTGCTCCATCATGGGTAATGACGATACTTTCCGTTGTTTCTAACCCCCAATCTTTGAACCACAGCCCCGGCATAAAATGGAATGTCATGCCTTCTCTCAAGATGGTTTTATCGGTGTCTCGCAAACTCATGGTTCGTTCCCCCCAATCTGGCGGGTAGCTCAAACCTATTGGATAGCCACAACGGGCACCTTCGCGTGAGAATCCCGCTTTATCGAGAACCTGGTTTAGTGCATTGGCGATGTCGGCGCAGGTATTTCCGGGCTTTGCCACTTTTAGGCCTGCTTCAAGTCCTAAAGTTAGGGCTTCGTCGGCTCGTTTGAACTTGTCGTCAGGCTCGCCAAGAAAAATAGTGCGTGAGAGTGGACAATGGTAACGGCGGTGCGCCCCTGCAATTTCAAAAAACGTCCCTTCGCCTTTCTTGAAGGGTCTGTCATCCCAAGTCAGGTGAGGTGCGGAAGCATCAGAACCTGATGGCAAAAGCGGCACAATCGCGGTGTAATCGCCAAAGTGGTCTTCATGCCCGAGCACGGCTTGGCGGTTAATCTCGGCAACAAGGTGGTGTTTCGGTAATCCTGGTTCAATCATGTCGAACGCGACGCGGTGCATATTTTCAACAATGCGAGCGGCACGGTACATGTATGCCAGTTCTTGATCGGATTTAACGGCGCGGCACCAGTTGACTAGTCCGGTTGCATCGAGAAGTTGAGCATTCGGTAGGTGCGTAGTGAGTGATTCGTAAGCGGTGGCGCTAAAGTAATAGTTATCTTTTTCTACACCGATACGACCACGATCCCAAAGGCGCGGAGCCAGTACGGCTTCGACCAGGAAATCCATCGGGTGTAGCGGCGGATTCATTACATAATGGTCTGGATAGTAGGTGATGTTTTCTGCCGACATATACGCAGTCCTGTATGCTCCGTTGGCATCTTGGCAGCGTCCAAACCAAACGGGTTCATCAGATGGACCAACAACGACACATTGTGGCACGTAAAAAGACCACCCATCATAGCCTGTCAGCCACGCCATGTTAGAAGGGTCATGAATGATAAGGACATCCAATTCTCTTTCTTCCATCGATTGCCGAACTTTCGTTAACCGATCCTGGAACTCATCCAGTGTAAAATGCAAAGCAACGCCTCTCATATTTTCTCCTTGTTAGAAATCCGACGCCTTATGGGCCTTCGGAGACGCTGAGGTATTTCTACCTTCTACCAGCTAGCCAGATCTGCGTTAAAAATGATTGCAATTTACCTCTGGGGTTGTATTTGGATTGAACGATGCTGTTTAACATGTTTGTTTAACCCATACATTTCATGTCAATCATTACAATTGTGGTTTATTTTTGTGCATTTCACCTCGTTTTGTGAGTTAAAGTTCGCCATTTGTTAAATGGAAGTTACAATGAGCGTTAAAAATGAATCAATTAAAATATTGTGTCATGACAATTTCTTTGAACCCGATCATTCGGCCAGGCACCGCTAAATACATCTCCATTGGTAACTATCTTGTCGAATGTGTCCGCAGTGGTTATCTAAAACCGGGAACTCGATTACCCACACATCGTGAGTTTGCAGAGCAAATTGGCGTCAGCGTACAAACGGTGAGCCATGCATATGGTTATGCAGAGAAAAAAGGGGCGATCGAGTCTTGGGTTGGGAATGGTACTTTTGTCAAATCAGGTTTTGTGGATGAAAGTACGGACACGGAGTTCATGCTGACACAAGAGATGAAAGAAACGCCGGATGAAATTGATATGTCGATTGCACATCCAGTGGTGACCGATCGCCACATTACGCTTTTTAATCAGGCGTTAATGGAGATTGCTGGGCAAACAAACAATCGTGGTTTGATCAGTAAAGCAAAGCCGGTAACAGGTCAGCCTCATCATATTGAGTCAGGAGTACGATTTCTAAGTAGCCAAGGGCTGGATGTGGGTGCCGATCAAATATTACTCACAAATGGTGCATGCCATGGTTTAACGTTGGCTTTAAGCACAGTTGTTGAACACGGTGATTTAGTTGCTTGTGGTCACTTGGTTGATCATGGCTTGATCTCTCGCTCGAGAATGCTTGGATTTAAGTTGCAACCACTTGAAATGGATGAGTTTGGTATAACGCCGGATGCATTTGAATGGGCATGTAAACACAAACCAATCAAGGTATTGTGTTGCACACCGAGCATGGCTAACCCGACTAGTGCGCATATGGATGTTGAACGCCGAGAGGCGATAGCGAATATTGCGCAGCAATACGACATCTATGTCATTGAAGATGACGTGTATGGAGCACTAGAACCTAACCGTGTCCCACCCCTTGCCACATTGTTACCCGAACAAGCTTTCTATGTCACCAGTTTAACCAAAGTTGTAGCGCCAGGCATGCGCACTGGCTATCTGACGGTCCCACGTCATTTTTTGCAGCACGCGATTGGTCGTTTAGCGGCAACGAGTTGGTCTGCGACTCCATTACCATTTGAAGTCGCTCATTTGTGGATCGAGAACGGTACGTTAAATCGACTTATTCGCTTTCAAGTCAATGAGTTTGCTAAGCGACAGCGAATAGCAAAAGCCGCTTTAGAAGGGCATGTTTATAGCTCGCACCCGAATGGACAGCACATTTGGTTGAGACTACCCGAGCAGTGGAATAGCGATGACCTGGTTGCTTCGGCAAAGCGTTCAGGGGTGCAGATCACGGGATATAAACCGTTTGTTCTCGATACTAATCAGCCAATGCCTTACGTGCGAATCAGCTTGGGAGCAGAAACAAACCGAGGCTACATCAAACACGGGTTATCTGTGATTGCTGAAATTCTCGATACCAACCCTCCCACCTCACACTTTTTGGTTTGAACGATAGGTTATTTATGCTTTTAACTGATGGGCTTAAACGTTTGTAACTGAGTTTTTTCTTGTCGCCATTGCCTTGGCGATTTTCCCGTCCAGCGACGAAAGTGGCGGCTGAAGACCGCAGTTTCTGCATAGCCCAGTTGCAACGCGATATCGGTAATACTCTGAATATTCTCATGCAATCGCTGTTCGGCGAAATCCTGACGCACTTGTTGTAAAAGCTGCCGATAATTTGTGCCCTGTTGTTTCAGCTTGTTTTGCAGCATTCTCGGATGCAGATCCAATGCTCTTGCAACGCGCTCAACGCTGCATTCTCCGGTTGAGAGCAGACGGCCAATCATGTTTGCTGCTTGGTCACTGAGATTGTTGGGGTAACGGGTTTGCAGCTCTTTGAGGTGCTGTTGAAAATGGCGCTCCAGTGCGTCTTCATCTTGGTGGTTCTTAGCGTTAAGCAGAGTCGCTTTAAGTAGGATACCGTCAAACTTATCACCGAAACGCAGTTTGTTCTGCTGGGCAAACTTGCTTTTTTCTACTTCCAATGTTGCGTGTTGAGTCAAATGTAGCGCGAAGTGACTTGCTTCAATATCAAGTAAGCTCGCAACAAACATCGCCAGATGCGACACACTGAGCTGCATCAACTGCGCGATACCTCGTTCGCTGTGCACATCAATATTGAGCGACAACCGTACCCAATCATCTTGTGGCGTCATGTTGAGAGTTACCCCTGACGAATGTAGATAGAGAAAATCATTCACCCGCGCCAAGGCATCACCGACCGTTTCCGCTCGAGAAACCAACATCGGCAAATCGCCTAAACTTTGCAGGTTTTGGCGCTCGGCGAGTAACGCACCAAACAACTGTTGCTTACAACGAGCAGCCGCTTCTTCCAGTAATTCAGCCAACCTAGGGTAGGCGAGATAGATATCGGGATCGCGAAACTGCGCGGCAGACAGGCCAACAGCGGCCATTATCTCTTGCGGATTCTGCCCCAGTTCGGAAACCAAGCTATCAAATTTATCGGCAGCGCCACTTCGTACGATATACATGTCTCGATTTTAAAATGTTAATAGGTTGTAAATCGCAATGTATCAAATTTACTTCGCAAAAGGTCAAGTGAGTGTCAGTGAGTTGATCTAGGTTACATTTTGATAACAACAACGCATGGATGAGAAGGTGTATGGAACTTATCAATAAAACGGCCATTGTGACTGGGGCAGCTGGTGGAATTGGCCAAGCCATCATTGCAAAGCTGAGAGAGCAAGGAGCCAAAGTGCTTGCTGTCGATATTTCAGAACAATCACTGCAAATGTACACAAGTTTTGACTCAAAGCAGTTGGGAACCTTTGTCGCGGACGTCACCGATTACCAACAAGTTGAAGCTATGGTGAAGTGCGCGGTCGAACAGTTTGGCTCGCTTGACATCATGGTCAACAACGCGGGCATCGGTGCACCGAAACCTCTGCTTGACCACGACCCAATTGCCGATTTTGAGCCGATCTCTAAGGTCAACCAAAATGGCGTTTACTACGGCATTCTTGCCTCTGGAAGACAATTCCAAGCGCAAGGCACGCCGGGCGTGATCCTCAATACTTCTTCTGTTTACGCACGAATGGCGTCTGAGATGACCTTTACCTACAACGTCAGTAAAGCCGCAGTCGATATGATGACCAAATGCGCCGCATTAGAACTCGCACCATTGGGTATTCGTGTTTGCGCTGTCGCTCCGGGACGCGTTGATACTCCGATGTTAAGGCAATACGAAGAGATTGGCCTGTGGGACCACATCCGCAAAGAACAGATGCGTCAAAACTTCACACAACCAGAAGAGATTGCTGATGTGGTGGCGTTTCTGGTCAGCGAGAAAGCCAACTGTATCAACGGTTGTACCATCAGCGCATCTGACGGTTTCGAGAATTTTAAGTACCCACTTATGGGATAGGCGAGTACGCCACATTACAGCAATAGCGAGGATGTAAGTTATGTCATTACCAGAAGTTATTCAGCACCAAGATTTCTTATTAACTCTTAATACCAATGAGGAGTCGCTCATCAAAGACGCGTTACCGGGTGTGGATGTTTACCCGTTGTTTCTTGACCCAGAAAACGGTACTTGGGTGATTCGTGCCAAATTCAAACCGGGTATCACTCTGCCTAAGCACTTCCACACTGGCGTGGTGCATTTCTATACGCTGAGTGGCGCTTGGCACTACATTGAGTACCCAGATCAAGTCCAAACTTCTGGTAGCTACTTATATGAGCCGGGCGGTTCGATTCATACCTTTCACTGCCCTGAAAGCTCAGGCGGTGCCGACGGTTTTATGGTGATCACTGGTGCAAACATTAACTTTGACGAAGAAGGTAACTTCATCAATATCATGGATGCGGGTTGGATTGAGCAGGTTGTTATTGCAACAGCGAAAGCACAAGGCTTCACCGCGCGCTACATCAAACCGGGTGCGATTGCTGGCCTGAGTGATGATCTTGCGGAGTAACCCCATGCAACAGATGAACAGTATCGTAATGCAGGATGGTAGTGTCCGCCTGAAGCAAGTCGAAATCCCCAAACCCGCTTCGGGACAAGTGTTGGTTCGCAGTCTCGCCTGTGGCATTTGTGGCTCCGACCTTCACATTACTCGACACGCGGATGAGGTATTTGATGTATTCCACCAGCTCGGGTTGATGCCTGATGAAGCCGGTGAGCACGCTCAAGTGATGTTGGGGCATGAGTTCTGCGCGGAAATTATCGAATACGGTGCCGATACGCAGCAAACGTTGTCCGTTGGTAGCCGAGTCACCTCAGTGCCGATGTTGCTCAGTCAAAATGGCGCGGGCATTGGTGTTACTCCGGGTACTTATGGCGCGTACTCTGAGTACTTCCTGCTTGATGAAGCGTTATTGCTACCTGTCCCAGACGGAATGCCGTCTGAGGCGGCGGCATTAACCGAACCACTGGCGGTCGGTTTGCACGCGGTCAATCGCAGTGAAATCGAGACGGAAGAAACCGCGCTGGTTGTCGGTTGCGGCCCTATAGGGCTGGCGGTGATTGCTGCACTGAAACAACGTGGCGTGAGCAATATTCTTGCGGTCGATCTTCAGGAAGAGAAACTGCAACTTGCTAGTGAGTTTGGCGCAAATCGATTGATCAACCCGACCAAGGAAGACGAGATCGCCGTTGGTGAGCAGTACGCGATGAACTCACGTCTGGTCATTTATGAGTGTGTGGGCAAGCATACCTTGATTGACGATTTTCTGCGCCGCGCCCCTGCCCGAGCGCGAATCGTCATCTCGGGTATCCATACTACACCTGCAATCATCAACTACGCGTACGCGACGGTAAAAGAGCTCGATTTGAGATTCTCTTACTACTACCAACCGCACGAGTTTGAGCAATGCCTACAAGCGATTGCCGAACATAAGTTGCCTTGGCAGAAAATGCTCACCGCCAAAGTGGGAATCGATGGTGTCGAAGACGCATTTACAAAGTTAATGACGCCAAATGATCACATCAAAGTCGTTATCGAACCTTGGCGCAGCGGCGCGTTAGAAGTGATTTAACTCTTAGCCAGATTAAGCTAGCTAAAACCAATTTTAGTTTGGTGACAGCCCCAACCGTAGCAGCTAGGTTGGGGCTTTTTTGTTAGGCCTGTTCTGCGCATTCCTGTTGCAGAGCAGGGTAATCGGTGTAGCCTCGTTCGTTTCCGCCAAACAACGTTGAGCCATCGAGTTCTGCCAACGGATGGTGATGTTGCAAGCGAGAGACTAAGTCTGGGTTTGCTACGAATGGCCGTCCGAATGCGACAAGATCCGCGTAACCTTTCTCTAATACTTCGTTTGCTCGTTGAGGATCGTAGCGACCGGCAACAATAATAGCGTTGCGAAAGCGCTTTCTAAGTTCGATTCGAAACGTCTCAGGAATCGTTGGTGCATCGGCCCAATCGGCCTCGGACAAGTGCAAGTAGGCAATGTCGCGCTCCTGTAGCTGTTTTGATGCCTCTAGGATCGTTGGCACGATATCTGGGCAGTCCATATCTTTAAACGTAATGAATGGTGCCAATCTCACTCCAACTCGATGCGCACCAACAGCGGCGATAACTGCATCCACCACTTCGATAAGAAAACGGATACGATTTTCTCGTGAACCGCCGTAGTTGTCTGTTCGATGGTTTGAGTTGGTTCTTAAGAACTGATCGATCAGATACCCATTCCCGCCGTGGATTTCTACACCATCAAAACCCGATTCAACGGCGCGTTTGGCTGCGTTCGCGAAATCACCGACAACTCGGTTGATATCCGCTTGTGTCATTGCGCGTGGCTCAACACAATCGACCATATTGCCGTTGCCTTGTTCATCTGCAATCCAAACTTGCGTCTCTACCGGAGCGAGCGCAGATGGTGCGATAGGCTGTTCACCATTTTGGAATGTTGGGTGAGACACTCTGCCCACATGCCATAGCTGACAAAACATCGCTGCGCCTTGTAATTTGACCGCTTGGGTCACACCTTGCCAGCCCGCCACTTGCGCATCGGTGTAAACGCCAGGTGTGAACGAATAGCCTTGAGAATCGTCCGAAATTTGTGTGGCTTCGGAAATGATCAGCCCGGCAGAAGCGCGCTGTTGATAATACGTTGCCATCATCTCATTCGGGATGTTGCCCGGCTGAGTGGTGCGTGCGCGGGTCATTGGTGCCATGACAATGCGGTTTTGTAGTGACAACGCTTTCAGTTGAGCTGGTTCAAACAGCTTATTTGTTCTTTGTTTCATGTTGCGCTCCTTAGATAAGTACTGGCACGTTGGTCGCTTTACGAGCGGTTGCCATCCAGTGAAGTACGGCTGGATCCCATTGCACTTCGGGCGCACTGAAAAAGCCGCGTAGAATGGAAAACATAATGGCTTGATCAACCAGTGACGTTTGCTTTTCTGAACTTAGGTTGAGCAAGGGTTTGGTTTGTTCTATCAAAGCGGCGACTTCTTTCGCAATCGCAGGTGTATCGTTAATCAAGGCTTCAAAATTTAACGCTTCGGTTTCTTTTTTTGCACGCCATGCTTGTTTAGCGGTTTCTGTTGCAAATTCCGGTAACGTCATGTTTGACCAACGCGGATATCCGACTTTTTGTAGCGGTAAAAACGCTTGTTTTTGCCAGTCTAAAACCGGTGCTGAGGGTTGGCTGCTTTCATTGGAAGATGCCAATTCAAGGAAGTAGTTGATGATGTCTAAGCTTTCCGCCATGGCTTCACCATCGTCTTTGATCAAAAGAGGAACTTGTTTTGCGCCGATGATGTTTGTGGTGGTGCTCTCGTCG
The DNA here is from genome assembly GCF_033337665.1 of Vibrio sp. Vb2960. NCBI lineage: Bacteria > Pseudomonadati > Pseudomonadota > Gammaproteobacteria > Vibrionales > Vibrionaceae > Vibrio > Vibrio sp. Vb2960. Next base: position 230,163 of record NZ_JAWORD010000001.1, on the reverse strand, counting down.
TCATAAGCAATGTTGATGACGTCGAGTTGAATATTCAGCATGCCTGCAACAAAACGGACGCGGGCGCTAAAGGGGCAATGTTCATAAATGTACAGTTTCATTTTTTGTTTCCTATCTCTTGGCTGGGCAGGGCGTGTTGTTGTGCGTTGAACAGCGTTACGGCGTTTAACTTTGCCCTGTCACATAACGTTCTGGGTCTAAACAATGTTGATAGGGTCAGTATATGGATTCGACTTAATTTGATAATTGGGTTATATCTGAATTGATTATTCAGTTTTTCCAAATAATAAGGGCGCGAAGATGGATAAGTTTTCGGATATGACGTTGTTTGTCAGCATCGTTCAACATCAAGGTCTGGCAGCGGCGGGAAGGGAGTTAGGTTTGTCTCCGGCGACGGTAACGGCAAGGCTGCAAGCGATAGAAGAACGCTATGGCGTAAAGCTGCTCAACCGAAGCACACGCCACGTATCACTCACGGACGCAGGGGCAATGTACCATCAAGCTTGTCTGAACATCATTGATAGCGTGAAAGAGACGGAAAACTTACTGCAAACGGGTATTTCGGAAGTGCGCGGAACGTTGAAAATTTCAGCTCCACGAGATATTGGCAAACAAATTATTTCGCCGATGGTGTCGGCTTTTTCTGAGCAATATCCGGATGTGACGCCTTATCTTTATCTTAATGACAATTTATCGAACTTGGCTGAATCGGGGCTCGATTTGGTGATTCGTTACGGCGAGTTAGCAGACAGCAATCTCATTTCGCGCAGGCTGGCGTCGAGTCAACGCGTGCTGTGCGCGTCACCTGATTATTTGTCGAAGCAAGGTGTCCCAAACTGTCCACAAGATCTCGCGGATCATCGCTGCTTAGCCATGGTGCGCAGCAATGAAGAATTAAAAACGTGGCACTTTAAAGATGAAGAGTCTCACCAAACGATCACGGTCACGCCAAAGCGCTTTTCTGATGATGGTGAAGTGATTCGACAATGGGCGTTGGACGGTGCGGGGATTGCGTTGAAATCGATTTTAGATATTCAGCAAGACCTCAAACAACAATGTTTAGTAACGGTTTTGGATGGGTATATGAAAAACTTCAGCGCCTTTTCGCAAGGCGCTGAAGCGGATCTGCATGTCATTTATCAAAGCCGCCAATATCAACCGAAAAGAGTTCGCCTTTTTTTGGACTTTCTAGTTGAGCAATTTAGCGCGCTGAGTGATACCAGCAATCAGATCTAGATGCGATTCAGAGGTTTCTCGGCGGTGGCGATAAATCCCGACGGTACCAGGGTTTGGTTCGTTTTCCATGGTTAAGCATCGTAAGCCAAAGGATTCCAAATACGGTTTCAGGTGGCCGGTATAAGACATCACCGCGACGCTTTCTTTCAGTACATCAATACTGGCGAGCAGAGAATCCACTTCGTAAGTCGGTCTGTCATCCAGTTGCTGCCTTTCGCGTTCATTTTGCTTCGGGATTGGGTTATCGATGACGTGAGCGAATTTCTTAGCGTCATAAGTGACCGAAAGAGCGGGATATTCGTGCAGCATTTCTTCGGTGACGGTTTTCCCTAGCAGTGGATGGTTTGAGGAAACAAAATAGGCATCAACCGTTTGAAATAGTGGAATAAACGTAACATCGCATTTAGACGACAAGCCGACAATCTCGTGGCCGATGAAGAATTCAATCTGTTCGTTGATTAATGAATCCATCAAGCCTAAGTGGTTGCCAAATTCGACGTGCGTAGATGCCGAAGGCTGCTTGGTCAGATGTTCATTGAGTGCTTGTTTGACGAATAGCGGCCACCACGCATCGCCAGTACCCATTTTAATTTTTCCGACTTGGTACTGTTTCCGTTCATCAATACTTTGCATCATTTGGTTGTATTCATGCTGCATCGCGTTGCTATGGCGATAGAGGATGCGTCCGTATTCGGTCAACACCATGCCATTAGGATGGCGTTCAAACAGCGTTACGCCGAGATTCTCTTCCAGCTTCTTTAAATTGCTTGTTACCGTTGGCTGGCTTAACCCTGCCATTCTTGCCGCAGCGCTGATGCTTTGGCAGCGTGCAACCAGTAAAAATTGCTGCAGAGATTTGTCCATTTTCTTTCCCCTCTAAGAACGAGGGGTATTTTGCACAATTTCATTTATAAATCACAAATCTGTAATCTCATTTGATTGAAATTATGCGCATTTCATAGATCTACATCACTGTTGGGGTCTGACGTATAGATGTTATCTATAGCTCGCTCCTGACTTCCTATTTTCCCCTCAAAAAGGTGTTCTTTAGACTGTCACCAAAACAACAATCTAAGGGATGAACATGAAACCGAGTTTTATTGCGCTTGCTGTCGCGTCTTGTATTGGTCTTGCTGGATGTGGGTCAGATTCCTCTGATGCGCCAGTGTCAGTCGACAAACCAATTATTTCAGCCGACTTATATTTACGTGGTTTAAATGGGGATTGGGGCACGGCAGAGCATGCCAAGCTAAACTATTTGGGTAATAACGAGTACGAAACCGTACTGCGCGTCGCTCGAGGTAGCAATCAGTTCAAGATTGCTGATCCGGGTTGGCAGATCCAATACACCTATTTTGAGGAGCCCGCGGCGTTCGATAAAGCTCAGGAGTACCTACCAAAACCAGACACGAATGAAGCGTGTATGAACGATGATTGCAACTCTGAGATCACGTTTGAAGACAAAGGGTATTACAAGTTTTCTGTGAGCTTTACCGATGAAAGTCGCGCGACAATGACTGTGACGAAAGCAACGCAAGAAGAAGCGGAAAAATACTACTCTGATGCGATTCTCGACCCTGCAATGGTGCATGAAGGGCATCAGAGCAAAGAAGTGAAACTGTTCGCCAATTACGATGACTCGAGTGATACCGTGATTTTCTCGGTGAAAGATCCTAAAGCGGAGCTGCGTGAATTTGGTATTTCAACGACGACAGAATTGCGTGATGCGCTCGACCAAGGCTTAGTGATTAATGAGCAAACAGGGCCGCGAGTGGTGTCGGGTGATGTCGCGTTTGACGCGTTGTTTGCATTGACGATGAAAGAGCTAGACCAGCTTGCCGTTTCTGAAATCAAAGACGGCAATTACAACTACAACAACCCAATCAAAGCGGAAGTTTTTGAAACGGGCGCGAAGTGGCATTACGTATGGACGCGTGATTTGGCGTACGCAGCAGACCTTTCGCTTGCATTGATGAATCCAACTCGCGTGCAAAATGGTTTGAATTTCAAATTGTCTGCTTTCCGCGACACGACCGATCAGCAATACGATGGCGAGCAGATTGTGCAAGACACGGGCACGGGCGGCAGTTGGCCAATCAGTACCGACCGCACGACTTGGGCGCTTGGTGCAGAACGCTTACTTTCGGCATTGGATGGGGAAGAGTACAACCAATTTGCTGAGCGCGCTTACAAAGCGATCAGCAATACACTTGAAGCCGATCGCCTGGCGGCTTTTGATGCGAAATCCGGTTTATACACTGGTGAGCAATCATTCCTCGATTGGCGTGAGCAAACGTATTCAACGTGGACGCCAAACGATGTCAATACGATTGGTAGCAGCAAAGCGTTATCGACAAACGTGGTTCACTACCGCGCGATTCAGCTCGCGGCTAAGTTGGCAGAGAAGTACGATTCAACCAACGCGGTCAAATACACCGATTGGGCTGCACAGCTAAAAACCGCTATCAACGAGCAGTTTTGGAATGCCGAACGCGGTATGTACGTAAGTTATTTGTTTGATAATGGCAAAGACATCGCGGTCGACAAATATGACATGTTGGGCGAAGCACTTGCGATCATCAGTGGTGTGGCAAGTGATGCGCAGGCGAAACAAATCATGGCCAATTACCCACACAGTGAGTTTGGTGTGCCGGTTTACTTCCCTCAGCAACCGGACGTGCCTGTGTACCATAACCGCGCAATTTGGCCATTTGTTACCGCGTACAGCTTGCGCGCCGCGCATCAAACACAAAACGTGGCAGCAGTGAACAATGCCATTCAATCGTTGGTTCGTGGTACGGCAACTAATTTATCCAACATGGAAAACTTAGAGTGGCTTTCTGGTAAGTCATTCATCATCCATAGTGATCATGGTGAAGATCCAAGCTTGGATGGCCCAGTGATTAACTCTCAGCGTCAGCTTTGGTCTGTGGGTGGCTACTTGAACATGGTGGTAGAGACCCTATTCGGCATCCATACCGAAACAGGTAAGTTGGAAGTGAAGCCATTTATCACAAGTTGGGTGCGCAATAATTTGTTGGCTCAGTCTGAACAAATCACGTTGGAAAACTTTGCCTTCAAAGGAAAGAACTACTCGGTAACGATTGACTTGCCTGAAGTAAGCAAAGATGAAACAGGTTACTACCCAGTTGAAAATGTCACGATGGACGAAGAGGGGCATTTCCACGTGACACTGGGCGCGCTTGTGAATGTAGATAGTAGCATTACTTTAGTTTCTGGGGTGAAACCGTATGTGAGTGAAGATAGCCGCGTATATTCTCCGCAAGAGCCAACATTGGTGGTAAAAAGCGTTGATAATTCGGTTTCGATTGACGTGACGAGCAAGTACAACGTGAACTTGTATCGCAATGGCGAGCTGATTCAAAAGAACGTGATTGCTCAATCTTATTCCGATACGCCAACAGGTTTTGCTTGTTATTTGGCTGAAAGCATTAACGATAAAGGCTTCCGTTCTAACCCAAGCCAACCAGTTTGTGTCGGTGAAGAGATCCGCATCAAACTTGATGGCGAATATCAGCCACTCAAAGACAATATCTCAGTGGTTACGGTGAGCAAAGAGAGTGGCGTTGTAAAAGGTTCAGAGTCGTTTACAGCCCCTGTAACGGGCACTTACCAGTTTGATGCTTGGTACAACAATAACCTAGGGCAACTTAATACTGGCATCACGAACACCGTGAAACTGTTAGAGGTATTGGATGATGCAGGTAAAGTGGTTGATCAAGGTTACTTGCAGATGGGCCATATTGGTGAAAACCAAGGTATGCGTTACTCAACGCCAATAGAAGTGACGTTGGAGCAGGGAAAAACCTATCAGATCGCGTTGAAGGACCACTTCAATATGAGTTACCTCAAATCGAATGAAACCTACATTTACGCTGGTGGTATTGAGGGTGAAAAAAACGAAGCGCAAATCGCAGATATTCGAATCACACCTTTAATGTAGGCTGTTTTAACAAAGCAGTGTTCTAGAAAACTGTGTTCTAAGAAAGACAAAGCCGCTGAGATTATCAGCGGCTTTGTTGTATTTGCTATCGGTGGCCGTTTACAGATTAGTTTGCAGCCTGCGGACGAGGTTTACGGCGCTGACCTGACGGTTTGTTTCCTGCAGGCTTAGCATTGTTTGGCTTGCGGTTACCAGACGGTTTACCAGCGTTGCCACTCTTATTACCGTTTGGTTTATTTCCACTCGGTTTATTGCTATTTGGTTTGTTGCCGTTAGGTTTACGGTCATCTGGTTTACTGTTTGCACGACCTTGGCCTTCACGGTTGCCTTTAGGCTTGCCCGCACCGCCCTGGTTGGTGCTGTTTTTGTTGCCGTTGTTACCACCGTTGAAGCGACGTTTAGGTTTGTTTGCACCATTGCCTGCTTTCTTTTCGGTTGCCGGAGCGTTTTCGCCCGCAGCATTTGGCGCTTTTGGTTTTTTCGGCTTCTTAGGTTTTTTCGGTTTGATTGGGCGCGTATCCAGTTTAGATTCTGGCACCACATTGGTTGGCGCAAAACCTTCCAACTCTTTACGTGGTAGTACTTCTTGAATCAAACGTTCAATCGCAAACAACTCAGATGCTTCTAGCGCACACACCAGTGAAATCGCTTTACCTACTTCGCCCGCGCGGCCAGTACGACCAATACGGTGAACGTAGTCTTCTGCCACTTTCGGTAGCTCAAAGTTCACCACTTGCGGTAATTGCGGAATATCGATACCGCGCGCAGCAATGTCCGTCGCGACCAACACACGAATTTCACCCGATTTGAAATCCGCCAGTGCTTTGGTACGTGCGCCTTGGCTCTTGTTGCCGTGGATGGCAGCAGCCGGTAGATTTTGTTCGATCAGGAACTTCGCCAGACGGTTTGCGCCGTGTTTCGTTTTCGTAAACACCAGCACTTGCTTCCAATCGCCGTCTTTGATCAATTTAACCAACATCGGTGCTTTTTTCTTCACGTCTGCAGGGTAGATGCTTTGCTCAACCGTTCTCGCCGTCGAGTTCGCCGGGTTCACTGAAATCTCAACCGGGTTGTTCACCAAGCCTTTCGCAAGGTCGCGGATTTCATCCGAGAAAGTTGCCGAGAAAAGTAGGTTCTGACGCTGTTTTGGTAGCAGAGCTAGGATCTTACGAATGTCACGGATAAAGCCCATATCCAACATACGGTCTGCTTCATCCAGCACTAGCACTTCCAGTTGGTCGAACTTCACCGCATTTTGGTTGTACAAATCCATCAGGCGCCCTGGTGTCGCGACCAACACATCCGCACCTTTGCGAAGACGCAGCATTTGCGGGTTGATCTTCACACCACCAAAAACAACTGCACTGCTTAGTGGAAGGTGACGGCTGTACATAAACACGTTTTCTTGCACCTGAGCCGCAAGTTCACGCGTTGGCGTCAGGATAAGTGCACGAACTTGGTTAGCACGAACGCGAGGGCCGTTCGATAAACGCTCAAGAATCGGTAGCGTAAAGCCTGCAGTTTTACCTGTACCAGTCTGCGCTGCTGCCATTACGTCTTTCCCTTCCAAAATAGCAGGAATTGCTTTTGCCTGAATTGGCGAAGGGGTGTCGTAGCCTTTCTCTTGAATAGCTTTAAGGATTGGAGCAGATAGACCTAACGAGGTAAAACCCATATGTATGATTCTCAATTGTAGAGTTAGATAACAACGCGCCGAAAACAAATCGGTGCGAAAAGTGCGACATTCTGAGGCTTTTACGCGCAGGCTTCAACTAATTCCGTCATGGATAAATATTTGAACTGGATCTCATTTCTTTTTGGCAGGCAAAACTGATAACTGGTTTGGTCGATCGATTGAATGGTTTTACGTTGGCGATGCCCATTCTTACATCGCTATCACGGTATGCAGTTTTAGTTTATCAAATGCTGTTCGGAGTGTGGGGGAGGCTTGCTCTTTTCATTACTCCGCTTTTGCATGCATTAAAAACGCGCTAGTTAATTGCTGAAAGAGTGAATCTACCGACGGACGGTCGGATATATGATGGAAGAGCGGTGTGTGGACATCACCACGAATATCATCGTCATGACCACAAAAATGATTACACATTCGTACTGGTTCGACAATCTTCTCGACGTCGGCATCAATCAGAATGCATGCTTGTGACAATACCACTTGTCCGCCGCCTTTTTTAAGTAAAACACGCTGCGCGGTTCCCACGACTTTTTGCCCGCCAATGTTGAGGTTGTACTCGCCATCGCAGTAGGAATAAGGCGTAGCATGAACATCCACTTTCACGCCGAGCTGTTTAAAGAAAACCGTTAATATCGCACATAAATCGAGATACGCTTTTTTGATGTTGTAAGGCTCGCCTTCTGGCCAGTGGTAAATGTGAGATAGATTGATAATACCTGGCACCTGAGGGACTGGGGCACCACCGGTTTTACGAGAAAAGAGCTTCCAGCCAGACGTATTTAACGCATGTTCTAACTCATTAGACACTGGCCATTTCTTACCCGCGGGAAGCACGAGCGTTGGACTTTTTACTTGCCAAAGCAATAGCACTTGCGAGAGTTGGTTGGACTGAACTTGTTTAATGAGCTCATCTTCTTTGTCAAATGCATCAGCGACTTCCGTAGCTGTGAAGCGAATTAGCTTATTTTTAGCAACCAAACTCTATCCCTCGCGGCTATTTAATCATTACTGTTGTATCTCAGATACAGCTTTATTGCTAGGTCTGTGATTATTAGGTTTTTGCTCGCTAGCTGCATGATCACCTTTTGGATCTTTTCCGTTGTCCATTAATTCTACTTGAACACGCGATAAAAAGTTTTTGCTAGTCATCACATTAGCCATTCATAAAATCTGCCATCTATGAAAAATTTTGGCGATATAAGTATGAAAAAGCGAGTGATGACTCTCGCGTTAGCGGCATCATTAACGGGATGTGTGACGTTCCCAACTCAAGAATCTGAGCAAGTACAGGTGCTTTGGGACAATGTGAATGCGATTGAAAACTGTGAACTAATGGGTACCGTGATCGGCTCAGAAGGACACTTTTACGACTATTGGCTTCACGCCGATAAAGACATGGTTTGGGGGACGCTAAACCAAATGCGCATCAAGGCGGCAGATTTAGGCGCAGATACCTTGTACTTATATCAACCGTTGAGCTTTTCTACGTCAGTGACGATGTTTGCAAATGCTTACAAGTGCAAACAGTAGCTATTGGCTTGATCATAATTGAAAGACAGGCGCTGCTCGCCTGTCTTTGATGCGCTCTACAAATACTGGCTACCTTGCGTTAATTGACGTTTGCTGTCGCCACCGCTGATGTATCAGAAAACGACAATGTAAAGTCTCGCTCAGTATTAAGCACTTTGGCTGGAAACTCTAAGCTCAACTGCGTATGTGGCGCGACTTCTGAAGCAATGCTAGTAACGAATTTTCGGGTTTCTCCAGGAGAGATCGATATGTCACTTCCACCTTGTGATGAGAGCTCAGCGATACCCATTGTTTCAAGTGTGTTACCTGCAGTATCCGCCAGGTGTAATAAAGATTCTGACTTGTAGATTAATTCTCCACTTTCTGTGCGATATGCATTAAACGTGTTGAAATTTGGTTGTAACGATCCTTGTGATCCAATGTTAGTAACGGAAAATGTCACATTAGCGCCATCAAAGTTCTCGACTCTTACGAGTACGTTACCGTCTTGGTAACGAGCGGCTGCTGCCGCAGTTGCTTGTTGTTTCTGCCGCTGTTTCTCTTTTTCAATGTCGCTTAACTGTTTCTGCTCATTAGCGATTCGATTCTTTGCCATGTAGTACGACTGATCGACCATTGCTATTAAAGCGGGGATTGAATACAAAGTGAGGCCTTCCAAATGGTCAAAGTCGATTTTGGCATGTTGAGTACGTTTATGATTAGAAAATTGGCAGTAACCATCAATCAAACTGATGAAAGCCACTTCAAAAGTGCCTTGTAATCGGCTTACTTCCTGTGCTGCTTTCTCTAGATTTGAGCGGACTTTCCGAATCTCTTCCAAACTCTTTTGTGAAAGACGACCGTTTGGCGATACGTCGTTAGAAACCGAAACCAGTTCTTCGGTCACAAATGGATTGTTTTCGGCTGGAATCACCGTAGTTATACGGTTGGATTTGGTGATGTCTTCGCCCAATAAAACCATCATTTTTTGCGATGCGGCGCTTGTGTTGCCCGCTAATACGTCACTACAGTTTGGCGACGTATTGGCATACACGGCGAATGCGGTAAAAAGTGAAAGTGTAACGGACCAGCCGATGGTGACGAGTCCTGTCGTGGTTCGAGTATTCATCCTGATAACCCCTCTGTCATTTGGTGCGATTCACTGACGTAATTGCCAATCAAAAGATTGGCTCGCGACATTCAGAATGGTTCTGGTCAACCCTTCGTAGTGGGTCTGCCCACAGATGCTTTTTTAGTCGTTTATCAACCGCTAAGCCACGATTGATAAAGTGTCTGAAATTGAGAGCATTAACGCTGCGAAGTTGATGTCTTTGACTGAAAGATAGACGTAACTTTTCTAACCATCAAATACGTGATTGAGTTCTCATTTTTATATGAGTGAGAGGTTCAAGAGAAAACAGGCACTTACTGTAGAGAGTTGATTTGAAGGAAAAATATAAATTTTTTGGGGAACTTTTTTGATGCTGCCTTTGAGACTTTTTTTGAATCTCAAAGGCAGGTTCTTACACTCGCGCTCAATTACAACGTGTTGAGGACATCCGCGAGTCGAGAGACAGCTGTCGTCAGTTCTTCTGGTGTAGCATTGGTAAAGTTAAGACGCAGAGCGGCTTTTACCTTTGAACCTTCTGAATAAAAGACCGGGCTCGGCACTACAGCAACCCAGTTTGCGAGAAGGTTTTTCGCCAGTTCGAAGGTGTCGCATTCTGGAATTTCGACCCAAACGAACATACCACCATCGACGGGTTTGAGTACGCAACTTTCTGGCAGCTGTTTTTGCAGTTCAGCAAACATGACATCGTAACGTGATTTGTAAAGCGCACAGATGGTTGAAATGTGCGTTTCGAAGTTGTCATGTTGCAGCAGGCCATGCAGCAAAGCTTGCATAGGAATACTAGAGTGCAGATCGGCACCTTGTTTAATTTTGATAAGTGGCTCAAGGTAGCTGCTTTTGCCCGTAACTACACCAATACGCAAGCCTGGTGAAGCTATTTTGGAGAAAGAGCGCAATACGATGGAGTGCTGTGGGCAGAAGTCCGAAACCAGTGGAAGCGCTTCACCAGAAAAACGCAGCTCGCGGTATGGTGCGTCTTCAATGAACGCCACGTCGTATTGTATACAAAGCTCGGCAACTTTTTGGCGAGTCTCTAGCGCCCAGCATACGCCCGTTGGGTTGTGAAAATCGGGTACGGCGTAGAACATTTTTGGTTGCTGCGTGGCAAAGCATTGTTCGAGTTCTTCAAGGTTTGGGCCACACTCGGTTTGTGAAACGGTCACGATGTTGGCTTGCACTAGACCGAATACTTGCATAGCACCAAGGTAGCTCGGTGCTTCCATCACCACTTTATCGCCCGGGTTCACGTACGCACGCGCAATCAAATCTAGCCCTTGCTGAGAGCCCGTTGTGATCATCGCCAAATGAGATTCTGGCAGCTGGTAATAATCGGTCAAAAAGTTAAGTAGCGGGGCGTAGCCTGCTGTTGCGCCATATTGAAACACCTCTGGCATATTCGCGAGGTTTTCGAGCGTCGGTTTCATTAAGTCGATCGGGAAGGTTTTTTCGTCCGGTAAGCCACCTGCAAGAGAAATGACGTTCTTATCGCTCGCTGCTGCGAGGATTTCTCGGATGTAGGATGACTTAGTTTGTTGTAATGACTGTGCGATTTCCATGTGCTGTGCTTCTCGTAATTGTCTTTTTTATGTCAGAAATAGTATAGGTAAATTGCCAAGCTTGGTGTGTCCATTTATGCTGTTAAACATGTCCATTTATGCTATTTAAGCGAAAATTTACTCCGTGAGCCACCAACAAGTTTCTAGGATCAATGACGTGCTGTTTTACATTCACCAGGACATTAGCAGAGATTTATCGGCTAAAGAGCTAGCAGATGTAGCAGCCTATTCTGAACAGCACTTCCATCGTATTTTTAAAGATGTGGTAGGGGAGTCTGTCCATCAATATATCCGTCGCACAAGAATGGAATACGCCGCCAATCAACTGATGTTTGATACCAGCTCGTCGGTGTTAGACATTGCTAACAAGTGCGGCTTTAGCTCGGTATCTTCTTTTAGCCGAGCGTTTAAAGCAACGTTCGCTATGTCTCCTGGCGCGTGGCGAAAGCATGATTTACAAGTCGCAGAAAAGCCGTATCTAAAAGATCCGGAAGTGGCTGCGGGTTATCATCGGGTTGCTAAACGCGAGTTGCCAGAACCTAAAATTATGGAGGTTCCACAACGCTTTGCGGCTTATGTGCGGCATGAGGGTTATAGCCGTTCCATTCGCAATGCGTGGCTGATTTTGAAGGCGTGGGCAAGCTCTGAGAATCGGGACTTTTCGGTTCAATACGGTTTGCATCACTCCAACCCCGCTTGGGTCGAGCTCGATAAGTGTCGCTATGTGGCTTGTATGGCGATTGATAAGCCGCTTAAAGTACGCGGTGTCGTGAATCAAATGACGATTCCGGGTGGTTTGCATGCTGTTTTTCGCTTAACAGGGGTATATGGAGAGCTTCTTCCTCAATTGAGTATGGTGTTAGAGAAGTGGTTGCCGAATTCAGGCTTTAAGCAGCGTTCTACTCCCGCTTATGTTCACTATCATAAAAACCATTTCCTTAGCCATGATGAGGCGTTTGAGCTGGACTTCTATCTGCCCATCAGTTTTTTCTAACTGGAGTATTTATTTACTATCCGTAAGGAAGAGAATGCTAAGCTCTATATGGTGATTTTTTACAAATAATTGAAAATTAAATGAACATCGATCATGTAAAGCTATTTGTCCGTTTGGCTTCGACACACAACATCAGCATGGCTGGTCAGGAGCTTGGACTTTCTCCTGCTGTCGCTAGTGCGCACATCAACAAACTTGAGGACAGCTTAGGAGTTCGTTTAGTTCATCGCACCACACGCAAAGTTTCCTTAACTGAAGAAGGGCAGGCTTTTTTACCTCACGCGGAGGAGGTCCTTGCAACAGTGGAGGCAGCAAGGGGAGCTGTTGGATCAGGGCAGAGTGCGCCAACGGGAGTATTACGTATGACCGCTTCTGCAACTTTTGGTCGCTTACATATTGTGCCCGCATTAAAAGGTTTTATGGCGCGTTACCCAGGGTTAACCGTGGACTGCCGATTTTCTGATTCCATTATTGATCTGGTTGAGGGAGGTTTTGATGTCGCCATTCGTGTCGCTGAGTTGAAAGATTCTTCATTGGTCGCAAGAAAGCTTGCGCCAGATCGTCGTATTATCGTTGCATCACCAGATTATATTGAACAATTTGGGAGACCTAACAAGCCCCAAGACTTGACGAATCATGAATGTATTAACTTAGTTGGAATGAATAATTGGTCATTCAATACAAAAGATGGAATGTTCAATGTAAGAACTTCTGGTCGTTTTAAAACCGATAATGGTGATGCGATGAGAGACGCGACGGTAAACGGGTTAGGTATTTCTATCAACTCGGTTTGGAGTGTTTATCAAGAATTACAAAGTGGTCAGCTAGTGGAAGTACTCGAAGATCACCCTTTAGCGATGGATGCTGGGATTTGGGCTGTGTACCCAAGCTCTCGTTTAATTGCGCCTAAGGTGCGTGCCTTTATTGATTACTTTGCTGAATACTATGGCGCGCCACCTTATTGGGAAGAGGTTTAAAAGTCACAAAGACCATGATCCGTGCTCAGTTGGAATAGCAAAAAAAGCAGACCCATGCAGGGTCTGCAGTGTTAGAGAGATTAAAAGTCTGCGTCTGTATTAGTACCAACGGATACGTTAAGTCCGCTAGTTGATTGATAAATGCTGAAAGTTTCGCCAGCGACAATACCTTCTTCAGAATCGTCATTTGCCGTACAGGTATAACCGACCGAGTAAGTACCAGGTTCTACAAAACCGAATTCGTACTCGTAATTTGCATCATCAACGTCTTGAACCACGTTCGCTGCTGCGATTGGCATTGCTTGGCCTTCTGCGCCGGCAAATGGCCCCATGTTTTCTTCGGCGATATTTCCTTGATATAAGTAGACCGCGTGCGAATATCCATTTGCACTTGGGGTATCCGTTTCGCAGCTTTGATAGGTCAATGTTGCGACATCACCCTGAATCTCCCCCGTTGTAACCGTGTTAATTAAAGTGACGGAGGTGCGTTGAATGCTGTAGCCTTCGTTTTGGCCTGTTCCGTCTTTTAAGCCACGGCGCAGATCAAATTCAACTACGAACTCATTATTGTCAGGGTTGACTGCAAAGGTGTTGTTAAAGAACAGTACTCCAGAGTCAGGATCCTTTCCGACACCTTGTGGGCAAGCACCATCACCTTTGACGGTCAGTGGGATTTGATTTCCTGTCGCTTCGTCAATCACATACGATGGGTAGTTTGGATGATCGCCATCATTAGCAAACACGCAGAGTTTATAATTACCAGTTGGTATCAGTTCATCATCCACCAATTCCTGCGCGTCACTGCCTTGGAAATTGAGTAAGTTAACACTTAGTGGGAGTGGATCTTCACCTTCGGGAAGGGGGTTACCATCTTCGTCGACCAAATTGCCTTCTTCGTCTGTTTTATACACATCGAATACTTGTGGTATGCCACCATCCAGAGGAAGAAATGCAACTTTGTTATATGTGATCACCACTTCTGATACGTCATCAATAGGGGCATCTGATACGGACAAAGTAACAGGAGTCATTGTACTGACAGAGTCACTGTCTGAATTACAGCCAATAAGTGCAACGGCTATTGATGCACTGATTAGGCCAATTTTCATGCTGTTCATTAGATGTACCTTTTTATGAGAAGTGTATTAAATGTAGCTTATTATTGACAAAATACAGAATAACAACGAGCGGAGTTACCGGGTCGAAAACAGTGACGAACCATCATTAAGACGTTCAGTAAAAGTGTGCTCAAATCGACGATATTGTGCTCAATGAAGTGCTATGGTTAAGAATGTGTCGCTCAAAAAATGAGCGGGGATATACATCAATAACTCTAGCCAAGAGGTCTCTATGTTAGGTGAAAATCACTCATTAACTCATGAATTCCCAGAACATTTGGATACCATTACTCAGCTTGCCGAAAACGATGCATCATTTGCTGAAACCGTTAAAAACTACAATGCTTTAGATAAGGAAATCCGCGTACTAGAACTGCAAGGAAGCCCGATTGATGATCACGAAATGAACGTGTTAAAACATAATCGAGCTGAGCTCAAAGATTGGCTCCACTCGAGAATTATGGGTTCTTAGCGACGCAATGATCATCGGCTCGTAATCTACGAGCCGATTTTAGTTTCAAGGGACGATGCCAAGTATTCCAACATTAGGATTGCTGAGCAGGAGCTTGGAGTGGCAGGTGGCCTGTTTTTACCCAAATGACCGTTTCTTGCTCTACAAAAGGAAAGTGCTCACTCATATGTGGACTGCGTATCCAAGAGTAGGGAGGATAGGTTCCTAGCTCGTCTTTAAATTCCCCCGATAACACAAAAATTTCTTCACCACCAAAGTGACGGTGTGGTTGAAACTTCTCGCCTTTCGGCCATTTAACCAATGCGACATGTTCATGCTCAAAATCATGCAATGGCATGACTTTCAGCCCACCGATGCCAGGTAACCAATTCGCTTCGTTCGTGTTGATGCGAACTGTTTCAAGATCATCAGAATTGAATTGATTTAGTTTAACTAAAATCACACAGCCTTCTTTGCTATAGGGCGCATGTTGACTTCCAGGAGGGTTACGCAAGTAGGTTCCAGCAGGGTAGTCACCATCTTCGTCAGAGAACACTCCTTCGAGCACTAATATTTCTTCTCCGTGAGGATGAGGATGAGTCGAAAAGTGCGAGTTTGGCTCATACTTCACTACGCTGGTGGTGTGCCCTGATTCTTTGGCTTCTCTTTCCAAAGGTTTACGCCACACGCCTTTGGAAGGGCTGGCGATCCACTCCTGTTCCCCCGTTTCTATCACGATTCTTTTCGAGAAATCCATATTCAACATACTGAAATTCAGTTACTTATCTAATGATTGACTCTCAATAGTATACGTATAAAAAACATCAATTGATTCACTTGTTGATAGTCAAAATCAGGGATTGAATACGAGCTATCAGTCGGAACCGAGTTAAATTTCTGCTTGTGTAATGATAATTGTTATATTATAACATCGCAAAATTAAAATGTTATAACATAACAAAAGGAAAGAAGTAGTGAATAAGAAATTGGTTTCTCTCGCGATCGGTAGCATTTTTGCGTCCCCTGTTTTTGCCGATACATTATCGAACCCACAGATTGGTGTTGTTGTTGATGGCTACTACCAAGATGGTCAACGTCATAATTCTGAGCGTGAAGAGGGCTTTGGCCTAGGCCATACGGAATTGAACTTATCATCAAATATTGACGACAAGTTTCACGGTGCGTTGACCGCTGTTCTTGAAAGTCATGGCGATGAGACAGAATTAGAGCTTGAAGAAGCATTCATCGAAACTTTGGCATTGCCTTACGGTGTAAACGTGCGCGCAGGCCGATTCCTATCTGACTTCGGTTACCTCAACAATCAACACATGCACACTGACAGTTTCGTTGAACGCCCAATTGCTTACCGTACTTTCCTTGGCTCGCACTACTACGATGATGGTGTACGTGCAAACATCGTGTTGCCAACCGACCTTTATGTAAAACTTGGTGTAGAAGCGCTCAGTGGTAGCAAAATGTCTTCTGTCGAAGATGGTTCTGAAGTTGGCGTGTACACCACGACGCTGAAGCTTGGTAGTGACTTCTCCGAATCTTCAAGTTGGCAGTTTGGTTTAAGTTACCTGCGTAACGAAAACGGCAAGGTTAAAGAATTCGAAGATCACGACCACGGTCATGAAGAAGAGCATGAGCACGATCACCATCATGGCGCAGCAGTGACAGGTGCGAACCTTTACGGTGCTGATTTTGTTTGGAAATGGGCACCAGACGGTAATTACAAATACAGCAACTTCACGCTATCGGCTGAATACATGCTGTTAGACGGTGTGGTAGATAGCAAATATAAAAACGATGCAGAGTCACCAGACAACTTAAGCGCTTACTATGTTTCGGGTGTTTATCGCTTCAACCCAAGCTGGTCAGCAGGTCTACGTTACGGCGAAGCAGAAAGCTACGATGGTCATGCACATGGCGACCACATGCATTTTACTGAGCTGAATGATAAAGAAATGGATGCGATGATCGCATGGGATTCTTCTCACTTCGGTACTATCCGTGCGCAATACACTCGCATTGATAACCAAGACAGTGAGACAGACAACGTGTTCACTCTGCAATACGTGATGACATTTGGAGCGCACGGTGCTCATGCGTTCTAAGCTGACATTAAATAAATGTAGTTTGGTGATGATGGCGGCAGGAGCTGCCATCATTGCTTCGCCTGCTTCGGCTCTAAACATTTTCGTTTGTGAGCCAGAATGGAAAGCCTTTCTTGAAAGCCACGCGCCAGATGCCAGTATTTATTCAGCGACAACGGCTAAGCAAGACCCACATTACGTACAAGCTCGTCCTTCTTTGATTGCGAAGATGCGCCAAGCGGACATGGCAATGTGTTCGGGCGCAGAGCTAGAGGTGGGGTGGTTACCTATGCTGCAAGTTCGTAGCAGCAATGCGGCGGTGCAAAATGGTGCGCCGAGCATGATCTACGCGACGGACTTCGTGCGCATGTTAGATACTCATGCTCACGTTGACCGTAGCATGGGAGATATACACGCTCACGGTAACCCACATGTTCAATTTGCGGCAAATGACATGATTCCATTATCTCGTAAAGTCACGGAGCGCCTAAAAGCGATTGATCCCGACAACGCACAAAGTTACCAAGTGAATGGTATGAAGTTTCGTGCTCATTGGCGTAAAAAGCTTAAAGAATGGAATGAGAGAGGGGCTGCTTTAAAAGGTAAGCAAGTTGTCGGTTATCACGCGACGTATCGTTATTTGTACGATTGGCTCGGAATGAAGCAGATTGCCGATCTCGAACCTAAACCGGGCATTTCACCGACCACATCTCACCTGCAATCGCTTACCAAGTTAGATGCTGACAGTTTTGATGCGGTTGTTTACTCCTCTCATCAGGATCAGCGTCCAGCGAGCTGGTTGCAAGATCATACTGACAAACCTGTGATTCAACTGCAATTGACCGTTTCTGAGGGTGAAAGCTTGGATGAGATGTACGATCAGGTCATTGATGATTTACTGGATGTGTTAGTGCCGCCCGTTCCTGAGAAGATCTAAGTCATGGCGGATTATACATGGCTTTTACCTGCGGTTTTGTGTGGTTTAATTGCGTTAGTTGGCAACATCGTTCTGGGGCAACAAGTTCTTAATCGTCAGATCATCTTTATAGATTTGGCGGTGGCGCAAGTCGCGGCATTGGGGGCAGCACTAAGCCACTACTGGTTGAGCCAATACTCGCTGTTCTCAGGCTCATTCTTTGGCGAAATGATTGGCCCTTGGGTGATGTCTTTGATGCTTTGCGGTTTGATTGCCTTAATGGAGAAACGATACCAGCAACATTTAGAGCCCATGATTGGCAGCTTGTTTGTCGTGTCTGCATCGCTGGCGATCCTGCTGGTGAGCAAAGACCCACATGGCGGAGACTTTATTCAGGGCATTCTTAATGGGCAACTGTTATGGGCGACTTGGGCAGACGTTTGGCCTTTGGCACTTATTACCGCTGCGATGTTGCTATTAGTTTGGTTAAAACCTGCGTTTATGCGCGGTAGTGGTTTTTATCTGATCTTTGCTATTCTGATGCCCATTACGGTCAAGTTAACCGGCATTTATTTAGAATTTGCTTTGTTGGTGATTCCAGCTTTATGTGCGGCAGCATTGAAGGGAACTCGATTCTTTGTCGCCAGTATCAGCATTGGTATTGTTGGGATCTTATCGGGTATTGCCGCATCGGCTCGCTATGACTTACCGAGTGGTGCGAGTATTGTGATCACCCTGTTTATTGCTGGCATGTTGTTTAATCTCTTGCTTCAGCCTTTTCTGGTGAAAATAACAAAACCAGCTTTTGTAAGAGATTAAGAGACAAGTAATATTGGTCTGATGAAGTAGTATTTGAGTAATCAGACCAATACTTTTCTATCCAAGCCCTCCAATCGTGTAACTTTGCGCCTTCCAACACACTTTCTTACGTTGATCTTGCCATAGTCATCAAGTTGCCTTGATTAGTTCACATCCGACTCCCAGACTGTTTCTATAGTTTTTATAAGATATAAAAGACCCTGCGTATGAGAAGCGCAGTTGTAACGCGACTAGGCATAAAAACAAAAAACGCTAGGGATACAAGCGAATTTGTAATCTCAACATTTAAGGAAGACCAAGATGAAACCGGAAAAAGTAGCAGTAGTCACTGGTGCGGCTCGTGGTATTGGCCAAGCGATTTGTGAACAATTACTGGAGGATGGATTCCATGTTGTCGGGCTAGATATAGCGCCCGTGGAATGGAGTCAGTCGGCGCAGCTAAGCAGTTATCAAGTCAACTTGTGTGATGCCGAAGCCGTCAGTGAAGTAGTAGAAAGTGTTGTAGAGCAGCACGGAAGAATCGATGCTCTGGTTAACAACGCGGGCATCACTCGAGATGCATTGTTGCCAGATATGTTAGAGCAAGACTGGGACAGCGTGATCGACGTGAACCTAAAAGCGGTGTTCTTACTCACCCAACGTGTTGCTCCTGTCATGCTAGAGCAGGGCACAGGCAGTATTGTTAGCATTTCTTCTATAGTGGGAACGGATGGTAATATCGGCCAGAGCAACTACGGCGCAAGTAAAGGCGGCGTCATCTCAATGAGCAAAGGCTGGGCGAAAGAACTTTCAAGAAAGGGTGCACAGATACGCGTCAACTGTGTCGCGCCAGGCTTTATCGCCACCGACATGACCAAGAACCTGCCAGAGAAAGTCATTCAAATGATGGAAGGCAAAACCCCATTAGGGCGCATGGGCTCAGTTCAAGATATTGCCAGTGGCGTCTCTTTCCTAACCTCAGACAAGAGCGCCTACATCACAGGCCAAGTGCTCAAGATTGACGGTGGGCTGGTGTTATAGCTCGCTAATCAAAACGTCAAATACCAAACGCCCTTTACTTATATGAAGGGCGTTTTTGTTTGAGGAATGTTATTCGGGCTTTTGACACTTTCACTTTATTCGTTTCGCACTGCCGGACTTGTATGATTAAGTATAGAGTGAGTACACATAATTCACTTTTACATCGTTCTCTGTTATTAACCTAGATATGTAGCTAATCAAAAATATTAACTTCGAAATAGAATAGCTGTTGAGGTATTAAAGTATGATTTTGTTGCCCATGGTATTAATTTAAATGATAATGCCAAGAAATAATTAACTTTGAATACTCACTATGTACTTAAAAACTGTACTGTTTAGCGCGTCAACTCTTCTTATTTTGGGTTGTAACTCCGAATCAACTAACCCATCTACTGAAGAAAGCGGATGGATAGTTGTAAGCTCTCACTCCGAGCCAAGAAAGCATCAGGTAATTTACGAAAAACATAGCAGGAAAGGTCTAAGTCTTGCCACTAACGTTCCGGATCTTGACCTGCCTTTAACTTACCAACTGGCGAACCAAATTATTGAGGTCAAAGAAGAGCTTACATTTGGTGAAAATATTGACGGGAACCGCCTAACTTGGAAAGCTATTGGCAATGCTAAACTTAGAGAAAATCAAGTCCACTACGGAGTTAATAAAGATTACTCAGCTTCTAATGAAGGTATTGCTATCGGTTATGTTAACTTTGAGTCGAGGTTTGAGGCTGAAGGACAGCTTGGAATCGAAAAGTTAGTAATTGCGATGTATGACGATGTCAAGAGTGTCGAATTTTACTCTGGATGGGATAGTTCTAAAATATCTTGTTACCAAAATACGTTTGATGAAGACTTAGCTTGTTACGGTGAAATTTTAATTAACGACGATATAGTTCATGTTTTTGATAAATATCTGTCGTATGAATATGTAAACATGGTTTACGACACCGTTATGTCCAAAGGTCGAGAAGATATAATTGAGGCAGATTTTCAGCATCAAATTAAATACTTACTAGTCGAAGAGAATAACGTTGAGATGCATTAGCTTGATTACTTTTTGGTAATGAGTGGCTTTTCGAAGCCGAAGTGACCATGAGCAAGATTATTAGATTTTACAAAACTCATTTATGTTCAAAAAATGAGTTTTGTAGATATTAAAATGCATGGAGCCAAATTCTCTCACTGATTCTATGAAGTTTTTGTGCGCTCTAACCACAAGACAATCTATAAAAGACGTTGAGCCAACGTCTTTGCCACAATGCCACCTGTTAATAAGGCTTTCAATGCCTCTTTCTCATTACTATTCAAATGTGCGCTGGTTAATGATTTTTCTGTAAGTAACACAATTGAACGTGATAGAAGTAACAAAATGGCCTCTTAACGGTAACGTTCCCGAAAAGTTTATATATTATCGCCCTCATTGATATAAGTAGTAGAGACGCTCTGAGTCTGAGCGCTCTCAAATTCAGGCTTTAGATGGACATTTAAAGTCACCATAAGTTTGCGACTTTTCTTGGGAACGTTTGCAGTGTACCTAAGTATAAATTTACGTGAGACTATGGAAATGAAACTACACACTTTGACGATGGCAGTAGCGCTTGGACTGGTTACTGCACCTGCATTCGCAGCAACAGATGTTGACGCTCTTGAAAAGCGAATTAATGAATTAGAACAGAGACTTGAGCAGACAGAAAAAGCATCCACAGAAGCAAATGAGAAAGCCTCAAGCTTTGAGTTTCATGGCTACGCTCGTTCCGGGCTACTGATTAATGACGATCTGAATGGTGCAGTGGGTACTGGTCCTTACATGACGGCAGCTGGTGCTATTGGCGCTCCAGTTGGGCGATTAGGGGTAGAGGATGATCATTATGTGGAAGCAAACCTTATTCACAAACGTTTTGCAGATGATGGTTCCAGCGCATTGTTCCGAATCATGTTGGCAGATAGTACGGAAACCAATAACGAGTGGACGGCGAGCGAGAGTCAATTAAACGTTCGTCAGGTATATGCTGAGCTAAACAAGTTGAGTATGTTCTCTGAATCAAGAGCTTTTGCTGACGCGACGTTTTGGGCTGGTAAACGATTTGACCGTGATAACTTTGACATTCACTTCTTTGACTCGGATATTGTTTTCTTATCTGGTACTGGTGCTGGTGTGTATGACGTCCAAATGAGCGATTCGTGGAAAGCAAACTTCTCGATCTATGGTCGTGATTTTGGTGAGATTGATAGCTCGTCAACAGATGTTGAAAACTATATCGCGACAATGAACAACCGCTTCGGTAATTGGCAATTGATGCTGAGCGGCATGACGTCTGCTGATAACAATGATCGCGTAGAAGGCGCAGCGGACAAAGGTTTACATGCGATGTTTGCTTACCATGGCGATAACTTCTTTGGCATGAGTGAAGGCTTCTCTAAAACCGGTATTTTGATGGGTGATGGACTGGGTGCGGAACTTAAAGGCATCGGTTCAAACGGAGATTTGTTAGAAGACGCAAAAGCCGTACGCTTGTTCAGCTATGGTGTAACACGCATCGGCGACAACTGGCGTGTAGCACCTGCGTTGCTAGCAGAACACAGCCAAGATCGCTTTGCTGAAAATGATGAATTTACGTGGGCATCGTTCAACATCCGCTTAGCGCAAGAGTTTACGCAGAACTTTGAGATGGTTTATGAAGGCTCATACCAATACATGGACCTAGACAATGCGATTGATAAAGCAAGTGGCAGTTTTTACAAAGCGACAATCGCACCAACGCTTAAGATGTCTACCGCTGCAGGTTTCTTTGACCGTCCGGAGCTACGTTTTGCAGTTAGCTACGTTGATTGGAGCGAAGACTTGAATGGCTACTCGATTAGCCAGGATGCGGGTGCTGCAACGATGGGTGATGGTGGTGAAGTTCTGTTTGCACTGCAAATGGAAACTTGGTTCTAAAGGGATCTAACCGACAAAGAGTAATAAGAAAAGCGCCAACTGATTTCAGTTGGCGCTTTTTCATTAACAGGACTGACGCTCAATTGTTTTGAAGGTTAGTACCATCTTACTCATTTCAAAACTTCTGTTGGCAATTCTATCTAGTAGCAGTTTCGCACCATTTTCACCCGCTTTATCAAATGCATAGTTAAATGTTGATAAGGTTGGGGTGCACACTGATGCGAGCTCATCATCACCAACTCCTAGCACTAAAACGTCTTTACCCGGTGTTAACCCGAGCTCTTGAATCGCTCTCATCGCACCGATAGCAATACGGTCTGTCGCACAGAACAAGCCATCTAGCTTAGGGTTCTTTGTTAAGTGTTGTTTTGCCAATGAATAGCCAGAATCGATGGTAAAGTCACCACGAGCATGGAAGGCGATCTCAAAACCATGATGCTGTAGCGCTTGAACAAATCCTTCAGAGCGTTGCTTATCTACCGCGATATCGTCACCTTGCACACCAATAAAACCCATGGTTTGGCAACCTTTTGCAACCAGTCTATTTCCCGCTTCAAACCCTACTCGTGCGTCATCATGAATGATGCTTGGAATATTAAACATGGAACCATCTTGACCGACGAGCACAACTGGAACGGCTGAGTTTTGAATTGCTTTTACCAGCTTGGAATCGAGGTGGGTGGCGTAAAGAATGATCCCTTCAACCCGTTTTTGGTTAAAGATCTGAATGTATTCCAGTTCTTTTTCGTGGGCTTGGTGAGTGCTAGCAAGTAAGACGTGTTTCCCAGCTTTTTCAAGGACATCGGTTAATCCATCGACACCTTGGGATGTGGCATGAGAGGAAACCCGAGGAACAATGACACCAACCAGATTGGTCTTTTGAGATTTTAGATCTTTAGCGACTTGGTTCGGCACATAGCCACACTCCGCTACTGCTTGGCGGACCTTCTGTTTTGTCGCTTCTTTTACGCCATACTCATCGTTTATAACCCGTGACACTGTTGATTTTGATACGCCAGCCAGACGGGCGACATCATGCAGACTCGCCATTGTTCCTATCCATTCTGTTTTTCGTTTTTGGGATTGTTTGCAAAGAGAAGATGAAAAGCTCTTTGATAAGTAGCGATTCTAACCTCCTATACTGCTCTTAGGGAGAGAATTTGACGATCATTCTCACATTCTCTCTGCTTTATCTTTGATCATTTGGTCTTATTGAGCAAAAATCTGTTTTGCAAACGTTCCCGAAAATTTCGCAAGCTCAGATAATAATCCAATGGGGTATGAAATGAATTATCCGGCAGTAGCAAAAGAGTTGTTAACTCTATTAGGTGGTAAAAGCAACATCACCGCACTTGCACATTGTGCGACACGCTTACGCCTTGCCGTTGCAGATGAGCAAAAAATAGATGAACAAGCGATTGATAGCCTTGAAGGGGTAAAAGGGCAGTTCAAAGTTGCGGGTCAGTACCAAATCATTTTTGGATCAGGCATCGTAAACCAAGTTTATGCACAAATGGCGAAGTTGACGGGGATGAGTGAAATGTCCACCAACGACGTTGCGTCTGCTGGCGCAGAGAAACAAAACATTGTTCAGCGCGCGGTGAAAGGGCTGTCTGATATTTTCGTCCCAATCATTCCCGCAATCGTCGCTGGTGGTTTGTTGATGGGTATCTATAACCTATTGACTGCTCAAGGCTTGTTCATTGATGGCAAATCTTTGATTGATGCCAACCCAGGACTGACAGACTTGGCGAACATGATCAACACGTTTGCGAACGCGCCGTTTGTTTACCTGCCTATTCTGCTGGCATTTTCAGCCAGTAAGAAGTTTGGCGGTAACCCATATTTAGGGGCGGCGCTAGGTATGTTGATGGTTCACCCTGACTTGCTGAATGGTTGGGGATTCGGCGGCGCATCTGTGTCTGGCAACATTCCGGTTTGGAATATTCTTGGCTTTGAAATCCAAAAAGTGGGTTACCAAGGTTCGGTGTTACCGGTTTTGGTATCGGCATTCATTCTTGCGAAGGTTGAGCTAGGCTTACGTAAAGTCATACCTTCTGTTTTAGACAACCTTTTAACGCCATTACTGGCGATTTTCATAGCGGGTTTGCTGACGTTTACTGTCGTCGGTCCGTTCACGCGTGATATCGGTTTCCTATTGGGTGATGGTCTGAACTGGCTATACAACACTGCTGGCTTTGTTGGTGGTGCGGTATTTGGTCTTATTTATGCTCCGTTTGTTATTACTGGTATGCATCACAGCTTCATTGCGATTGAAACTCAACTTCTTGCGGATATTGCGACGACGGGCGGCACCTTTATCTTTCCTATTGCGGCGATGTCTAACGTTTCTCAAGGAGCGGCAGCGTTGGCGGTGGGCGTGATGAGCAAAGATAAGAAGATGAAAGGTATTGCGATTCCATCGGGTGTTACGGGTTTGCTGGGTATTACAGAGCCAGCCATGTTTGGTGTTAATCTAAAACTACGTTACCCATTTATTGCGGCAGTTTGCGCTGCGGCGTTATCGAGCGCGTTCATTACAATGTTTAATGTGAAAGCTCAGGCATTGGGTGCAGCAGGTCTTCCAGGCATCATTTCTATTACGCCAGAGAAGATTGGATACTACATCGCGGGTATGGTGATCGCGTTCTTGACCGCATTTGTTCTCACCATTGTTCTTGGTATGCGTGACCGCGCTAAAGTTGGTAGAAAAGCAGCGGCTTAATCTGAACTCCTTAAGGGTGGAGTCCCCCAAAATCCACTTCTTTTCCTAAATGTTTGGGGTGCTAGCCAAGCACTAATGGCTTGGCTAGCCTTTTTCAATTTTTACTTGGTAGTGAAGGTGTTCAACACGTTGGACTATCAGGGCTTTAATTTCAAGGTAAGCAAGATGAATCAAGTGTGGGTAACTGGTGATGCTGTTGTCGATCTAATACCGGAATCTGAGACTTCTTTACTCAAATGTCCCGGTGGTGCACCAGCGAATGTCGCCGTAGCAATTGCTCGTCTATCTGGTAAGAGTGCGTTTTTTGGACGTGTAGGTGATGACCCATTTGGTCGCTTCATGCAATCAACGCTCGATCAAGAGGGCGTGAGCACGGAATTTCTCGTTAAAGATCCTGAGCAAAGAACATCAACAGTGGTGGTGGATTTAGACGAGCAAGGTGAGCGCAGCTTTACGTTTATGGTAAAACCGAGCGCTGATCAGTTTATGTCTGTTGAAGACATCCCAAACTTTAAGCAAGGTGACTGGCTACACGTTTGCTCAATTTCACTGGCAAATGAGCCAAGTAGAAGCAGCACATTTGAGGCGATCAAAAGAGCAAAAGCCGCTGGTGGTTTCATTAGCTTTGACCCTAACTTGCGTGATGAAGTGTGGCAAGATCAATCAGAAATCCAAGCTGTCGTGATGAAGGCTGTAGCGATGGCCGATGTGGTTAAGTTCTCTGAAGAAGAGCTTTTGTTCTTAACTGACTCAACGTCGATGGCGCAAGGTTTACAACAAATAGCCTCTTTGAATATTGCTTTGGTCTTGGTGACACAAGGTGCGAAAGGTGTTTGGCGCGTCTTTGAAAGTCAGAGTGAACTGATCACAGGTCAAGTCGTTAGTCCGATTGACACCACAGGTGCGGGTGATGCTTTTGTCGGAGGGCTACTGGCATGCCTGTCTCGGCATGACGATTGGAAAAATCATCCTGTTGTTAGCTCTGCGATTCAATGGGCAAATGGCTGTGGTGCATTAGCGACGACGCAAAAAGGCGCAATGACCGCGCTTCCGACCCAGACAGAGTTGCTGCAATTTATTGGGCAATGATCTTCAGATCCAATTTCAGTTGAGAAAAATTATGAGCTTAAACAACCGTTGGACTGTAGAGCAAAGATATCGCCGACTTGAGCAAATCCCTCAGTGTGATAAAGAAGAAATGACACTTTCACGTCAGCAAGATAAAGGCTTTCCTAGTTTTCATATCGCCCCTAGATTTGGGCTGTTAAATGACCCAAATGGGTTGTGCTATTTCAATGGTGAGCACCACATCTTTTACCAGTGGACGCCTGTGGGACCAGTCCATGGAATGAAGTATTGGTACCACCTTTCTACTAAAGACTTCATCCATTTTACTGATCATGGTGTGGGTCTTCATCCCGACCAAGACTACGATTCACATGGTGTCTATTCGGGCGGTGCTTTGGTGGAAAACAACAAGGCTTTGCTGTTTTTTACTGGTAATAAGCGTGACCAAAACTGGAATCGAATTCCAACACAGTGCTTTGCCACCATGGATTCAGACGGCAACATTGAAA
This sequence comes from Vibrio sp. Vb2960, assembly GCF_033337665.1. Classification (NCBI taxonomy): domain Bacteria; kingdom Pseudomonadati; phylum Pseudomonadota; class Gammaproteobacteria; order Vibrionales; family Vibrionaceae; genus Vibrio; species Vibrio sp. Vb2960. The sequence goes on along the minus strand of NZ_JAWORD010000001.1, from coordinate 203,445 downwards.
AGCACGGTGTGGTCATTGAGAACGAACATTACACGGAGCACTTTCGTGATCCAAAAGTTTGGAAGAAAGGCGACGACTATTTGATGGTGGTGGGAGCTCAAACCAAAACCGAGCATGGTTCAATGGCGCTCTATCAAAGCAAAGATTTGAAAACGTGGCAGCATAAAGGTCCAATTAAGACCAAGTTTTCTGACCTTGGGTACATGTGGGAGTGTCCTGATTTCTTTGAGATTAATGGTCAATCGGTGATGCTGTTTTCTCCACAGGGCGTGAGCAGTAATAATCCTTATGATTTCAAAAACATCTATTCTGTTGCGTATATCGTGGGTGATCAGTTGAACCTAGAGTCGATGACTTTAGAAAACCACCAAGATATTTTACAGCCAGATTATGGGTTTGATTTCTACGCCCCACAAACCTATTTAGATGAGAATGGGCGTCGCATTCTTATTGCATGGATAGGGTTGCCAGAAATCGACACGCCATCGGTCACACACCAGTGGGCAGGAATGTTGTCTCTTCCTAGAGAACTAACGTTGAAAGATGGTTTTCTTGTTCAAACTCCACTCCCTGAATTGGAGAGTTTAAGAAAAGAAGAGGTAGTCTTTGCACAGTCCCATACACTGGAAAGCACAAGTTGTTTGATCCAATTAGACCTTGAGGGCGATGGCTTTGAACTTGAGCTGAGTAACCTCAAAGGTGACAACATCGTCTTTAGTGCGACAAAGCACGAGTTTATGCTGGACCGTCGTCACATGTCTCATTTGTACGCAGAAGAATTTGGTAGCATTCGAAAAGCACCAAGATTGGACGCTAAGCAGACGATTGATATATATATCGACAATTCTGTCATCGAGATTTTCATTAATGGTGGCAAACACACGATGACCAGTCGTTTCTTTATTGATGACCTGAATACGGTAACGTTGAGAGGGTTGGAGCAAGCAAGGCTTTTCCCTTTGAAAGGTATTTCTGGTTTGTTTGAATCAGCTAAGTAACGGTTTTGAATACATTAAAACGCCCTTCATTGATTTAGTGAAGGGCGTTTTTCTTTCTAACTATCTAACTTAACTGCCTATCACGCACGTAAGTTGTTTGAACTAAGGTATCCAGAACAACTTCATTCTTGGTGACTTTGAAGTTTAGCGGTTGTTCTAAATCCCCAAATAGAGGTGCGCCGCCGAGTGTAGCTTACTCATCGTTGGCATCTCGAACCTAGTTCACATTACCGTGACGTTTTTACTTATAGCGTGAAAGAAAATCCCATAACCAAAGGTTCTAACTAAAAGAGATTACAGGACTTTTATTTAGCGAATTCGACCTAATATCTTGAGTATGCCTAATCGCAGTTGGCGAAGAGGTGATGTTAATAATGCTTGCTGGCGCGTAAGACCCGTCAGTTTGAAGATGCATTCAAACACAATAAGGGAAAACAATGGCTAACGAATACATTCCACCAAAAGTTTGGACAAACGATAATGAAAACGGCGGTCAGTGGGCGAGCATCAACCGTCCGGATTCTGGCGCACGTCATGAGCAAGAGCTTCCAGTTGGTGAGCACCCATTCCAACTTTACTCAATGGGTACCCCAAATGGTCAGAAAGTGACGATCATGTTTGAAGAGCTTTTGGCGGCTGGCGTAACGGCAGCAGAATACGATGCATACCTGATTAAGATTGGCGATGGCGACCAGTTTGGCTCTGGCTTTGTGGCTGTTAACCCAAACTCTAAAATTCCGGCATTGGTTGACCGTTCGGGTTCTGAGCCAGTGAACGTGTTTGAATCTGGCAACATCTTGTTTTATCTAGCAGAGAAGTTTGATCATTTCTTACCAAAAGAAGGCGCTAAGCGTGCTGAGGTAATGAACTGGTTATTCTGGCTGCAAGGTTCTGCGCCATATCTAGGCGGTGGTTTTGGTCACTTCTACGCGTACGCACCAGAGAAGTTCGAGTACCCAATCAACCGCTTTACAATGGAAGCAAAACGTCAGTTAGATGTATTAGACAAGCGTCTTGCGAACAATGAATTCCTAGGTGGCGATGAGTACAGCATCGCTGATATCGCAACATGGCCATGGTACGGCAACCTTGTGTTGGGTCGTGCTTACGATGCGGCTGAATTCTTAGACGTAGAAAGCTACAAAAACGTTGTGCGTTGGGCAAAAGTAATTGATGAGCGTGAAGCGGTAAAACGTGGTCGAATTGTGAACCGTTCATGGGGTGAAGAATGGGAGCAGTTACCTGAGCGCCACAGCGCAGAAGATATTGATAAAGTATTGAAACTTAAACCATAAGCAATCTTGGCCTAGCTACGTCAAATGAGTTTAGTTTTATCTATGCTTATACAGTGACCTTAATCAAATCTATAGCGCACCATATACGGTGCGCTATTTTTATTCTCATTTAGTCTCGAAATGCTAATTTATATCACCTCTTGAAGAGCATTTAGTTCGTAGATGAATCTTTAATGTATTTATATATTATGATGCAAAACAAAGCTCATATTTCCATGTTAAATATGGACTGGTCATACTGCTTTCTAATAATTAAATTATTTAAAAATTATAAACTGATTTTATATCCATTATAAATAAAATTAATGATAATTAATATTTGACATAACCACTAAATTTATGTGGAATATGCGGGTTGATTTGTTTTGAAGAAATAAAATCAATTTCTAGTACTTTTATTTAAGACAAGCTTAGCTTTTAGCGATGTTTAATTATTAATGCTTATATCATGAAAGAGGATATGTATGATGTCGTCGTTTGAGTCGTACTGGGTTGGGATACGTCAAAGAATAGCCGCACAAACCGAAGGTAACCGCAGTTTAAAGTCTCTAGTCATTAAAAAGCAGCGTGTGAACTTAAATAACAGTGGGTTATCCTTTCGCGCTAAGTCCGGATGTCTTATCCCTCACTGTTATACCAAGTTCTCTGATGAGATAAACCTAAAAACATCGAAAAAATCGTCTCTTAGTTTTAAAAAAGGAAAGCTGTACTTTTCTCCAGTTTAATAATAAATGAAATTTGCATAAATTATAATATTAGGTTTTTAAATTTATCGATAATTAATTGCGATTTTATGATGCGTTTTCAATATGTTTTCTTGGTAAATAATTAGCTGGGCTTATTGTTGATTGTTTTTGTTGTTTCCTATTTAGATATGGATAAAAGCTCAACTACTTTTCCTATACCAACTTACTCCCTGAATTGACTTGCGCGCTTTTTCTCCCCTCTCAAAAAACATAGCGTTACGGAATTATTTTCGCTCCTGTTTCATTCTTCAAGACGAAAGCTCTACCTACCTCTCATTATTTTCGACAAACATTGAGTAAAAGTAACCAATCGTAACAAGGTGGCTGTAACTGAGCGCCGTTTCAATATACTCGTTTTTTAACTAGGTAATCCCGCGCTTTGAATTCATTCGGGTACCGTTTGTAAGCCTTAAATGCTACTAAGATAAGATGTCATGATGAGAAAAAGTACTATATTACACACAGTGTTAATTACAGGGTTCGCTGCTGTATCCTCGTTGGCTTATGCTGCGCCTTCAGTTGTGCCAAATGCGCCGGAACTCAGTTCTCGTGGTTATGTTTTGATGGACTTCCATACGGGGAAAGTACTGGTTGAACGTGATGCCCACAAACGTTTAAACCCCGCGAGTTTAACGAAGTTGATGACTGCTTATGTAGCTGGTCAAGAAATTAATACAGGCAATATTACGTTGAATGATGAGGTTGTCATCAGCCGAAATGCTTGGGCAAAAAATTTCCCAGATTCTTCAAAAATGTTTATTGAAGTCAATACTTCCGTTTCTTTGTCTGACTTATACCGTGGTCTGATTGTTCAATCTGGTAACGATGCCAGTGTTGCTATTGCTGAGCATGTTGCGGGAAGTGAATCAGGGTTTGTGAGTTTGATGAATAGTTGGGCCGCCAAGCTTGAATTGTCTAACACGGCATTCACCAACCCTCACGGCCTAGACAGTGACGGTTTATATTCGACACCTTATGATATTGCCAAGTTGGGCCAAGCGATTATTCGTGACTTACCTGATATCTATCCGCTGTATAGCGAAACCTCGTTTACTTACAATGGCATCACTCAATACAACCGTAATGGCTTGCTTCGTGATCGTAGTATGAATGTCGATGGCATGAAAACTGGATATACAAGCGGTGCGGGTTATAGTCTAGCGACTTCTGCAACACAAGGTGATATGCGTCTGATTGCTGTGGTGATGGGAGCGAAGAGCGAGAATGTTCGTGAATCAGAAAGCAAGCAGCTGTTAAGTTATGGCTTCCGCTTTTACGATACGGTAATGCCGACTGAGGCGGGTGCGGAACTTGCGAAAGCTCGAGTTTGGATGGGCGAAAAAGACGAGCTTACTGTTGGCGTAGCTAACGATGTTTATCTCACTTTGCCAAAAGGAGATGTAAAAAAGCTGCAAGCGGAAGTTGAATACAACGGTGATTTAGTTGCGCCAATTTCTGAGCAACAAGTGGTTGGTAAAGTGCTTTACAAAGTCGACGGTAAGGTCGTAAATGAAGCCGAGCTCGTTGCATTGGAGTCCGTGGAGGAAGGCAGTTTATTCAAGCGAATTTTAGACTGGTTTAAGCAATTGGTCGCTAGCTGGTTCTAAACAGTAGCGAACTTCTGTCTATATCACTCTATCTTGTTAACTTTCTATTAAATCAGTTTACTAAGGCGACCAACGTGGTCGCCTTACGTTTTTGGAATACTCGTTGCGTTAAAACGCAGGCCTTCTTGTAAGGGTGTGTTTTACCTGACCAAGAGCGTTTTGTGTTTTTGGGTGCGAGAGAAAAGAAACTAGAACAAGAATGGAGTGACACGTGCACAAGATTTTATCTTTGACATTGATTTTATCGCTCATGGGCTGCGCTATGCCTTACCAGCAGGAGGTCGATAGCGGCCAATGTGTTGGAGTCATGACCTCTCAGGATGCATATGGTTATTTAAACCCAAACCATTACACGATGCAGGTACTCGCGCTAAAGCAAGAAAAAGATGTGAAAGATTATATTCGCTATATCGATCCTAAGCATCCGGTTTGGGTTAACTGGAAAAACAGCCGAGGCACGCGTTGGTATACGGTAACTGTTGGTGATTTTAAAACGAAACAGGATGCCTACAATGCGCTTTCTTCATTACCAAGCCGTGTAAAGCAGTCATCCCCGTTTGTGCTGACTTTTGCGGAAATGCAGCGTAAGCAACAAACGAGTGTTGTGAGAATGCGTTAGCCAACAAAAAACGGAAGCGATGGCTTCCGTTTTTGTATTTAGGAGTAAGCTTAAAGCGCCGCTAAAATCGTTTCTGCTTTGCTTGCTTCAAACTCTTTTGGCTCTTCAACGTTAAGCTTAGTCACTGTGCCGTTTTCAATGATCATCGCGTAACGTTGTGAGCGAATACCACCAAAGCCGCCTGTATCCATTTCAAGACCTAATGCTTTAGTAAAGCTAGCGTCGCCATCACCCAACATCAGAATCTCAGAAGCGTTTTGAGCTTCGCCCCACGCTTGCATCACAAATGCATCGTTTACAGAAACGCAAGCAATTAAATCAACACCTTTTGCCTTTAGCTCATCAGCTAATACCACATAGCCTGGTAGATGAGCTTCTGAACAGGTAGGGGTGAATGCGCCAGGTACAGCAAAGAGTACGACTTTCTTGTTCGCAAACAGTTCTGTAACGTCGTGGTTAACCATACCATCGGCAGTCAACTCACTAAGAGTTGCAACTGGTAGAGCTTGGCCTTGTTGAATCATGATTCTATTCCTTTTTGTGTGCTAGTTTAGCTTTCTCAGTCTAGCGTTTATAAATGCGGTTAACCACAGAGTCTTTGTAGGGTTTTAATACCTACGCGTTTGACCTAAGGCGTGGCACTGATGCCTTTATTGCAACGCTTCGTGCTGGTTTACGTATTGGCTAACAAGGTGACGATATTTCGCCTTTAACTCGTTATCGATAAAGCTGGCATCAATCGCGTTCATTGTAAATTGGGCAAGTTCACTCTTACTCATTGGATGTGCGTTGTTGACGGCCAGAAAGTTATCCGTCATGTAGCCACCAAAGTACACAGGATCGTCTGAGTTAATCGTTACGGCGACACCTTTTCGTAGCAAATCCACAATATTGTGATCTTTCATATCGTCGAATACACATAGCTTAAGATTCGATAACGGACACACTGTCAGTGGCATTTGGCTTTCGATTAAGGATTCAACTAATGCTTCATCATCAACACAGCGAACACCGTGATCCACACGGCTCACGTAAAGCATTTCAATTGCATCGCTAATATTTTGTGCGGGGCCTTCTTCACCTGCGTGAGCAACGGTAAGTAAGCCTTCTTCTACTGCTTGTTTAAATACGCGCTTGAATTTAGCTGGCGGATGACCTTGTTCTGAAGAATCTAGCCCAACACCAATGATCTTATCACGGTGTTTCAGAATAGCCTGTAGGGTCTCTATGGCGCTCTCTTCTGAAAGGTGACGGAGAAAACACGCAATAATTTGCGAGGTAATGCCAAGTTTTTCGTGACCATCTTTTAGCGCACGAGCGATTCCATTGATAACAGTGTCAAAGTCTATGCCGCGTTCTGTGTGTGTTTGAGGGTCAAAAAAGATTTCGGTATGAATAACGTTGTCTTCTTTACAGTGCAGTAAGTATTCCCAAGTGAGATCGTAAAAATCTTGCTCAGTACGCAGAACTCCCGCTCCTTGGTAATAGAGGTCGAGAAATGATTGTAAGTCTGTGAACTGATATGCGCTGCGTAGTTCACTCGGAGAAGAGTAAGGGATCTCGATGCCGTTTCGTTTTGCTAATTTGAATAAGAGTTCCGGCTCAAGTGAACCTTCGATATGTAAGTGCAGCTCTACTTTTGGAAGACCTTGAATAAATGCGTTCATATTCCACCTTATGTGTATTGTGGATGCAGTTACTCTAAGAATAGGTATAGATAGAAATAAATCGAACGCTATCACAAAGAGTAAGACCCACGATGATCTCAACTCTTCGTAATCAGCACTTTGCGGGAACTGGTAGAGACCCCCAAACCATATCATTGGGGTTATACGAAGCAAACGAGAGGGATTATACGCAAAAATATCGCTTTGGCTATACGCAAATAACCTAACTGTCATTAGTCACGGGGTTTCCTGTGAGCGAAACGACTATTTGCAAGTCACTTGAGTATAGAGGAGCCAGTTGTTTTTGCGTGTGTGAGAGGCACGTGTAATTAGAAGAGTAGTCTAAAAGAGTGGAGATTCGTTTGAGCAAAGGTAGGTGGCGGTACCTTGCACAACGATAAAGGCAGAGAAAGCACTAGAGAGCATTTATAGATCGAATAACTTATCAAATTCTCTTTGTTCCATAATGTCTTCTATGCGGCGTCGAGTTTTCTGCTTTACCGCCGCCGCGTTTTGTTCAGACTCTTTTTTGTCTTTTTCTGACTGCTTCTTACTTTTTCTAGCCATTGGATACCTTCCAAATTAGTTGCATTATCCATTAATGCATGAAAACTGAATCAGTTAACAGTAAAACTTCCTAACTTTGAACCTGAATCACAGAGAATAGTTCCAGATTGCGTTTTCTCACAATATTCAAAATCGATCATGAAGCTATGAGAAAGAAGTTTCGGTAATACGTGCCTTCGTAAAATATCACCATTTAATTGATGTATTTTAGCGTTCCAAGAGGTTTGAGGTTGTTCTAAATTAAATTCAATTTCTAACATTTATTCTCCTGTTTTTTAGTGATTTTCTCTTTGTTAAGTAATTGATACCAATGCCTTTGACGGCCAGTTCTTTTTGAGGACATGATTTTTCCTATAAATAATAAATTAAGCAGTACTATTCAGTTTATTTTAGATAGCACAAAGCAATGCCTAAAATTAGGCTGAGTGATTGATGAAAGAATATTTTTGAAGGAGAGAGGTTTGGTGCAGCATGGGCATGCTACACCAAGAAAAGCAGTCTTATAGAGGAGTTACTTCAGTCGCTTGAGGACCTTTTTTACCTTGCTCTACATTGAAGCTTACTTTCTGACCTTCAGTCAGTGTTTTGAAACCGTCAGAAACGATAGCGTTAAAGTGTACGAATACATCTTGGCCGCCGTTGTCTTGAGATAGAAAACCGAAGCCTTTAGTTTCGTTAAACCATTTTACTGAACCAGTTACTTTAGACATAAAAATACCTTTGAATTAAACATTAAAATTATGATTTGTTTTGTGGATCTTTTCTAAGCTATTGAATGTTCAATCAAGAGGAAGTTGTACGCAGGTGTCTGAATTGGGGATTCAAGATTTTACTGAGAGGAAACTTAAACTAAATGTTGCATTAACAGCTCTCTTCTAAGAGCCAAGGCACACTATACACCTTGTTTAGAAAATAGCTACATTTATTTTAGATAAATTAAATGTGCTCATTATTAACTCGATAAATTGTATTGTTCGAAAAAGTTGAATAAGTAGAACGAATAGTATGGCTCATAATTTTAGCTCATCAACCTAAAATAGAACCTTATCGATAGCCATAGATTGAACATGCGATTTGCAAGCGGTCACAAAGATAAACTAGGAGAACTAGTATGAGTACATTCAGAGAAATTCGTCAGCTTATTCCTGCGCAACCTACTGCTGATGGTGATGGAGTGAAAATTCGCCGAGTAGCGGGTTTCAATCATGCTAGCTTTTCTCCATTTTTGATGATGGATGAACTCAAATCAGAAGACCGTGCTGACTATATCGGCGGTTTCCCTCCGCATCCGCACCGCGGTATCGAGACGCTTACTTATATGTTGAAAGGTCATTTCCAGCATCGTGATCATATGGATAATGTTGGCGAGCTTCGTTCCGGTGGCGCACAGTGGATGGCAGCAGGAAGAGGCGTCATCCATAGCGAAATGCCTATTATGAGGGAAGGCGAACTGCATGGTTTCCAAATTTGGATTAACCAGCCTGCGAAAAATAAGATGCAGCCAGCTCAATATCATGACTTTCAACCTGAAACGATCACTGAGTTTGATACTCCGAATACGGGGGTTGTACGTTTGATTGCGGGTCATATGACTATAAACAACGAACGAATTCAGGGGCCGCTAACAGAGACAGGTGTTGCTGCCACGGTAGCCGATTGGAGAGCGATGGGTGGTCAAGCTTTGAATTTGAACACGGATCAAGACAACAACATGATGCTCTATGTCTATAAAGGTCGTATTCAATTAAAAGGTCGTGAGATCAATCAAGGCGAAATGGCCATTTTATCGAAAGGTGAATGGGTTGAATTGCAGGCCGAAAAAGAGAGTGGTGCACTGATCTTTATAGGTGAGCCAATTAATGAACCCGTGGTGCATTATGGCCCTTTTGTCATGAATAGCATGGAAGAGATAGAACAAGCCATCCAAGACTACAACTCTGGGTTGTTTGAAACTTACTAGTTTTGACAGTCTACTCGCTTTCTCAGTTAGCGAGCAAATTAAAACAGTTTTGAGCCTGAATATTGGGCTCGACCAGAAGCAAATACGATAATCCACTGCCATCGAATTTGCGTTAGCCACGTTTAATCCACGTGGCTTTTTTCTACTTCTGACTCCAGCGTATGATGGCTTCCTTTCCTGCTTCAATTCCTAACTCATAAGCATGACGCAGTGGTGCTGGCGATCGACTCAGCCGTTTCAACTTGAATGTTTCAGGAGGACACACTTGAATGATTTCGATACCAGGTGGTGGGTTGTTGATCAGCGCTAAGGTCTGATTGTAGCGAACTTCACGTGTCAACATCGGTTCAATTAATCCGGGCGTTTCTTTCAACATCCTCCTAGTTAGGGCGCTGAATCTTCCTCTTGGCTTTTGATAGCTTGCGGGCTGACTGCGTAAAACCATAATCTTTTTGGTTCCTCGATTTATTGCTTCTGCAACAGGAAGTGCGTCTGAGACGCCACCATCAACGTATCTAATTCCGTTCAGTGATACGCCATTTCGGTAAAGTACAGGCAGTGCGCTGCTGGCTTTCATTGTTTCTGCCAAGTCGTCGACATCAGGAAGGTGGTACTCCGCTTGCCCATTGTCTTGACGCGTCACGCCTAAAAAGAAAGGTCGTGAATCAGCTTTGAGCGCAGATTTATCGATGCCAAGTTCTTCGAGGGTGACATTCCACATCCAGTCTAAGTTCATCATATCACCACCACGTAGAAGTTGAGATGGAGAGATAAATTCTTTTCTTAAGCTGTAATCGAGGTAGATTTTTAAGTTACGTCCGGGCATTTTAGCTAAGTAGGCAGCCAAGTTGCTAGCACCCGCAGACACTCCCCAAAAGCTATCAAATGGAGAGAACTCGCTAGCAAGAAAATGATCGAGTATGCCGCATGAAAATACGCCTCGCATGGCTCCACCTTCGACAATCAATGCTCGAGAGCCTACTTTTTCCATCACTTCGCTCCACTCTTTATCAATCGGATAATAGCGTGCAGCTTAACGCATAATGGTTTTATACCCAAGTGGGCCAAAGGTCTAGGTTGCGTTCCTTTGAATAAAAAGGGCATCAACGGATGCCCTTGTCACTTTTAGCCTATGGAATTGCGGGTAATTGAGTCGCTAATTTAGTGAAGGAGACCGAGCGAATTAGCCCCCTTACATAGAGCCATACCTGTAGTCCCATACTGATCGTTGTTGGAATAGTTTGATGATCACTTGTTAAATAGGCATACAAACACTATCCAGAGCGTTGTAAGCAAAAGTAATGGGGTGAATACTTTCTGGATAGAAGCGCCATCAGTTAAATTGTAAATTTTGATGGATTCATTATAGAACGCTCGTTTGAATTCTTTGAAGCTAATGTCGCTCTTCGCATGCGACTGTTCATAGTGCTGGTGCGCAGCGTCCGATAGCTGGTATTCCAAGTCTTGGAGCTCGTACTCCTTGTTAAAAAACGCATCCCAAGCCGAAAGGCGGGCTATCGTTTTAGGAGATGGATCCCCATTTAGTTTCTCTAGACGCTTAGCATAAGCTGCTTGATATTTATCCACGGTATATTCCTGTCTGAATAGACGTTGAGTTAGAACATATGTAAAAAGAAAAATAAGTAATAAAAGGTTTTTTACGTTCTATACCTGTGATAAATGCTAAAAAGTTCAATGCTCTAGCACTCCGATGTCGCAAATGATATTGATGGAATTGCTCTGCGACAAATAAAATAATTACTCTAGATAACAACGAATTTTTGTTGTTTTTTAAAAAAACTGATCATGAGATTGAGTGGGGAGTTTTACCGAGAAGAATTTCGCTACTGTAACTCTCTATATTTACTCAAAAAGAGAAAATCTTAGAAGCTTTCTTTGATTGATGTGAGATATTTTAGGTCGAAAAGCATTAATTTTGGCTATGATTATAGTTCGTCTTTTTGTTGTTGAACTCTACTTCGAGGGGGAAAGAATCCATATTTCGAGCATAGGATAGCTCGCTTTTTCGTTACGTCGTTCTTGGAGTTTGAGTCAGTGACGACGCTATGAGTCTAGCATCTTGAACTCGATTGGGCGTATTAATTAATTATAAAAGTAAAGCAGTGCTGAGCTAGGATAAACTTCAACGTAAAGGTGACGGTATGAATATACAATCAGCCATTATTGAATATGCGATAGCGATTATAGGCTTACTTTTGACGGGCGTTACCCTCTGAGCATGACTGCCCAGAGGATAGAAAGCGCATTAGCTTTTTGCTAACGATTGATGTTGTATCGAGCCATTGCAGCTTCTTCTGACGATACAACCGTTTTACCAATTGGTGCGAGTGAAATAACCGCTAGCTTGAGGTGTTGGAGCGCAAACGGAATGCCGATTATGGTGACAAAGCATGCTGCGGCAGAAAGTACGTGACCGATAGCTAACCAAAGGCCTGCAAATACAAACCAAAGGACGTTACCAATAACGCCGAGCGGACTCGTGCCAATGTCCATTTCATTGGTCAATTCATCGCGTGAGATGGCCTCTTTACCGAATGGGAAAAAGGAAAAATTACCCATAACGATACACGCACGCCCCCAAGGTATTCCGATGATGCTAATAAAGGCCAAAATACCAAAAAACCACCATAGCAACCCCATAAATACGCCACCAAATACAAACCAAATGATGTTACCAAGTGTTCTCATTCTATTTCCTTTATTCTTGAATGTGATGATTCAGATACCTGAGAGCACCGTAAAACAAATCTAAACCGTCTGTTTTGTCGATGTGTGCTTTTGTGCCCTCATTCACCTGATTGATAGAATAATCGCCGTAGTCTTAACAGAGAATGAATGCCTTCCTTAAGGCAAGTCTTTTTAGTATAGAGCGTAATACTCAATCAAGCATATAGCCAAGAATCGCATTATCTAGAGACAACTTTCTCGAGATATTGACAAATTTGCTCTGCCAATCGATGGCTAGCAATGTTGCGTGTTACTACTTCATCAGCAATATTTCCAGACTCAACGACGCCAAACCAATCGAGCAACATCGAATGGAAACCTTTACTCGTTAGCATTGGCGTCCAGTCTTTCAAATTGATTTTTTGCTCTTGGTTAGCTTGCCATAGTTTGCCTTCAACGAAGGAGTCGAACTCAACTGCCTTGTTTGCATAACAAGCTTGAACGCGCTCTGTAGTGATACCGAAGTGGCGATTCATCGAGGCGTGGAGCAAAGTATCTCCATGTTGCCACTGAATATCTAAACGCGCCAACTGACCACCTTCAAGTTGATGAGTTACATAAGCATCTTTTAGATCGGCTTTGGCTGTGACGTTAACGCTGTCTAATGGGTGAATAAAATCATCAAATATAAAGGTACGAACATCCCCCGGTAGTTGGTGACGGTTCTTTTCCCAGCGTAGCGACTTTAAGTCAGATATGTTGCCTTGCTGCACTTGTGGCATATGTTGGTTGTAAAGTGGAATGTGACGACGGTTAAAGCCCACATAGAGTGGCTGTCTCTCTTTTTCGGCAATGTCGTACAGCTTTTCCACGTCATCAGCACTATTCGCTAATGGTTTGTCGACAAAGGTTGGAATTCCATGCTGCAGAAAAAATGCCGCTATTTGAGGGTGTACGCTTGTTGCCGCATGAATCATGACGGCATCGACGCCAAAGTGCAGAAGTTGCTGGTAGTCTTGGCAGATCTCTGAGATTCGATACTGCTTAGCCAGGCTCTCAAGTGTGTTTGGGTTGCGGGTACAAAATACAAGTTCGATATTTGGAAGCTGAGTGATAACAGGAAGGTATGCTTTCTGAGCGATATCCCCTAGACCAATAATACCAATTTTCATCCTAGTCCTTATCTCGATGTATGGATCGCGGACTGTCAGTATAACGCTTGGCGCGGCGATGAGTTTAAATACCTTGTTAGAAAAAGCCTGATTCACACTTTGAGCCAGGCTTTATTGAATGATTTAGGAAACGGCTCGGCAGGCTTTGAATATATCTAACTTGCTATCGTAGGCTTGAGTTTGTACATCCATAATGCCTAATAAAGAGTGGAACACGTTATCATGTGAGTATTGGCCTGCATTCTGTGCTTGTTTATACAAACAGTCGGTATTGATCTGCTTCGCTTGTTTAAAGCCCGAAGACAGCCACATAATCAAAGGAACACGTTTTTGGAAATCTGGTGCAAGGCCATAAGGCATACCATGTAAGAACAATCCGTTTTCGCCTAGTGACTCACCGTGATCCGATATGTAAATTAGCGCGGTATTATACTCAGACTCTAACGCTTTAAGTTTTTTGATGGTTTCTGCCAATACAAGATCGGTGTAGCGTATTGTATTGTCATATGTGTTCACTATTTGTTCGATGCTACAGTTTTCGATATCTGCACGTGGACAGTCTGGTTTAAAGAAGGCGTTGTCTCTTGGGTAACGCTGAAAGTAGGTCGGACCGTGGCTTCCTATAAGGTGCATGGCGACCACTCGGTTACCGTGCATATCCGCGACTTCCTGATCAAAATGATCTAATAGCGCCATGTCGTAACAAGTTTGGCCATTACACATAGGGCTTACTTGCTTTCGATCCACTTCGATTTTCTTGATCTTGTGGGCTACTTCTTTATCCCCACCGTCATTTTCTTTCCAAATGAGGTCAACCCCGGCGCGCTGCATTATATCGAGAGCATTGTCCTGGTTATCCGCTTTGGCGCGTTCAAACTCGTTTCGCGTGAGCTGTGAAAACATACAAGGCACAGATACAGCAGTCGCGGTGCCACAAGACGCGACGTCTTGAAATGAGATAACATCCAGTTTACTAGTATAAGGGTTTGTCTCTCGTGTATAGCCATTGAGTTGGTAGTTCTGAGTTCGAGCGGTTTCTCCTACGACAAAAACCAGTAGTGTTGGTTTGCTCTGTGCTTGCTGTACGGCGCTATTTGACTGCTTTGCATCTGTGCCGATTTCTCGATATGGCTCTGGCGTGGTGAAATATTTTTCCTTCACATACCCGGTCGCGCTGTAAACGAACTGGGTGGGTATGATGATTTTTTTTAGGTGGCTATTGTTGCGCCCTACAGATGCGTAGTCTTGATAGTACACGCTGGCAATGACGGCGATGACAGCTAGCGACGACAGCATCGATACTAATTTGGTAACATAGAAGTACAGTAATTGGTGACGTTGAGATTGCAGCTTGACCTTAAAGACAATTATCGCTGGGATAACTCCCATAATCAGCGTCCAAATTACAGAGTGAGCACTCAGGTAAGAACTCGCCTCGCTCGAATCGGTTTCAACAATATTGGCAATCATTCCAGAATCGAAAAGTGTGCCATAGTTATAGCTTGCGTAGCTCACCATACTTGAAACAATAATTAAAATTATAAAGAACGGCTTGCCGATCCAAGGCCAACTAAATAAATTAAAAAGGAAATTGAGCGCGGCAAGAAAGAAAATTGGTATTGTGATAATAAATCCAATTTTGACATTATCTAAGCGTGTAAAGATGCCGATCAGTTCTTTATAAATAGGGATATTTACGACGAGAGCGAAATACAGCGCCAACAGGAAAGTAAAGGTAACGTAAGAGATACCTCTCTGTTGTAAATCATGTGTCTTCATAATGAGTGTCTTGAATAAAAATTAGAGCAAGAACGAAGCCCAAATAAAAAGGGCAAGAGTTAACGCAACAAATACTGCTGCTGAGCCAATATCTTTGGCTCTACCACTGAGCTCGTGCCAGTCATCGCTAACACGGTCGACAACCGCTTCTACGGCGGAATTAATGAGTTCGACGATCAATACCAAGAACAGGCTACTGATCATCAGCACTCTTTCATATGTGGTGACAGGAAGGAAAAAAGCACAGACGGAAAGCACCAAGGCGAGAATCAATTCTTGTCTAAAAGCGGCTTCGTGTGTCCATGCGGCTTTCAATCCTTGAAATGAATAGCCGGTCGCATCCATGACACGGCGTATACCTGTTTTACCTGGCTTCAAAATATGACCTTACTATTTAAGCATTGGGATGGAACACATATCCCAGAGAGGTAACGAGATTAATCGTTACAGCGTGAAACATTTGTGAATAGAATCCATCGCGCGATAATTTAAGAAAAGTGCTTATTTAATCAAGATCGTAGACGGTATAGCCTTTGTTCTGGAGACATTTACGCAATACGAGAGATTGGGTTTTGGTTGAATCATTTGTTCCACTCAAAGCACCAGCTCCAGCTCCTACAGCTCCGCCGGCAGCAGCACCGACAGCCGCTCCACCTAATCCGTCTTCTAGCGCACCAGCAGCTGCGCCGATCAATGCGCCTGTAACTGCCCCATTAGTGGCTTCAGATTTCGCTGCCTCTGATTTGTCGACATTTTCTGCATAGCCTTGGCAGTAAAGAAAGTCTTGTTCATATGTACTAGGGTCAACATTGGTCATGTCGACGACAGGTTTTTGGTTGTAGGCGCAAGCTGTAAGCGTAGAAGTAAGCGCCATAATCAGGATAAAAGATTTATACATGAGTACTATCCATTTAGTGTGTGAATCTTATGGATTAAATGTACACTGTTTTATTGTTGGGCTCTGTCGCTTGAGTGTATTGAAGTGTCGTCTTCTGTAAACGGGGTAGGAAGGTTAAGTTAACTGTCTGATTTTTTGAGGCTAAGTGTGAAGCAAGCTCCTCCAAGTGGGCTATGGCAAATCGAAACTTCTCCACGTTGAAGCTCCATTATCTGTCTGACAATCGCCAAACCGAGCCCAAACCCGCTCGTCTTTTTGTTGCGAGATTCATCCGCGCTGTAAAATGGTTCGAATAGATGAGGCCAATGCTTTTCTTCAATACCTATGCCATCATCATGAACATTGATGAAGCAGCGGTGCTGATCGTGTTTTATCTCCACTAAAATCTGCTTATCTGCGTACCGCATTGCATTGCGCAGCAAGTTATCTAAGGCTCGCTTTAACAATTTTGGGTCAGCAAACGCGAGAACGTTTTCTGAGTTTACTTCTTGAAGCGAGATAGCGAGCGTAGTCTCTTTTTGCCATCTCTGTCGTAATTCTTTGACTAAGTTGAATAGGACGACTTCTTCTTGAGTTTGTAATGCTGTGTCAGGACGCTCCATCTTTGCGTAGTAAAGCAATTCTTCAACCATTTCTTCCATCTCGTCAATGTCTTCGACGATACTGTAAACATACTTTTTCTGTTGTTCAGTTAAGGTTGAATCCGATAACAAATCTGCTTGCCATTGTAAGCGGAAGATTGGGGTACGCAATTCATGTGCAACGGCGTTAGTTAGCATTTTATTGCTAGTGATCAAGCGAGATACTTTATCGGCCATCGTGTTAAAGCTTTTGTTTAACGTCCCAACAGACTTAGCGCTTGAGGTACTAGCTCGAGCCTTGAAGTTACCTGAGGCAAACTCAACGGTCACTCTCTCTAGCTCTCGAATTCGACGGCTTAAGAACCAGATCAACAATATGCAATACAGAGCAAATCCAGCTAAAAAGAACAACCAAACGATATTGTCGTCAAAGTTGGCTGCTTTAACCACAGGGCTATTCGGATTATCGCTCATTTTAAAGATAGGCGTGTTCGCATCTAGGCGGAACCAGATATCCCTTTCTTCATCGTAAGCGACGTTAACGGAGGTATCACTTTCAAACGCCTTTTTGATGTCTGTTGGAAGCTCTTCAAGCGTATGAGGCACCAACAAACGATGGCTTGATGTGGCAAATTGTTCCAACTGTTGTTGAGTATATTCTAATCCGTGTTCTTTATAGATAGGGTAGATCAGATCGTGAAAAGCTTGACCCTCATGCTCTTGTAATAGGTAGTCATAATCTGTGTTGATCTCATAAACTAAGAACTCGTATCCCCACAAGCTAGCCATAAACAGAATGATAAGGCCAACAAAGCTTTCCAGATAAATCCGTCTCATTATTCATTCCATGCATCAGGCATAAATAGGTAGCCTTTGCCGCGAACGGTAATGATTTTTTGTGGTGAGCAAGAAGCATCGCCTAGCTTCTTTCTCAGTGTCACTATGCGATTATCAATGGTGCGGTCTGTGCCATCGTATTCAATACCACGTAGTGTTTTGGTCAGCCACTCACGTGATAGTGTTTTTTCAGCATGCGTAGCAAGAACCCACAACAAATCGAACTCGCCGTCTGTCAGCGCAATTTCTTCTTGGTTCATTACGCACGATTTACGCAATCGGTTTAAACACAGAACACCAATTTGTAGGCCGTTTTCGGACTCGGTAGGCGCCGCCTCTTTTCTTCTTAATAGCATGCGAATACGAGCCAGCAATACGCGAGGTTTGATGGGTTTAGTAACAAAGTCATCTGCGCCTATTTCTAATGCGGCGACATGATCGAAGTCATCATCACTTGCTGTTAGCATCAACACTTTGCCTTTGTAGCATTCTCGGATTTGACGACATACACTCAGACCATCTTGTCCGGGTAGCATCAAATCTAACAGCACC
Organism: Vibrio sp. Vb2960; assembly: GCF_033337665.1. Taxonomy (NCBI): domain Bacteria; kingdom Pseudomonadati; phylum Pseudomonadota; class Gammaproteobacteria; order Vibrionales; family Vibrionaceae; genus Vibrio; species Vibrio sp. Vb2960. The sequence goes on along the minus strand of NZ_JAWORD010000001.1, from coordinate 185,479 downwards.
ACGTCTGGTTGTGTGTCAATAATCGCATTAGGTGCGTCCGTCCCATTGTCGATACATTTGACCTGAAAACCTTGTTCAACAAAATACTCTCCCAACATAGTTTGTAATTTGGGATCGTCTTCCACAATGATTAGAGATGGTTTGATTTGTTGTGCGTTCATTTAAGTGATGTATACAATATTTAATATCAATGGAACTTAAACAAATTTACGAATTATTTCAAATAAAGCTTTCTCAGAATAAGGTTATCGGATGAGTTAATTGGATAAAATTGCCAATTAATAATTTAAATCTAATCACCTATCACATTTAGAGAGATGCAAAAAGGCGCAACGTTTGCGCCTAGGTATGGAATCTTAAAGCGAAATTACCGCTTATTCGGTGGTACACACGACGCTGTTGTCGCTGCCAAATGCATTTGGAACGTAAGCATCAGCTTGTGGGTCATTTTCCCACTTCGCGTCATCGAGCAAGTAACGGAACTGAACATTCTGCGCTTTAGGTAAGCGGGTTTTAAATTTAAACTGACGACTTTTCTTCACTAATTTCATCGGTTCTGGCTGCCAGTTGTTGAAGTCTCCAGCAATTTGGACAGAGTCCCACTGATCTTTATCTAGCTCGAACGTGACTTCGACTTCATCTTTTGTCTTAAAGAATCTTTTTTTAAGCATTGATCTTTCCTTGTTCGTACAAAAACCGTTCTAACTATTACTCGTGTTTCATAATGATTTCAAGTTTTATCGAATTGTTGCTGGTACCTGATGAGGGGAGTATCCGAACGGTGAATAGCTCGTTGTGCTGGTTTCGTGTACTGAGGGAGCGTTAGAGAGAAAATTCACTAGCCTAAAATGGTCAAAGAACAGAGTTTGTTAGCGAGCCGAGAGTCCGTATCTTGAAGTCAAATCGTTATCATGTATTATCTTAAATCACCATTTTCCTTGATGTAGCTATGTTGAAGTTTAACCGTACATTGTTGACTGCGATAGTTTGCTTAGTTGCTATGCTTTTGAGTAGTGTCGCTCCTGTGGCGCAGGCTTCCGCTCCGATGAAAACAATTGAAGTACGCGATCTTATTGTTCAACAGGCTGCTCTGCACAAACAACTTGGCGTCAATGACGACTGCGTAGAATCACATCACGATGAGTCAGCCATCAATAAGGCACAACAATCTCACACGAGTTGTAGCTCTTCCTGCATGGTCAAAATTCCCGCCAACTTATCTCAAAACGACTTACTGCTTCTTCCTTATAGCCTTGCCTTGATTGATAGGCCTCTAGTCGAAAAAGTAGTGACAGTGATCACCAAACTTTATCGTCCTCCGATTGTTTAATTCCTCATCTCAAATTACTTGGGGTTTCCCCCTTTTTACCAAATGAAATGATTTGGCATTTGAATGCCATAAGGAAATAAACAATGAAAAAACTACTTGCCTTATGTAGTGCACTTTTACTGACTTTTACCGCTCATGCAGCGCAATTTGAAGAAGGGAAGCACTACAAAGTTCTGGATGTTAAGAAAGCATCGAAACCTGTTGTGACGGAATTCTTTTCTTTTTATTGCCCACATTGCTACAAGTTTGAGTCGCTTATTGAGCGTTTAAAACCTGCTCTGCCAAAAGAGGCAAAGTTTGAAAAGGTACATGTGGGGTTCATGGGCGGAGATATGGCGATTCCGATGGCCAAGTCCTACGCGACGATGGTGTCGCTAGGAGTTGAAGATACAATGATTCCTGCTATGTTTGCCCAAATTCATCAAAAGCGACAAGCGCCAAAAGACGAAGCTGAGCTGAAACAGCTGTTCGTTGATAATGGCGTCGAAGGTAAGAAGTTTGATGCGGCGTACAATAGTTTCGCCGTAAACTCAATGCAGAAAGGTTTTGATAAGCAATTCTCTGCCAGCACGTTGAGAGGGGTTCCGGGTGTGGTTGTGAACAATAAATACATTGTTTTGGCCAACGAAATTCGTACTTACGACGAGTACAATCAATTAGTTAACTACTTATTGACGCTGTAACTGTAAATAGCATTGAAGCTTAAAAATGGCGACGGTAGAGTCGCCATTTTTTATGCTTATCACTTTCGTATTATCTAAGAACGCTTGTACATGCTTGAGTCGGAACACTAGTCATAAATATGGCATGCGGATAAAACAAGCTAGCAGCAGTGATTGCAACATTACATGGCTGAGCAATCGTGGTTTTAATCACATTGGTAAGCACGGCTCCTGTATTATTTACTGTTTGAGCGGCGGCTTGTTGTGCTTGGTAAGACACGCAACCTGTCGTTGCATTGATCATCGCAGTGCTAAACAAAAGTTTGCGAAAAAACATATTCATATCCTTTGTGAATGCTTTGAATTACTTATATGTGGATTGGTTCATAAATGAAACAAAACAGTGTTCAAAATATGTGTGCATTCACGAAATGAACATTGTTTTATAAAAAGACGTTTTTTTGTGATCTTAGTACTGGACAGACCAGGTTATGAAACTAAAGCCAATCCGTGCATTACGATTACGCCGAAGGTCAGTTTGCTCCTCATTCCTTGATATCCCTTGGGCTCGGCGTCTTGTTCGACTTTCCTCACGAGCTTTTCTGCATACCAAACAGCAAGGTACCCAATTGCTAAGAGTAGGGTTGCGACTGCGTAATGTTTGTGGCCCTGCAGTAATGCGCCCCAAGCCAGTAAGACAAAAAGGTTGCTGAGAATTAATATATTTCGGCTAAGGCGATGGTAGTAATGCTCAATGCCATTACCCCAAAGGATGCCGGATAAAAAACTTAATATAACGGCGCTATATGCGATGAAAAATTGCTGACCACTTAAATTGAAGAATGAGATGTCAGTGAAAATCAGCCCTAAACTAAACACAAATGGAACCAGGCCTAAGTAACCGAGTTGTAGCATGGTTGAGCGTGTTGTCATGGTCGTCACCTTATAATTGTTGCTCTATCATATTGGTAAGCGTAGTACTTGTCGGTGATGTGGAGCTTGGAAAAGTAGCAATAACTTTACCTTCAGAGCTAATTAGAAACTTGTAGAAGTTCCATTTTGGTTTTATGCCTGCTTGGTTAGTAATCTGGTTGAAGACTGGGTTCGCATCTACACCTAATACTGAAGAGCGAGCCATCATTGGAAAGGTGACCCCGTAATCGAGATAACAGACTTTCGCTGTGTTTGTTTCGCTTCCTCTATCTTGTCGAAAGTCATTGCTCGGGAAACCGATAACGGTGAAGTTTTGGTCTTTGTAAGTTTGATAGAGGGTTTCTAACTGTTCAAACTGAGGAGTGAAGCCGCACTGGCTTGCTGTATTGACGATTAGTAGTGTCTTTCCCTTAAAGCTTTCGCATAGATCGACTTCTTCCGTTGAGTTTAACAACCTTTGCTTACCTTGAAGAATATCAGGGCACTCAGATGCAAGAGCAAGCGAATTCATGGAGAGAAAGCTAACGAGAGCGGCGAAGTTCAGTAATCCTTTCATGGTGTTGTTCCCCTTGTTTTCAATAAGTATAACTACTTAAGTGCAAAGAGGATCGATCAAAAAAGCCGCACAAATGCGCGGCTTTTTCAAGAGCTGAGATCTGACTATGCCAGTTTCAACTCGAACTGGTTCAGGTACATTACCATGTCTTCAATCGTCAGTACCGGCATGTTGTGCAGGCGACCGAATGCTACGATCTCCGGTGCCTTTGCCATCGTGCCATCTGGATTGGTCACTTCACACAGTACGCCAGCGGGTTGAAGCCCTGCCATTTGCATCAGATCAATCGTACCTTCTGTGTGACCACGGCGAGTCATTACACCACCTGGACGTGCGCGCAGAGGGAATACGTGACCCGGGCGAGCAAGATCTTCCGGTTTTGCGTGCGGGTTTGCCGCCGTTTTAATGGTCGTTACGCGGTCTGCTGCTGAAACACCCGTTGTTACACCAACTTTCGCTTCAATAGAAACCGTAAATGCGGTTTGGTTTGCGCTGTTGTTGTTTACCACCATTGGAGGCAGTTCCAGTTTGTCTGCTTGAGCATCTGTTAAGCACAAACAAACGATGCCGCTACATTCGCGGATCATCAATGCCATTTGCTCGTTAGTGAGGTGCTCGACTGAATAAATGATATCGCCTTCGTTTTCGCGATCTTCATCATCAAGAAGCAGTACGCCACGGCCTTCTTTTAAAGCGATAAGTGCGTTTTCAACGCGAGTAATTGGGTCGCCGAATTCGGCAAGTAGTGATGACTGATTCATGGTTAACTCCTAAATTTCACCAGAATCAGGGCGGTATGAGAGATCGCCGTAAAATACGATCAAAAAGAAGTGCACCAGCATTCTTAGCGATCTGACTCGCTATGCTGGTGTATTCTTATTCTCTTTCATCCGGACTATAACCGTCGGCTCTGGCATCTCACCAGATCTGCTGACCTCGACGAATCGAGCGCTCGCGGGCTCACTTGAAAAAGTATACCGCCGGTGGGGAATTTCGCCCCGCCCTGAGAACAATTAAAAATGTACCACTTCATCCAAGTTGTGAAGAAGTGGAGCTAGGATAGTACTGCGAACTGAATAGCTTGGAAAGTCGATTCCATCTGTATGATGGAAAAGTGTGCTATCGACGGAAATAATCTGTGCGAATAAAGTGATCAATCTGCTGCGGCACGAAGGTGTTGTAAATCAGGCTCGTATGCGTTTGCTTCACTTCGATATGATCTTGCATACCGTCCAGTCTTGTCTCTTCTACGGTAACGGTACCGTCCGACATGGTGTTGTCATTACGGATCAACAATGGGCGAGCGCCAATCGGCATCGTTCCTGCGATACTGCCGAGTTTTTGAGGGAAATCCCAGGCGTCATCATGTTTGTTTAATCCGTGGTGTGGCGAATTGCCTAAAATTGCACCCAATCCGAGATCTTGAATTCGACCTACAATGGACGCGCCTTTAAGAGGCGAACCGATAGCGACAACATGAGAGATTAAGTTAGTGCTCGGTTTTCTGTTGGCGAGATAGCGCTTAATCATCAAGCCTCCCAAGCTGTGTCCCACGAGCACGTTTGTGGTCAGTGGATTAAGCGAATGATCAATAGAATCAAACAGTGAAGACTCATCGATAGCAACAGTGTTATAGCTGAGTACTTGCGTTTCGTATCCGAGTTTTCTCAGCTTTTGGCTAAGAGGCTGCATGACCAGCCCATGCATATAAAGACCATGTAAGATGATGATTTTCATAATACCTCCTAGATTTATGACGTCGTAGATATCCTACTCTAATTAACAAAGAACTACTTGTGCTTTGTGGTGCATATTTACGTTTTGCTGCAAAGTTTGACTGCTGTAGCAAGCGACTCAGCCCAGTAAATCCTGTACTTGTTGTTGCAATTGATGACGATTTAAAGACGCAGGACTTAACACTTCACCGATTACAACATCCACTTTTGACCAAAAACGAGTCGGTCGTTTTGTGAGAGCATGTCCGCCTTTGTGGCTGAAAAAAGAACCCCAAAGCCCTTTTAACGCCATAGGGATGACAGGTACAGGGTTACGTTCAAGGATTTTTTCCACACCAGGGCGAAACTCACCCAATTGACCGTTAGACGTTAAACGACCCTCAGGGAAGATACAGACAACCTCACCGTCGTTAAGTGCTTGTTCAATCTGCTCAAATGCTCGTCGGTAAGTGTCGGCACACTTGCGTGGAGAACAGATCGGGATAACACCGGCATGACGGAATACATATTTAAGAACAGGTAGCTCGCTGATGGACTTGTCCATCACAAAACGAACCGGGCGAGTAGAGGTTCCCATCAAAATCAATGCATCGACATAGCTAACATGGTTAGCCACGATTAACGCAGCACCTTGTTCAGGAATATGTTGGCGCCCCTTTACGGACACACGATACATACAATGGCTGAGTAAATAACTGATAAAGCGTTGTGTAAATTCCGATACTTGGCGATAGACATAGATCGCCACGAAGAAGTTACCTATTGCCATCATGGCAAACAGTTCCACAATAGAAAGCTCCAGTACGCTGAGTACAACGATCGAAACCAAAGCAGACACCACCATAAACAACGCATTCATGATGTTGTTAGCAGCAATGGCACGTGCACACTCCCCTTTGTTTGAACGCGATTGGATGAACGCATAAAGAGGAACAATAAAGACACCGCCGCTTACACCAACAAGGAACAGGTCAATCATGACGCGTAGATGTTTTGATTCAGCAACGAAGTTTTGCACATCATAAAAGTGCACCGGAAGTGATAGATAACTCGGGACTGCCCATAGCAAGTCGACGCCAAAGACTGTCAGACCAAGGATACCGAATGGCAAAATGCCAAGCTCAACGTGGTTGAAAGAAAGTTTTTCACACAACCAAGAGCCTGTAGCGATACCAATGGAAAACAATGCCAACAGTAAAGAAACGACAGTGCTATCTGCGAACAAATGTTCGCGTGCGAAGTTAGGGAATTGAGTTAGGTAAGTCGCACCCATGAACCAGAACCAACTGATGGCAAGAATAGACATCCAGATGCCTCTCTGTTTTTTTGCCACTTTTAACGTGTTCTTTAAACCAGAAATCGGTTCAAATTTCGCTTTGTCATTCGATTGGCTAGGCATCGTTGGAATATTCACGCTGCTCATGAACCCAAGCAAAGACAAGGCAATCACGGTACAAGAAGCAATCAAGGTACCATTAGGAATGGCTAGCAGCAGGCCTGCGCTAAGCGTACCTATAAGAATCGAAAGAAACGTGCCCATTTCAACCCAAGCATTTCCTTTAACAAGCTCATTTGGTTTGAGCGCTTGTGGTAGCAAGGCGTATTTCACGGGACCAAAATAGGCCGATTGAGTGCCTGTCATAAACAGCAGAACCAGCATCAGCATGGCACTTTGGGTGGCAATAGCGGTTGCTGCGCAAGACATGATAGCTAGTTCGATGAGCTTTAGACGTCGGATTAATTTGGCTTTGTCCATGCTGTCAGCGACGGCACCAGCATGCGCTGAGAATAGAAAGAAAGGTAGGATGAATAAGCCTGCCGCCAAATTAACGAATAGATTGACGGATATTGGTAGGTTATCAATTTGGCTGTATGTCACCATCAATAACAGAACGTTTTTGTAGATGTTGTCATTGAGTGCGCCAAGGCATTGCGTCACAAAGTAAGGAAAAAAGCGTTTTGAGAAAAACATACGGGCCCCGATTAAACAAAGTCGAATGAGATGGGAGCACTTTATGCTCAATGAACGATTAAACCAGCTTTCTCTTTCAAGTGACGTTGTATGCCACCAAAAGTAACGAAGTTCGTTACTTTCATTTCCATTCGTTTATTGAGTTACTAATTCCGAGACTTCTGAGTAGGTTTTCTTTCCCATGGTTCAAACAGAGGGAACGTCCAACGACGCATCGCAATAATCAGAGAGGTGCCGTGCTTTTCGTCCATATCGAGAGAGCTATCATTTTGGCAAGCCTGATAAAACTCATCGATGACCTTTTGCAGTTTCTGTTGTAGCTTCTTGTTGGTTGGTACACTCATCAATCCTGTTGCCATGGAGAACTTTTCATCTTCACCAGAAAAGTAGCTTTGGAAAAAGGCGTCTTGAACTTGCTGTTGGAAGAACCGTTGAATAGGGCCGCCCATCTGCCACTTAAATGTCGGAGATATACGCAAACGAATTTTGTTATTTGGCTGTAAGTCGATGATGTTCAGACGATCCAAATGAGCAAGCTTTTGCACCAGTTCAAATTCATTGAAGGTGTATTGCTGAACGATTTGCTCAAACTGATAGCCATTTACAACACAGATTGCCACGAGTAGCAGGGCTTTATCATCAACCAACTGCTTTTCTTGCTCTAACGTTAGCGACTCTAGACCTTTATTGTGCGCAGCCGCAAGCTTAAACAGGTCCGCCATTTCTAAACCAATCAATTGGCAAATGCGTTCTAAGCGTTCAAGACTAATGTGTTGACCTTCAGCGAGTAAACGTTTGACGCTTCCTTCACTTAAATCAAGGTGTTGTGCAACATCAGCATAATGCAGCCCAGCTAACTTTAGTTGGCGTTTAAGCTCTTTAATTAACGTATAGCTTTCTGACATTTACGCTGTTACCTCGTCGTGTAACTGCTCTAGGTACGTTTGCATAAAGGTTTTGCGTTTTTGCGCTTCGCGTCTTGCTGACTCTGTGTTCATAGTTTCAGCGATTTTGAATAACTTGGTCTGAAAGTGATCCAGAGTGAATTGTTTATCGTTAAGTTCACGTTCTTCGGCAAATATATCGCTGTCGTTGTAAAGTTGCGCGTTAAATTGAGTGCTGACTTGAATGCATCGCGTCACGCCAATTGCGCCTAAAGCGTCCAGACGGTCGGCATCTTGGACGATTTTGGCTTCTAACGTATTTGGCCTGATGTTTGCGCTAAAGCTGTGTGCCTCTATCGCATGAGCAATGGCATCATGATATTGCTGCGGATAATCGATACTCTCTAAAAATGCTACCGCTTTTTTGGCTGCGATGATTGAGCTCTCTTTGCGATTTGGGTGATCTTTCGGGTAAGTAAAGCAATCATGCAAATAGGCAGCCGGTAATACAATCGCGATGTCTGCATTTTCTTCTTTGCAGAGCTGTTTCGCTGTTTTGACCACGCGTTTTACGTGTTTAAGATCATGAGCTGCATCTACTTGCATCTCTTGCTGCATAAATTCCAAAAATTGCGGTTCTATCTGGTTTAATGACGTCATGGTTCATATCTACAACTAAAATGAAGTCAGAAGTATGCCCAACGCTTAGAATAATTTCCAAGTGCGATGGTGTAATTGAGATTCAGCCACCAGAACCTTGTGCAACGTTTGGTACTGAGCCGTTTTATATGGCCTTTCAATGTGTTCAGTGGTTTATGAGACAAGAATAGACAGAGCGAGCAGTGATGTTTACCAGTAGAAAAAAGGCCTGACGATGTCGTCAGGCCTTTTTCGTTTCGCCGATCTTTTTAGCGTTTGAACGTTACTTGCTCTGCTTGTTCAAGATGAATATGAGTTGTTGCAGGCTGTGTTTCTGCAATCACTTTACCGTGACGAACAGAGTAGCGAACCGGCACTTGGCGACGTACTGCGTCAAAACCATTTTCTGCGGGAAGAATCAGTAAACTACCTGGTTTGCCTTCTTCAATGCCGTGCTTATCTTGAATGTTCAGTGTACGTGCTGAATTGGTGCTGATCAGATCCAGTGAGTTGTTGATTTGGTCGTAACCCATCACCTGACACACGTGCAGACCCATATGCAGCACTTGCAGCATGTTTGCAGTGCCTAGTGGGTACCAAGGGTCAAATACATCATCGTGTCCAAAGCAGACGTTGATGTTGGCATTCAGCATCTCTTTCACTCGTGTTACGCCGCGACGTTTTGGGTAATCATCAAAACGGCCTTGTAAGTGAATGTTCACCAATGGATTTGCCACGAAGTTGATACCGGACATGCGTAATAAACGGAACAGGCGAGATGCGTATGCACCGTTGTAGGAACCCATCGCTGTGGTGTGACTGGCCGTGACTTTATTCCCCATATCAAACTTGTGCGCTAATGCTGCCAGTGTTTCAACGAAGCGAGATTGTTCGTCATCGATTTCATCACAATGCACGTCGATCAGGCGGTCGTATTTTTGCGCTAACTCGAATACGTAGTGCAGCGATTCAATGCCATATTCGCGTGTGAATTCAAAGTGTGGAATCGCGCCAATCACGTCCGCACCTAATTTGACGGCTTCTTCTAGCAGCTCTTTGCCATTTGGGTAAGAGAGAATTCCTTCCTGCGGGAAGGCGACGATTTGGATATCTACCCATTCTTTCATCTCTTCACGCACTTCTACCATCGCTTTTAGGGCAATTAGGGTAGGGTCTGAAACATCGACGTGGGTACGAACGTGTTGTACGCCGTTTGCTATCTGCCATTTTAAGGTTTGTTTTGCGCGCGCTTTCACGTCTTCAATCGACAGCATTTCTTTGCGCTCAGCCCAACGTTCAATACCCTCAAACAATGTGCCAGAGATGTTCCAGCTTGGCTCGCCTGCGGTTTGAGTTGTATCTAAGTGAATGTGTGGCTCGCAGAAAGGCGCAACCGCCATACCGCCTTCAGCATCGATGATGTCACCGTTATGACTAAGCTCCACATCGTTGCTTTCAATGTGCTTGAATTGACCATCTTCAATCAAAATTTGCTGCAGACCTTCTTGTCCTTTTAGCGTTACGTTTTTGATCAGTAGTGTTGTCATGATGGTTCCTTACGCTGGCTGTGTAGCCAGTGCTTTTTTGTTAAGAATAGGATTAAGAATCAGGAAGCTAATTGCGCCGCCAAGTACAGCGTTAATCGGCACTACGCCAGGCAGGAAGTGTCCCGCACCAACGCCAATCACGACAGCGATAATGCCAGCCCAGTTAACGTTTTGGAATTGGGCGGCTTCAAAGTTTGCGTAGCGTTTACGGTTCGTGAAGAAGTCAGCGATGATCACACCGCCAATCGGTGGAATTGCCAAAGATAAGAAGGTCAGCCAGCCAACAAAGTTATTGTAGAGCCAGAGAGCGCAAAGTGTGCCAACAAGACCGTTCGCCATTGAGATGTATTTACTTGGTAAGCCTGTGATGTTGGAAAATCCAAGACCCGATGCGTAGAGCGCGTTGTCGTTGGTCGTCCAGATGTTCAAGCCAAGAACGATGATAGCTGGAATAAGAAGACCTTGCGCGATCATCACTTCAGAAATGTCTGATTGACCCGTCACCGACGCACCTGCCGCGCCAAAGATAAACATTAACGAGTTACCGATGAAAAATGCCACCATGGTGATCATCACGGCGCTGCGCGGCTTTTTACCAAAGCGTACGAAATCCGCCGTTAATGTACCAGCACTGACAAAAGAGCCGACAACCATCGCGAGAGCTATTGAAAAATCGAGTGGCTCGGTTGGTTGAACTTGTTGTAGTTCGCCAATACCACCAACGCTATTTACTGCCTCGATGACAGAGTAGCCGCCAAGTAGCGCAATGGCAGGAACGGCAATTGCTGACAACACCATCAGTGCGGAGATGCCAAAGTAAACGGTCGCGGTCATGAGCAAACCGGATACAAGGATCAACGTGTTGGTATCGATGCCCGTTGCTTTATGCACCGGAATCGCAAACATCGCGACACCAACTCCAAACCACCCAACTTGAGTACCGCCAAGAAGAGCGGAAGGAAGCCAAGAGCCTTTAGAACCAAAAGAGAAACGAGCAAGAAGGTGAGTAGAGAGACCAGTAGAAGCGCCGATGTAACCGAGGAAAGAAGTGTAAATACCGAGGATTAGGTTACCGATGAGAACAGCGAGGAAAAAATCATTGAAGGAGAGCCCAGTACCGAGAGAACCCCCAGTCCACATACTTGCGGAGAAAAAAGTGAGTCCTAACATCACCATTGTAAGTGATGCCACGCCTTTTCTGGCCGTGTTGGGAACTGGTCCAAGACTGTAATTATTGTCTCCAGCCATTATTACCTCCGCACATTGAAATATTTAATTATAGCACCTGGTTTTCAGGCAAACGGCGCGTATTATCGTGATGTAAATTTAATAGTCAATGATAAAATTGAAATTTAAACGTTTGCTTGGTTTTTGGTTTGTATTTTTTCCTTTAATAACAATGGTTTAATTTTCAAATTCTAAAATTGAAAAATTTATTTTTACGTATTTTCTATGATTTATAGACAGGTTTTCTATGTGAAATTAGTGTTTTGAATTGCCATTTGTTTTTATGGATTAAATTTATCTATAACTCTGGATTGTTCAGTCGATTTCTATGAAAAGAAAACGATTTCATGATGAGATTTTTGGTTTGGACGTTATTTGTTCTTTTCTTGGGTGTGTTTTCTTGGTTTTATTTTATGTAGGTGATTTATTTTTGTTGAGGCTGGTATTTCTAATGGTTTAGTGGGCGAATATTTGAATTTTATAAACAGTAAACAATCTGTTGTGGGTAAGAAAAGTGCAACCGAGCTCGGTCAGAGGATAAGAGGGCAATAGCCACATAAAAAAATAGCCAACCGCAAAGAGTGCGATTGGCTTATATACATGTGAACAAAATCAAGTTCACTAACAACGTCAGTTGGCTAGGTGACCCTCGGCTTAAGAAGGGTCGATTTATATAATGCAGTTACTGTGCCAACTTTAATATGCCCTAAAATACGTAGTTTCTGTGACATGCGTTGCTTAAAGTTTGAGTATGTTTGCAATTTGCAACTGCGTTATGCAATTTGACTCTATTATGCTAATGATTGATTAATAAACAATGAACCTTTTAAAGCATGACTAAACTCGCCGTTCCTAAAAAGGCGAAAAAACCAACTACATCTGTCACTGTTGTTAGAATCACCGAGCCAGCCAAAGCGGGGTCCAATTTAAACTTATCCAGAATAATGGGAATCAGCACACCAAATAAAGCTGCGGTAATAATATTGACGATAATGGCCAGCGCGATGGTTCCCCCAAGAACCGGAGATTGAAACCACAATCCGGCGAGCCCGCCGATGATTAACGCCCAAGCAATGCCGTTCAGAGAGCCAATACCCAACTCATTTTTCAAAAGCTTGAAGCGGTTACCTGGGGTGATCTGATTAAGCGCCATCGCACGAATCATTAGAGTGAGCGTTTGGCTGCCAGCAATGCCCCCCATGGATGCAACAATTGGCATGAGCACCGCCAAAGCCACCACCTGCGCAATTACATCTTCAAATAGTCCGATAGTGACAGACGCCAAAATCGCAGTAAGCAGATTGATGCCTAACCAAACACCGCGCTTTTGCGAGCTTTTTAATACTGGCGCAAACAAGTCATCGCCTTCATCCATACCTGTACCGGCCATCAAACGTGCTTCGTAGATTTCACGCTGTGTACTCAATGCAAACTGCCAATCGACTTCACCGATCAGTGTTTGGTCTGCATCAGTTACAGGGAGAGCGGGCAGTGTGCTGTGTTCTAATGCCTCTACCGCTTCAGGAAGCATCATTTTACTGTCTAGAACCGTCACAGCCTCAATAACGAGTGTTTTTAAGCGAGTATCGGGGTCACCACGTAAGATATCGAAGTAGTTGACCGTTCCACGATACTGTTTATTACGATTAATCAGATACACCTGTTGAGGTGTGTCGTAGCTATAGCGCTCCATTAACTGCTTAGCTGTCCCAATCGTAATGTTGAAGGGCAGGGTGATGATCTTACGTTCAGCCCAGTGGCCGAGTTCTTCATCAGCATACTCGTTTGCTTGATCGTAAAGTTCCAACTCATCTTTTTCTATCAACGAGAGCGCTTCGTTGATGATCGACTCTGGCAACGAATCGGCCCATTCGATGAGCGACAAGTTGTCGAGTTTAGCGAGAGTTAGCTTTAGCTCGACTTCAGATAACGCATTGATGATAGAGAAACGTACGTCCGCACGCATTTCCGTTAACACGTCGATATGTAGCTCTAGTGGTAAAGCTCGCCATAAGCGAACACGATCGTCGATTGGAAAGGCTTCTAGAATCAGGGCAACCGCGCCGGGCTCGAGGCCCGCTTCAATAGATTCATTGAGCGTTGCGACTTGATCCGCTTCTTCGGCTTGGCCAATTTGCTGGATTAGAGTGGAGAGATCTTGAAACTTGCTCACCGAGTACCCCGATAGTTAATTCGTTTTATGGAAGTATGGCATGTTATTGAGATGCACAACTATGCACCTTAACCTTGCTCAAGGTACTTGAAAGTAACAGAAAAACAATAGGCTATTCGCTGTTGATGATGAGATATGGCTGTACCAATTGGCGAATGTTCACTTTTGCGCCAATACGGGCTGCCAGCAAGTACATTCCGCCGATTTTTCTGTGTAAAAATAGGGCATCTGCTGGTGGAGTATGCCAGTATTCTTGCTCCATGCTTAGAATGGTGCCAGCCTCGCGAAGCTTTTGTGCTAAGCCGCTGGCTTTAAAGTCATAAGGCTCATCAACTAACATCGGTTCACATGCCATTTTCACTAGATCGAGAATCGCTTGGCGTTGGTCTGGAAGGATGGTTTGGCTGAAGAAGCCTATTTGTTCAAGCGCATTATTCAAGCCTTGTTCGTCATTGTTAACGACAGATGCGAAAGCTTGGCGATAACCAGTGCTGAACCGCTCGCTGTACTCTCGAGTGGCCCCGAAATCTAGCAAGCCGATTTGACGAGTGTTTTCGATATATAAGTAGTTGGCGAAATTTGGGTCGGTTTGTACCATCTTAAATTCGAACAGCTCCCTGAACAGTAATTCGAGTAGGCTGTGCATGACAAAATCTCGCGTACTCTGATCATAATGTTCGATTTGCTCAATCGGGCTACCATCAATGAATTCCATCGCGAGAACGGAGTCTGAGCAACTTTCAGTATGAATCTTGGGCACCACAAAATGAGGGTGCTCCTTCAAAGCGTCATGATAACGAATGGCAAATTGTGCCTCTCGTGCGTAATCGGCCTCGTCATGTAGCTGCTTTTTCGCTTCTTCGAGTAATCCTTTGTAGTCGACAGACTCGGGAATCAACCCAACGACCTTGAGCAGTGTACCGACATTATCGACGTCGCTATCGATACTTTTCCGTATGCCCGGATATTGCACTTTGACGGCTAGGTTATCGCCCGCATCGCTGTAGGCTTGGTGCACTTGTCCTATTGATGCACTGGCGATTGGTTTGAAGTTAAATGACAGAAACTCAGCTTTCCAATTCGTTCCCAGCGAACTTTCCATTACTGCGTTGAGTTGTTTTGCAGGCATTGGGTCTGCGTTGGAACGAAGACGGGAAAGAATATCGGCAAGTTCAGGTTCTAAAACATCACCAGCATCCATTGATAGCATTTGACCAAGCTTCATTGCAGCGCCACGCAGGTGAGCAAGTTGGTCAGTTAAGCGCGCGATGTTCTGTGGCGTCAGCAAGAGGTCTTTCGCTTTTGGTTTGTTGCCTTTGGCTATCTGCTTCGTGCCTTCTGCAATCACATTGCCTGCGACACGGGTAGCAAGTGAAGCGAACTTGCTGAATCTTGAGATGCGATGGGTAGGTAGGCTTCTTTCCTTTGCCGACATGAATCTTCTCCGCTATTTACTAACTAATTGTTATACGGGAAAAGGATATGTTTGGATACAAATGAAAAGAAAACCGCCAGCGTAACTGGCGGTTTGCGAGTTTAGATAGAGTAGAAGAAGTACAGTTGAGACTTCATTCGGATGATGATCCCGCGAATCACATCTAAGAAGGCCATGAAGCCTATCGGTTTTTCACCGCTGACCCATGCGAGGCCAACAGAGCCAACAGGGATGTCGTAGCCTTCTGGCTCATCAATCTTAAGACGAACAAAGTGGTGTTTGTTCTGTAAGTTCTTTCCAGTGGTGACACGTACGGAATCATCGAAACCCAGTAGATTACCTTGTGACTCACCTGTTGCTTCAACAATGCCTTCGACGGTCGCTGAGAAGATCTTACCTGGGTAAACGGACGAAGAGAATTCCGCTGGCTGACCCGGTTTGATGTTACGAATCGCCTGGTGGTTCACTCGCATTAGTACGTACTTTTCGTTGGTGTACATGTTGATACGCGGCATCATTGATACACGCTGACCTTCACGCAGGATAAAGTTGGTGACAAAGCCATCTGTTGGGGCATGAACTTTTGTACTATTCAAATCCCATTGCGCTTTTGCAATTTGCTCTTTCGCTTGGCGCAGTTCGGCTTGTTTGGTTTCAACTGCAAGTTCCGCTTTATGAATCGCCAGTTTTGCACGGGAAATATCGACTTGTTTCTTCTTGATTTGAGACTCAAGGGTCAACACGTTGTGACGTGCCATATCAACCGCACTCGATTGTTTGTCGATATCGCTTTCCGTTATGGTGTTGTGCACCACTCGGTTTTGCTCAACATAACGATCTAGCATTTTTTTCTGCAATTTGTAGTCAACTTTCGCCGCTTCCAACTGGCTCTTTGATGTTTCTAGATCTTGCACTAGCGCTTCGTGGTTAGCTTCTTCAATCTCGATGTCGCCTTTTGCTGTAGCTAATGCAACGCGAGCAGAATCAGCGGATACGTTCGCTTGATTTAATGCGATTTTGTATTGCGTTGGGTCAAGTTCATAAATGAGCTGACCTTCTTTAACTTGCTGATTCGGCTCAATGTAAATGTGGTCAACTTTACCTTTTACATTGGTTGAATCTGGACGCAATTGGATGTGTGGTGACTGCACGACAGAACCGCCGGATAAATCCATCGGGGTGAAGTTAATCAAACCTACCCAGACGAACATCAGCCAACTCAAACCGCCAAGATAAGCGAACGATTTGGTTGCTTTGTTCCAAGGCATGCCAACCAAACGCAGCAGATAGATGAAGAGAGCCCATACCGCTAAACCTTCTAACATTATGCTTCCTCTTTTGGCTGTGTTTCTGTTTGCGGTTTACTTTTCCATGTATCACGCAGATTGATGATGGCTTTTTCCATATCAACAAATGCAAAGATCACGGCTAGCACCCAAACCCAGTGCCAGACAAACCCTATCCAGGTCAGCGCAGTGATGAGCCCTATCTGATGATGGTCTTTGCTGTGTGCTTTATTGATAGGCAATTCATGGATTTTCCAAAAGCCGTAACACGCGCCCGCGACACTCGCAATTAAAACGACAGCAGCGACAACATGTAACGCCGTATCTGCGCCTGTACCGACAAATGGGACACTCAGTAAACTCATTAAACACTCCTCTATCAAACTGTTGGCGTATTGTGATCTGAATTTGATTTGCGGCTTTCTTTGTGACAGATTCAATCGCTATAGGATTAAATTTGATGTAATTGGTTATGAAAACGGTTCGGTTTATTCGCGCGATGGGCATTCTAAACATGCATAACCTCGCGTTATCTAAATACAATTTGGACTCGGATGAGTTAGGAATCCCAGTATCGGTGTTTCGTAACCCAATGACACTGATCCCGCTAAAAGCCGTTGCGGAATGGTATCGTTGTGTTGAACAAGCCAGTGCTGACCCGGATGTGGTGTTGAGTCTCAGCCGGGGTATTGAACTGCAAAAGCTAGGGCCAGTGGGACGCTGGTTATTCTCCGGCAATGATTTAGCCAGTACCATTCGGCGAGTGAATTATGGTGTGAGCAACCTACAATCAGGGGCGTTTTTTGCTGGCGAACAGTCGGGTAAAATCATCAAATGGACTTACCACAACCCGTTTATAGAAACGTCAGTAAAGGTGCACGATAGTATCCGCTGTGCGGTATTTATGATTAAGGTGTTACGCGAATTTCTTGGCAAAGATTACCAGCCTTTACGTGTCAAGGTTTCAGGCTCGAGAAAAAATACTGAGCGATACCGGGAATATTTCGGCTGCGAGGTGGAATGGAGTCAGCCAAAAACAGAGATATGGATCTCGGGAGATGACCGACTAGCTTCTCGCCAAGTGAGCCATCGAGAAGACAACCGTCTAGCGATGAGTTTTTCCGATTTGGATGATTTGCTTAATATGCCCGACCCAGAAGATGAGTTGAAAGTGATTTATGAAGTGGTGAATTACAGCAGCCATTATGGATTGCCAACGTTAGAGCGCGTTTCTTCTCTGCTTGATTTATCTGAACAGCAGTTTCAACGTCGTTTGCATAAATTAGGGCTCAATTTTTCGACGGTTTCTGGCTATGTATTGAGTAATATTGCAGCTGGTTTGTTGAGTAAGCGCGTGAGTATTGATGACATTGCCACGCGCCTTGGTTACACCAATGTGGCGAGCTTCAATCGTATGTTTAAGAAACATCGTGGATTAACGCCCAAGCAGTATACGGGAAGATTAGAGAAGTAGTGCTTCACTTATCTCTATGAGTACAAGCAATAAAAGCCCTCAAAAAAGTAGAGGGCTTTGTTTTTTTGTGTGTTGTTGTTTTATGTAATGGCTATTTTTTAGGGCGCCAACTTAGTGCACTTGCAACAGCGCCGATGGCAATTACATCCTTTTTTTGTTCGCTAAGTTCAGGGAGCATCTGTACCGCAATGGTACCGTTCGTCTGCACAGCGGCAATTTCTTGTGTGCCTTCCTTAAAGCTATACCCCAATGGAATGTCTACCGACATCATGGCGTCAGGACTAGTATGTACAGTTTCTACATTAAAGTGGGTGCTACCAATACGCACTACGCCTGTCTCTTTTTTCTCAAAGCTGATGTCGATGAGAGCGGATTTTGGCTCCATCGCAAACTCACCGACTTTTTTACCATCTTGAGTAATGTCACAGGTGTAAGGATCATTCCCACCAAAATCGACGCCCATGTAGTTAACCGACATACCGCCTCCAGTGCAGTTCAAAAGCCAAGTTTCCCCGCTGTCGATACGAGTCACTTCTGCGCCCATTGAACCTTCTTTGAAAGAGATACGGTTAAACCAACTTGAGTTAGAAGCACTGCGTGAATACTTGCCTTTGTACTTACCAGCAAAATCAAAATGGCCATCTGCACCGAATCCCCAAAAATCACCGTCGGTTTTGATCAGCATTTCTGGTTGTGCTTTTACGGCATCAGTACGATCCATGACGGCTAGGCCACCACAACCAACAAGGAGCAAGGGAGCGAATAGAATAAGTTTCTTCATGTTTTTCATTGTTTATAGCTTGGTTACATCTAGGGTTTGGTCGGTGAATTGGATGTTCTGAATGTCGTACAACTCGTCAGTGCCTGTATTTGGGCACTCAACAGAAACACTCTTTGCTTTGATAACAGTACATTCCGCCAGTTTGTGTGGCACGATATAGGTGTTGATACCGCCTTCACCATAAATGCTGTTGTCTTTGCTGTTGCCTTCAAAAGTATTGTTTTGATCATTACCGATCACATTCATCGCGTCGTCGCCAATGATCTTCACTTTTGTTAGCCACTGAGATTTGTAGGTGTACGCTTCTATCAAACCGTCTTTGTTGGGAGCCATACGGAAGGTAGGTACTGTGCCTGGATTTGTCTTTTCTGTGTAGAGCTTGACGCCCGCAGAGTCGATATTCGCGGTATATTGCAAGTATCCGTGGAATAAGCCACTGATCCAATCAACGGCTTGTGGATCTTGGGTTTGCATTTCTTCACGCGTTAACGCTTGGTAGCCATCTAAACCATGTCCGTTTGCTTTTGCTACACCCATGTAAGCTTCAAAAGCGGCAGCAAAATATTCGTGAGAATATGAAGGGCCCGTTTGTTTCACACTTTCAGGATCGAAGTCGTCCGATTTCCAATCGTCCCAGTCATACTGAGTAGGGCGCCACACCGTCGGTTTGCCCGATTGAATATCGTTATAGATGCTTAACGCATGAGCTTGAATGTCATTTTGCAGTGCCGCAGTCGCCGTGTTAGGTGCAATACCTTGCGCTTGGACCAAGTGTAAAATTTCTTCAAAAGCGGCGTCTCGTTCGGCTTTTTTACCAAGATTGGCGCAGTAATCGGCAAAATTACTCATGTAATGGCAATCGCCTTCAACTGTCAGTTCTCGATACATTAAAGATTGGCTATTCCTTAGCCAGTTTGGTGTTTCTTTACTAGTTACTAATGTTGACGCGATAGATGTGACAAGTGTATCCATATCATCTTCGTTAAGTACCATCATGCTTACAACAAACTTTTCTAGAGAACTCGTATCAAAAGAGTGTGCTAAGCCCGAGTTTGTAACTGCATCGTTCAATTTGTCTTGGCGAATCAGTTCGTTGATAAAGATTTTGGTTAACATCTCATCATTCTGTTCGTCGTTTTCGGTCAGCATTAGTGTGGCATCACGCTTGGCTAATGTCTTAGCGATACGAGACTTGTCAGCACCGTACTTAGAGTCTGGTTGGTTTGTGAGAAGGTGTTGGATGATTTTGGCTGCACGAAAGATTTTTTCATTATTCGCACCGTCATCAACAGCCACAATGTGAAATGTATCGTTGTTGTTTGCTTCGGAAAGGGAGATTTTCACATAGTGGGTGAAGCCAGCATCAGCAGCCACTTTTAACTTGGCTGGAAACTCTGTAGAAACGACAGTTGGGATTGTAACAGTGCTCAATGTTGGCATTGGTGGTGTTGGAGGTGTCGTTGTCGATGGTTTCGGATTAGATTCACTGCCGCCACAAGCAGTTAGACTTATCGCGCAAAATATGGCTAAAGGTGTTAATTTGGAATATCTCATTTCATGTTACTCGTAGACTTTATTAGAGCAAGAAACTTAGAAGCAACATAAAGTCCTGTCTATATAAGCAAACTAAGTCATATATGTTGATATTGTTTTTTGGTAAGACCTATTATTCGATATGTTTAAAAATATAGTAGATTTTTATTCCGAATTTTATTTTCTATGTGAAGCTATATTCTGATAATAAATAAGACATCAGGTTATTGCATGGTTTAAGGGGTATAGAATGATTAGGGTTATCGTATATGTATGGTTTGTAAGCGTATGTAAGCCTGTTTTTTATTAAAATTATCATTTAAGTGGGTTGCGCAGTATAGGACGAGCGATATACTCCCTCCATCATATTGGTGGAGTAAATGATTCATGGTGGGTAATACAATCTTACTGGTAGAAGACGACTCTGAGATTGCTCGATTAACCAAAATGTACCTCGAAGCCGAAGGATATACGGTAACTGTCATCGGTAACGGTCAAAATGCATTAGAAACGATTAAGGGGCTCAAGCCGGACCTAGTGCTGTTAGATTTGATGTTACCAGGAAAAAATGGCGCAGAAATATGCCAAGAGGCGCGTAAGTTTTATCATGGTATTATCATTGTTTTGACTGCGACCGATGATGAAATGAGCGAGGTGAGCTTATTTAAGTTCGGTGCTGATGATTACCTTACCAAACCGATCAAAGGCAATATCCTTCTCGCCCGTATTGAAGCAGCGTTGCGTCGCTATTGTCGTCAAGTTGATATCGTTGAAGAAGAAAAGCTGAGCCGATATGGCATTAGTCTTTGTCTTCGTCGCTCCCAAGCATTTTATTTGCAAAAAGATATTGGTTTAACGAGTTCTGAGTTTGAAATTTTAGAGCTCCTGATGCTGAATGTCGATAAGCCAGTATCTCGTGAATCATGTTGCCGTCTTGCCCGAGGCATTGAATACTGCATTACTGATCGTTCGATTGATATGCGTATATCGTCGCTAAGGAAGAAATTCTCCAAGGCTCATATCCATACGGCTACCATTAAAACCATACGTCACCACGGCTACATGCTGACAGGTAAATGACGCATGTTTTCCCTGTTTACTCGTCTATATGTGGGGTTAGTAACTGGCCTTGCGCTGACTGTTGCTTTGTTTCTCTTTATGGGGGAAGAGTACATGCGCAAAACAGAAGTTGGTGTTTTTTTGAGTGATGGTGCTTATTTTGTCGATCAATACATTGAGCAACGAGGCACTCCGGATTCTCTCTACAAGAAGTTAACCGAAAACGGCAAGCAAGATTTCTTTATCTTTGATTTAACATTGGTTGAAAACTGGGACGGATCACCGCCTTGTCGAGATTGTAATCTGCTGTACCGTATGCAAGGGATACCTGTTTATCTTATTGATGGCAGTACCTATGCTGCGGTATTCCCTTTGCCTAACACTTCGAAGAGTTTAGTTTTCAAAGAAAAAACGGATTTCTTTAGCCCACACGTTGATTGGAATGAAGATTCTGAGATTGTATTTATACTTACTCTACTTTTGGTTGTTGTATGCAGTTTAGGCATTATGGTTTACATACCTGTACGACGTCTTGACCGCCAAATTCGGCAACTAACGGCTGCGCAACAACAATTTGGTTCTGGTGAGTTGAATACGCGAGTCGAGCTAAAGCAATTTTCGCAACCCGTGAAAGAGCTCGCCCAAGGCTTCAACTGCATGTCTGAAGAGATTGAGAGACGAGTGCGCCAAACACACATCTTTACTCAAGCTATTCCTCATGAAGTGCGCACTCCGCTGAGTCGTATTCAGCTAGCGACGGATTTAGCTCGACGCACGAGTGGTGAAATGCAGGCAGAGTTACATGACGATATTGAACGATACGTTGATGTCGTGACGGATTTAACGTCCGACATTGTCATGCTGTCTCGCTTGAGTGTGAAAAACCACTCATGGATCGATTCTGTTGAAACCATGGAACTGCCACTTTGGTGTAAAAGCCGCATGAATTACCTAGGCTTAGAGTCCGCCATGTTGAGAGCAGAAAATAAACTCGCGAACCAATTGATTCACTTTCAGCCTACTTTGGGTAACCTTGTCCTCGATAATTTACTGCAAAACGCCAAGCGTTATGGTGAGTCCTGCGTTGAGGTGACGATTCGAACGGTAGCGGATTGCTGGAGCATCGATATTGAGGACGATGGTCCGGGCATCCCTGAGGCGATGCGAGAAGAAGTATTTATGCCATTTTCGCGCTTAGACAAAAGCCGCAACGCCGACATGAAAGGCTTTGGTTTAGGGCTTGCCATTGCTACCAGTGCAGCGCGGCAACTGGGGTGGGAGCTTTCTGTCGGCGAGAGTCACTTAGGCGGCGCACGTTTTACGGTGCTTATTCCTGCCAACGGTTAGAGTAGGCACTGCGGTAGTCTGGCTCTGCGATACCTTCATACAAATCGTCACAAGCTTGCAGCGGACCTACGACGGTTCGGTAGGGTAGGACACCTGCCCAAACAGGGATGTCCATGTCTTCCGCATCGTCGTTGACGCCAAAATTGCTGATTTTCACTGATGCTTCTAGGAGTGGAATACGCAGCAGCATGGTGGCTTTGAGTTCTTTTTCATTACTCAAACGGACTTGTTCTGTTCTCCCCGGAGCGATCTGTTCAATAAAGTGATTCAGCAACCTGTCTTTCTCTTGGTTATCTTCCACCATCTCAAACTGGCCAAAGACCACAACACTGCGATAATGCGCACTGTGGTGAAACGCACTTCGAGCCAATACCCAACCATCAAACAAAGTAAAGGTTAAGCACGTTTGCACTCCTTGTTTGAGTGAGCGTAACAGTCGACTGTTGTTGGCACCATGGATATACACGTAATCTTCGACACGCCATGCCAGCATAGGGATGACCACAGGGCCTGACTCGTTGGTTATCGCAATATGAGCGATTAGGCTTTCATCTATGATGGCGTGCAGTTTGCTAACATCAGAGACGGCTTTATGTGCGCCTTTCTTAATTTCCGTTCTATTGGTGTTGGATAGCATTTTCTCTCCTTGCTTGCTCACGATTACGAGCGATTTATCCTCATTCTTTGATTGCAATGTAGCGTTTAACTGGTAGCTTAAAGAGAGCCAGTTTTAACTAATGGATGGATCCAGTTTGTCTTTGATTGATATCGGTGACCTACATTTAAAAGACAGTGAAGGAACGCGTCAGCAAGCGTTGTTTTTGGCTATTCGCAAGAAAATTGTTCAAGGACTGTGGGTGAAGAATGGGAAGCTGCCTTCTACGCGGAAGCTTTCACAAGAGCTTAATCTAAGTAGGAATACCGTGATTTCTGCCTACGAACAGTTAGTGGCGGAAGGGTACTTGAACAGCCAAAAAGGTTCTGGCTTTTATGTTGCCGTAGAACTGCCAGAGCAGTACTTGCCTGAACCTAGTTCAGTTCAGAGAGACTCATCACCGAAAGCTCACTTTGATATCAACCGCGCATTTGCACCGGGTGTGCCGGATTTGGACGCATTTCCGATGGCGCAATGGCAAAAGTTACTCACTCGCCATATGTCTCGTACTTGCTTGTTGGGGAATCAAGATATTCAGGGTAGTTGGGCATTGCGCTGTGCTTTAGCTGACTACCTCGCATCAAGCCGTTCAGTGAATTGTTCTCCAGAGCGCATTATTATTACCTCTGGGGCGCAGCAAGCGTTGTCGATTGCGACGATGGTAGTGCTCAAACAAGGTGATAAGGTTCTGATGGAGCAACCAGGTTACGCGCAAATGCGGAAGTTGATTCAGTTCCAAAACTATCAATTTGAGCCTTTGTTCGTAAGAGAGACATTAGGTTTTGATGTGGAAGCGGTGACCACAAGCGATGCCGATGCCCTGTATATCACCCCAAGCAATCAATATCCGATGGGCACCACACTCAATACTGAGCAAAGAGGGAAGATCATCAACTGGGCAGTCGAACAGTCACGTTGGATCATCGAAGACGATTATGACAGCGAATTCCAGTTTGCTCATCGTCCCTATACCAGCTTACAGGGGCTAGCGGCTCAAATGGGTCGAGATGAGCGTGTGTTGTATGTGGGTTCCTTCAGTAAAGTGATGTTTAACGGATTGCGGCTTGGCTACCTTGTAGCTCCTGAACGTTTAGTAGAGCAATGTTTGGTGGTTAAGGATGCGTTAAGTGGTGATTCGCCGACGCATACACAAGAAGCATTGGCAGATTTTATTACTGAAGGTGGGTTATTACGTCATATTCGAAAAATGCGTCGACTGTACAAAACTAAGCATGAACAGATGCATTTATCCATTCAACAGCATTTTGGCGACCGTGTTTGCGTCGTTAGCCAAGCGGCGGGGCTTCATATTACGTTGAAATGGCAAGACGGTATGGATGAGCAGCGTTTTACGAAACTAGCAGAGCATGAAGGGATCATCTTGCGACCTTTGAGCTATTATGAACACCCAGATTTTCAAGCACGTCACTGGCATGGTGCCGTGCTTGGTTACGGCAATATCGCGTTAGAGAACATAGACGCTGGTATCCAACGTTTAGCTCACATATTTCGAAATGGGAAGCGATGACTATTCAACTACACGTGTTTGTCGCTTATGTCGCCACTGTTTCCAAGGCAGTAAAAGTAGAGTAAAAATGCCAAGTGCATAAAACATTGACCAGCCTAAACATATAAAAACACCGGTACAAAGCAGTAGGGACAGTCCCGCAAGTGTTTTACCAAATCCTCGAAGCAATTTGAAAGCGGCTAACATCGCCAACATGTAAACCAGAACGAATACACTGTTTGCGAGTTTTAGGAAAAACTCCAGATCGAGCTGTGATAGGGTTCCTATCACACAAGATATCAATAATATACCGCCAACTAATATGGTGGCTGAGAAAGGGACACCACGACGTGAAATCTTGGCTAGTGGACTAGAAGGACGATGTTCACGAGCTTGAGCCCAGACCATTCGCGCTAGACTCTGTGTGTATAAGTTAACGCTCGCGAAACAAGCGGAGAAACCTATCAAGCTGATTATCCATTTGGCTCCATCGCCTAGTAGTTGGGCACTAAGCCAGGGGATGGATGCGTTATCAAATTGAGCGTTACCATACGCGCCAAATTTTAAAATAACGACAGAGCATGCCCAATAGGTAGCCCCTGCTACAAAACAACCGACCACAATGGCAATAGGGAAATCTCTTTGAGGGTTTTTGAACTCTTCCCCCATATGGGCAAAAGCCTCTATGCCAACAAAACACCAGAACATCACGCCTAACGCTGCGGTAATAGGCCAAATTGACTCTTGTGTGATGGCGGGCATCACAAGATCGGCGCTGTTAACGTCGCCTTTCCATAAAAATGCGCCAACAAGTGCGAAGACACTCAAAGCAATAAGAGTTTGTAAATGACCTGATGATTTTGTGCCCATCAAGTTGACGAACACAAGTAGTACTACCGTCAGAATTTGTGCAAACAGATTGTTGCTAATAGGCTCTGGCAATATTTGTTGTAGGAAGCCTGCGGCGAGTGCAATCGCGGCCGGAACCCCTACCGGAATGACACTAACAAATAACCAAGCGACACTACTTTCCAGTTTGGCGTTAAAGGCTTTGCGTACAAAAAAGGCTGTTCCGCCCGCGTTGGGGTATCGTTTACCCAGTTGAGCAAAAGTCAGCGCAATAGGACAAATCGCGATGAACAATAAAATCCAAGCCCATAGTGAAAAATGGCCAGCTATACCTGCTGCGATAGCCGGGATCATAAACAGCCCAGTTCCCATTAATGTGGTGGATAACTGTGCGATACCTGATGTGAGTGAAATGTCTTTTTTGAGCTCTTCCATGCGAATTGATTCATCCAATGTTATGAGGCTTATTACGAAAAAGCTTGTGGCTTCTGGTTATTTCGTTTTATGTGTTTAAGCGATGCTATTTATGTGCTGAGTACTTAAGTTGGGAATTTGATTTCAATGTGTTATCTATTTTCTGTTGAAATGGATAACAGCACTCATCTCATGCCCGCCAAATAGCATATCCAAAATGTTAATAACAAAATGATTTACTAAACCGTCAATATGACGGTTGTTTTAAATAATTCCAACAAAATGTTGGTTTCTTATGCAGTTAGAATCGGTATAGAATGAGAAAAATAAGGAAAGCTTGGTAACGGTATGGACAAGTTTGATCATAAGATTGTGGATCTGCTCAGGCACAACGCTCGGCTGTCGGTGACTGAAATTGCGGATAAAGTAAACCTTTCTCGTTCTGCGGTAACGGCCCGTATTCGCAAGCTAGAGCATGACAAAGTGATTCTAGGGTATCACGCTGAAATTGCGCCTTCGGGTGGGGATTCGATTTGCGCCTATTTTGCCTTAAAGTTCGATAAATCAACCTCTACGTATTATTGCGAATCATACGCGGACGAATTATACAAAATTGATGGCGTAAAATGGTGTCATGCGATCAGCGGTGAGACGGACATGATGGTTTTTGTCGAAGTGCCTACGATGGCTCGCTTGAACGAAATCAGAGATCAAATTCAACGATATCCAGAGCTTCGAAACCTGATGACTCATACCGTCTTAGCTGAATTCTTTAACACGACTGGGAACCTGTTTGTGAAGTGACCATGAATGGATGCCATGTTGAAAACCCTTCTGAGCGAATATGTTAAACAACATTAATTTGAATCTACTTAGATCCTTGCATGTACTTTTAGAGGAGTGTCATGTCAGCCGGACCGCAGACCGTTTGCACATTACGCAGTCAGCTGTCAGTCGACAGCTTGCACAATTGCGCGATCTGTGTGGTGACCCACTGCTTATTCGTCAAGGTAATCAACTGATACCAACGCCACGAGCAATAGCGTTAAAATCAAAGCTTGATGCATTACTGGCTGAGTTTGACCATTTACTCGATGACCAACCTTTTGAGCCGCGGCAGTGGCAAGGTGAGCTTGTTATTGCTTCTAGTGACTACGTGGCGCAATACGTATTGCCCGATATTGCCTCTCACTTGGGTGAACAAGCGCCACAGTTAGATATGGCGTACCGACTGTGGCAACCCAACTTTCTTGATAAACTTCATGAGACGGGCATCCATATCGCGTCTTCTATGTATCCAGAAAAACCACAGAGTGTGTCGAGCGTTAAAATTGGTGAGGATTCATCAGTTTGTTTGATGAAATCTTCTCATCCGTTAGCAAAGCAGGACCAGATCAGTATTGAAGACTTGATTTCATATTCACACATCAAAGTGACTGGCGGCGGAGACAAAGATTCCTACACTGATTTAGCATTGAAAGAGCTAGGGCACACCCGCCACGTTACCTTTAAGGTTCCATTCTTCTCTGCTGCGATCAATCGCTTAGTTGCAAGTGAGCACCTGATGGTGGCTCCTGAACATATTGCCGTTAACCTCGCTAAGCATTGGGACTTAACCCATAAAGCATTACCACTCGAAACACCTATTCATCAATATTGGTTAATGTGGCACCCCAAATACGACACGGATCCTGCGCATAAATGGGTGCGAGAAGAGATTCGCTCAGTAATGCAAATCTCTGAATATTCCATTCGCTAATACGTACACCGTTTAGCTATGACTTGAAGTCATGATTAGTATGAATAACTTTGATTTCTAATTATACCTCTTCCGTTGATAGAGTGAGCTTCAAAGAGGGGAGATTCTTATGACACTAACAGTTTGGTTATCACTTTTTACCGTGTGTTTATTAGGGGCTATGTCACCAGGTCCCAGCTTAGCTATTGTCGCTAAGCACTCGTTGGCTGGTGGACGTATCAATGGATTAGCTACGGCTTGGGCTCATGCGTTTGGCATTGGTATATATGCGTTTATTACCTTGATTGGGCTCGCTGTTGTTTTGCAGCAAAGCCCGATGCTGTTCAAGACGATTAGCCTTGTGGGTGCGGCATATCTTGCGTATTTAGGGTTTAATGCTTTGCGTTCAAAAGGTGGTGTGGCTGCGAAGTTGGAGTCAGGTGAGGAAACAACGGTAATCCAGTCTGCGCGAGAAGGCTTTTTTATCTCGATTTTAAGTCCCAAAATTGCTTTGTTTTTTATCGCATTATTCAGTCAGTTTGTCGCGCTCGGTAATGATTTGAGTAATCAGATGATCATTGTTGCCACGCCGTTTGTTGTGGATGGGCTTTGGTACACCTTTATTACCCTAGTGCTATCGAGCTCTAAAGTCGTTGACAGAATTCGCTCTAAGGCAGTGTTGATTGATCGTTTGTCAGGGGTAGTACTCATGCTGCTGGCTCTTAGAGTGGTCGTAACGGTATAGACAAGCTCGCAAGACAGAAATACTAAAAGCAGCCCGTGTGGCTGCTTTTTTGTCTACTCTCAGTAACCCTTACACAATTTACGTAATTCTGACGCTAAACGTTGCTAAAATTAATATTATCAATAGTGTTACTTTGGTTCATATTCTCATTTGCTGTGAAAGCTACTTTCCAACGCATTGTTATAATGAGAACGATAGCCACTTAACGTTAATACTAACAGTGTCGCATATTAAGTCGAGAGTGCTTTATTGGATAAAAACGGACTTTCCTCTTACTTACCCTATGAAAGGGGTAGAGACTTCATGACCGTTTAGAAGGTGAGAGCAATATGCAAAGAATAGTAGATTTAGCTCCAGTAGTAATTTTGACCAGTGTTTGCAGCGTTGCTTGGATATTCTTTTCAACAAAGAGCATTTGGGTGTTTTTTGAACTGTTTGTATTTACGATGCTTGGCTTTGGCCTTTTGTACGGGTTACTACAAAAGGCTGATCCTAAACACTTTAACTTTGTTTTAAATCACATCGATGAAATTAAGAAGGAAGGCAAAGATGCTTGCCTAAGCGGCGCTCCGAAAGAATCCAACCCATACTCTGGTGTCGATGGTGATTTATGGGAGGCTGGTTACACAGCCTCCTACAACAAAAAGATAAAGCAATAAACCGCTAGGTGCTTATTCAATATTGTGCTTTTCAAAAAAGCACCCTGCCATTTTAAGGACAGGGTGAAAGCAAGAAGTTTCTCAGGAGCGGTCGGGGGAGAGAAACTCATCTAAATCTTATTTACTTACCGGCGAACCTCTTCAAATTCACCTTCAATCGCATCTGCTTTACCTGTATTAAACTCATATTCTTCGTGCATTTCTCTCTGCATTTTCTTGACGCGCTTTTCAATACGATTGCCGGTAATTAATGCTGCGATGGTCAACGGAATCGCAATGATCAAGCTAAATACTAACGTAAAAAAGCCGGTAATCAGTGCTAGTGCAGTTACAATAATCCGATTCATAATCATGACCTCTCTGTAATTTATGTGCTCAGATTAATGCTGTGAACATGAACAAAACATGAATGCTGACGTTCACTTTGTCCGGAGAGTGTCAAATGAATGAAACGAAAAAACGCCTGAGGGTGATCAGGCGTATAAACGGGGAAAAATATTAGTAATGCGCATGGCGCTTATTATTTAGAACAAATATGAGATATTGTCCGCTACGCTATGTGGTTAACGTTGTGGAGCAAAGTTCACCTATCGAGGGAATGTTTGGTAACGAACACCCATCATTTGTTCCATACAGTGCACAACTTGGCAGCTGTAACCGAATTCGTTGTCGTACCAGATGTAAAGTACACAACGCTTGTCTTGTGCGATAGTCGCTTGACCATCTACGACGCCTGCATGGCGAGAGCCAACTAAGTCAGTTGATACAATTTCTGTTGAATCGGTGTAGTCAATCTGTGCCGAAAGCTCAGAGTTCAACGCCATTTCACGCAAGTAATCGTTCAGTGAATCACGGTCTACGTCTTCACCTAAGTTTAGATTAGCGACTGCCATAGAAACGTTTGGTGTCGGTACGCGAATCGCGTTGCCTGTTAGCTTGCCTGCAAGCTCTGGCAATGCTTTAGCAACTGCTTTTGCCGCACCTGTTGAAGTCAGAACCATGTTTAGTGAAGCACTACGTCCGCGACGGTCACCAGAGTGGAAGTTGTCGATCAAATTTTGGTCGTTTGTGTATGAGTGCACGGTTTCAATATGGCCAGAAAGAACACCATATTTATCGTTCAGAGCCTTAAGGACTGGCGTGATTGCATTTGTTGTACAGCTTGCCGCAGAGATGATGGTGTCATCTTCTTTAATTACCGACTCATTTACACCGAATACAACGTTTTTGATGTCACCTTTACCTGGTGCTGTTAGCAGTACTTTCTCTGCGCCTTGACACGCTAAGTGTTGGCTCAGGCCTTCAGAATCACGCCAAACACCTGTGTTATCAACAACTAGCGCGTTATTGATACCGAAAGCTGAATAGTCTACTTCGCTTGGGTTATTTGCGTAGATAATTTGGATGTAGTTGCCGTTAACGATCAGTGCTTTACGCTCTTCATCGATAACAATACTACCGTTGAACTGGCCGTGAACTGAGTCACGACGCAGCAGGCTAGCACGCTTCTCCAAATCGCCTTTTTTACCGCCACGAACCACAATCGCACGTAGTCTTAGTGGGTAACCTGGACCACTTTTCTCAATGAGAAGGCGAGTAAGTAGTCGACCAATGCGACCGAACCCGTAAAGAACCACATCACGCGCTTTCAATGAAGAATCTGCGTCGCGAGCGCCATCAAGTGCAGTGATAAGGAAATCGTTTAGAGAGCTTGTATCGTCATGTTCATTCCAGTACATAGTTGCCAATTGGCCAACATCGACACGGCATGAAGAAATGCTCATTTCACAAAGCGCTTGAATAATAGGCATCGTGTGCTCAAGCGAAAGTGGGTTACCGGTATAACGTCTTGCAACGCGATGAGTTTTGAGAATGTCTATAGTAGTAGCATTAATAAGCGTTTTACCAAACAGAACCACTTCGATTCCTTTTTGACGATATAGCTTACCAATTAGAGGGGAAATAGATTCAGCAATCGTTTGGCTAGTTTGCCAGTCTTGGAGATATTTCTCTGGACTCATTGTTGTATTAGACCTTTCACGTTTTGGGGGCTAACCATACTCTCTGCTGTTGCCTCTTCGGCAGCGTGCAAGAGTGTGGTGGGTTATGTAATCGGGTTGTAATAGTTATGTGTGCGGATTCTAAGGTCGGAGTCCTTATTCTGCTAGGAAAATTAAATCCAGTGTAAAACACTACTTAAGGGGACGTTAGTGGTGGATTAATGTGACTAAAGCAGTGGTTTTCACGTATTGACATTTAGAAAGTAACTTACTTTTTTTGC
Organism: Vibrio sp. Vb2960; assembly: GCF_033337665.1. Lineage (NCBI taxonomy): Bacteria > Pseudomonadati > Pseudomonadota > Gammaproteobacteria > Vibrionales > Vibrionaceae > Vibrio > Vibrio sp. Vb2960. The sequence goes on along the minus strand of NZ_JAWORD010000001.1, from coordinate 154,057 downwards.
GATGATAACGTTTGCTTTCAAATTATTTTTGTTGACAAAAATGGATATTTTGCATTTTTGTGTGATTTAACTCGATAAGGCAACTCAATAGGTAAACATACAATAGATGATTTCCTGAAAAGTGATGCGACTCTTAGTTGTGAGTGAAACTTTATTGTTTGCATCCAACTTTAAGATCAAAAAATATGACTTGAATCACAATTGCCACTTCATTAGCCGATGATAAAACACTCACAATAACCATAACCTAGGTAGGTGAATGTTGTTTGAAAGTAACAATGTCGTATATGCCTTTCAATGCAAGAAACTAGTCTAATATTAAATAAACGGATGAAATCAACCATTAGGCTGATGGATGTTGAGATTATCAATAAAAACACGCTTAGCACTCCTCGCACTATTACCCGCTGTGGTAATAGTGGTGTTTGCAGTTCAGCAGTTTTCTGATAATGCGTTGCGCGTGAGCCGTCTCAATCAAACGGTTAGTAATATTCAAGGTTTCCAATTGATATCCAAGGCCTCCCACTTTATTTACTCCATAGAGAAAGTACGCCGACAGCCTGATCTTCAAGTCTCTGCAGCCATTAATATTGAAGAACAAGGTGAAGTTATTTCTTCTTTGCATCAAAAGTTTGTGAGTAACCCTAATACTGCTGAGTATGCTGATGAACTGAAAGAAGCCATGCTGGGGGTATTGTCAGGTAGATTGAGTGAGATGGACGACCTGGGTGATTGGGCATTTCAACAGCTCCAAAATATGTCGCGCTCTTTGTTGCAAAATCATCAATGGTATGGCAGTGACGATGGCATTCGCATGCAAAATTTTATTGCCTACCTTGCTCAGCTCTCTTTTTGGACACAGAAAGAAGCTTGGCTGACGAACCGTTTAGTCCAAGACCCTAAGAGTCGGCTAAGTCAAAGTATGTTTTATCAGGCGATAGACCGACAGCAGCAAAATTTGGATGCGTTTTTAAACTTAGGTGGGTCATACGAGCAAGTGGATAAATTGCTTGGCTTGTTTACTTCGCCGAGATATCAGAGAAACTTGGCGTCTCGCGGACAATTAATCTCAGGAGACATGTCACAAAGTGACTACGCCGCGTATTTAAAAGAACTCGATTTTCGTGTGCAGCGCTTACAAGTGCTCATCGATGGGTTCACCAAACAAACTGAGCAGTCGCTTCTCACGCAGGTTCATGAACAAAAGGCCAATATAGCCATGATCAGTTTTGGCGTTGCCTTAGTGGTTATCCTGCTTTGTTGGCTCGGATTTAGTACTTGGTTCCGCGTTAACAGCAAACTCGATGCGATCATTCATACTTTAAACGCGTTGATCAACTCCGAAGAGAAGCAAACAAAAGTCAAAGTTGATGGAAGTGATGAACTGACCATTTTTGCTCAGCAAGTGAATCGAGTGGTTGAAGAAATGCAGAGACAAACTGAAGAAATACTGCATGCAAAAGAGTCAGCAGTATCGGCTAATCGTGCAAAATCTGTGTTTCTTGCCAACATGTCACATGAAATCCGCACGCCCCTTAACGGGATCATGGGCATGACAGAAATACTCTCTCAAAGTGAGTTGTCTTCGCATCAACAAGAAGTTGTTGATGACATTGACTCCTCATCTCAAACGCTGCTTACTTTACTTAACGATATATTGGATCTCTCTAAAATCGAGTCTGGACGATTGGAGCTGTCACTAGTAGAAGCGGATATCCGAGAAGTCGTGTATCAGTCGATGATTTTATTCCAATCCAAAGCAACATCTAAACAGCTAAAGTTAGGTATTAATTTAGCTGAAAATATCCCCATTCGCGTGATGGTCGATGATCATCGTGTCAAACAGGTAGTTACGAATCTGGTATCGAATGCGGTTAAGTTTACCGAAAGTGGGCATGTATGCGTTGATGTTAGTTATGAGGAGTTACTTGAGAAAGAACGTGGAGTGCTGAAGTTTAAAGTAGAAGATACCGGAATAGGCATTGATCAAGATAAGTTAACCACGATTTTTGAACCCTTTACTCAGGAAGATGAAGGAGTGTCGAGGCAATTTGGCGGCACAGGGTTGGGTTTGGCTATTTGTTGTCAGCTTGTGTCGATGATGGGGGGCAAGCTCGTAGCAACATCTACAAAAGGAGTGGGAACATGCTTTGAGTTCTCGATTGAGGTTGAAGCAATTCCGGTGTTTGGCTGGCGTTCGGAGGTAATTAATAAAGGGCTTTTGATCTGCTCAAATTACGACTACGCCGACCAAGTATTAAAAGAGTGTCGCTTAGCGAAAATCAATCTCTTTGGTGTTAATAATGTGAATGAAGTGCAAGCGATAAATGATGACTTTGATGTCATATTTCTGTGCCACAGTAACGACGCTAATACCGATGAAATCTTGGATAATCTATCATTTAATTACGATCTTCGCCGTGTGATTATTTGCCAGCATCATTTATCCACTCCCTACGAAAATGCAGAAAAAGTACATGCCGTACTCACATTACCTTTCCTTGGCAATCGATTTAAGCATGTCATTGATGATTTAGCTAAGGTTGAAAAGACTATGTCAAGTGACAATGTCACCAATAATGTTGTCAGCTCTGAATATCGAGCGTCGCGCTCTCATCGGAGGATCTTAATTGCGGAGGATAACTTGATGAACCAGAAAATAGCGAGTTTCTTTCTGGATAAAGCAGGTTATGACTATTTGATAACAAGCAACGGTCAAGAAGCGTTAGAAGCCATCACAAAGGGAGAAGAATTCGATGCAATTTTAATGGACTGCATGATGCCCGTGATGGATGGACTGACCGCGACGAAAGAAATTCGTCGTTGGGAAAAGAAAGCAGGACGTGAAAAAACGATGATTATCGCACTCACTGCGAGTGTTTTGGAAGAAGACATCCACAACTGTTTTGCGGCAGGCATGGATGCTTATTTACCTAAGCCGTATAAATCGAACCAGTTATTTGAGCTCTTTAGTGAATTAAAACTCGCCTAGCTAACATTTCAACTTAGACAAGGCGTCAAAACGATAAAGCCCCACTTCAGGGGCTTAGTTCTGATTATTCATTGTTGCGCGTTGGCTTGAGCGCCTGCGAGTTTGCGTATGGTTTGGCGATAGGTTAGGTATGCGGAAACACCAGCTAACAGGTTGCCGATACAAGCGCCTAAGAGTAAACCTCGGATTCCATCCATTTGAGCGCCAACCCACAAGCACGGTAGGAAAAAGACAAACAAGCGCAGCGCTGAAATGGTGAGCGCGGTGTAAGATTTGCCTAATGCATTACAAAGAGAAACCATTAGCATACAAACCCCTAATGAACCCAAACTGATCGGCACTATCAGTAAATGCATTTCCAAGACTTGCTCCACTTGCACATCACTTGTCATCAATAATGCGAGTGGGTTTGCGACGGCAAATGTAATGGCAGCAATCAAAAGTTGGAAACCTAGAATGAATTTTACGGCAATACTGACGAGCCTTTGGATATCTTCATAGTTCTTTGCTCCAAGTAAGCGTCCAACCATTGGAGGCATAGACATTGTCAGCGCTAAGACCGAAACGATAGCAAAGAACTCATAGCGTGAACCAAGCGCCCAAGCGGCGACTGCTGCGGTTCCAAAGCTCGCCAATAATTTTGTTGCTAGCATGGAAGACAACGGTGGCAGCAGTTGGCTAATCATCGCGGGGCCCATAATGTTACCGATAGATGCAACACTTTTGGCTACGTTAAGATCTTGCCATTGTGTCGTTGCCCAGTGGTTCTTCTTCACGCGAGGAGCGACGACTAAAATACCAAACCCAAAAGCGACGATGGTTGCTATTGCCGCTCCGTTAATACCCAAGTCAAACGTGAAAATAAATAGCGGATCGAGTACAAGGTTCACGCCGCTGGTTATCATCATCATTGTGCCAGGTAACATTGTATTGCCATTAGCTCGGCAGATACTGTAATAAAAATACAAAACTGCACCAGTCCATGAGCTTAATAACCACCAAGGCCAGTAACTGTCGATTATCGGCATAACAGATTCTGGAGCGCTTAATAGAGCTAAAATGGGGTAGCGCAAAAGCCAAATTAGCCCGCCAAAAATAGCGACACCAATTGAGCCGATCATCAATACTAATCCGCCAAGTTGTTTGGCATACTGGCTTTCATTCGCCCCAAGAGCTTTAGAAATGACCGCTGTCGTTGCGATCCCTAGACCGACTTGAATGCCGATAATGACCATTTGCAAAGGCAGAGTGAAACCTTGAGCGGCTAACGGTAAAACGCCGAGCTGACCGATAAACGCGCTATCCACAAGCTGAAAGCTCATTAAAGACAGAACGCCAAAAAGCATTGGCCAGGTCATCGTAAATAATTGTTTTGCAAGCGTTGGTTGTGTACTTGTCGTAGTTGAAGACATAGAAAGCTGAATGCGTTAGGAATAAGAGTTAGATTGATTGTACACGGCGGTTAGTTTAGAGACAAAAATAAACCCCGAGGAAGATATTCTTGCTCGGGGTTCGAAAATCTAGCTCACGCGTTTATTTTTTGCCGCTAGTTTGCTTGTCTTCTTCAGTCAGCTCACGAATGCGACGGCTGATGTCACGACGTGCTTTAGAGATCTCAGCGCTTTTAATGATGTGGTCATCAACACGATCTTCATAGTCTGCTTTCATATTTTTGATGATTGCGACGATTTCATCGTGAGTCATTTCTGGTTTGATGTAGTCTAGAAGGTTTTCTAGAAGATCAACACGTTTACGGTTATCACGAACTTTCTTCTCGTTATCAAGAAGCTCACGTTTTAGTTTGTTTTTACGACGAGCTTGGTTAACGATTTCAAATACGCTACTCATAGTTCTCTTTCCTAATTTTATGAATATCTTCCTCGATTAAAGCACAACATCCAGTGGCATAACAGTCTTTAGATCAATAGCAATGCAGAGTTGAACATTTCTCAACCAATTGCGCTGTGTCCATATAATCGTGCTGCTTTCTTCGAGTTTTGGCCAACATCGTAGAATCCATCGATTAATTGTCATAACGTGGCCTTCACTATATTATCAACACCATTGAATGCAAAATGATGAACTTGATATGGACTCTGGTAACACTGCGGAGCAAGTAAATAGTCAAGATAATGAGCAAGTCACTCGCTCTGTGGCTGAAAAGTTAAAAACGGCGTATATCAACGCCCGTGAGCAACTCGAAATCATCGAAGTTGAGCTTAATCGTTCAAAAATAATGATGGTCGACCAAGATGGCAATTTGACGAGAGTGCCGATTCTCTCGGAGCATTGATACCTGACCCTATTCGTAAGGGGTGTCAGGTCTTACGCTATGCTTTAGCCTGACACCAACACCTGAACCGCTAACGCTTCTTGCACTGCTGTGTGAATTTATGGAGTATGATTTCGAAGCGATTTAGGTACAAAGTCAAATGCAAAAATAATAAGGAAATGCATTATGAAAGTTGAGCTAACGGCAATTGAAGCACGAGTTATTGGTTGCTTGATCGAAAAAGAAGTCACTACCCCAGATCTTTACCCCCTCAGCCTAAACGCATTAACCAACGCGTGTAATCAAAAAAGCAACCGTGATCCCGTGATGTCACTCTCTGAGTCAGACGTTCTCGATGCCGTTGATGCTCTTATTGAGCGCAGGCTCGTCAGTGACGAAAGTGCGTTCAACAGCCGCGTCAGCAAGTATCAACACCGTTTCTGTAATACGGAATTTGGTGATTTAAAGCTGACAGAGCAGGAGAAGGGCATTGTATGCTGTATGCTTTTGCGCGGTGCTCAAACACCTGGGGAAATTCGTACTCGTACTAATCGTCTCGCGACATTTCATGATGTAAAAGAAGTGGAAACGGTCCTTGAGCATTTAGCAAGCGAAGAGAAAGGACCATTAGTGGTCAAATTACCACGTGAGGCTGGTAAGCGGGAGTCGCGTTATATGCATTTGTTCTGTGGTGATGTTGATGCGTCCGAACTTGCAGCGCCTGTGTCTGCTGCAAGCTCGAGCTCCGATCGAGTAAGTCAGCTAGAGCTCGAAGTCGCTCAGCTGAAAGAAGAGCTGGATGAATTAAAAGCTAAGGTTGAGTCACTGCTTTCATGATGGAAAATACAACGCAGCGTTGGAGTGTCTATCTGATACGAAATAACCGCAACGCGTTGTATTGTGGTGTTACCAATGATGTTGAACGAAGATTCAATCAGCACCAAACCGGAAAAGGAGCGAAAGCTTTGAAGGGAAAAGGCCCTTTGGTATTGGAATGGTCATCGGATTTTGACTCAAAGACGCTTGCCATGCGAGCAGAGTACTACATTAAGCAACTAACTAAAGCGAAAAAAGAGCTGCTCGTTATGTCAAAAGCAAATATTGTCGTCGACGAACATCAACAAATGATGTTAGAGATAGTGGCACTCTGATAAGCCCTTGCTACGCAAAGATACACGGAAACCGCCTATGTCACATTGGCGGTTTCTTTTTGTTTTTGGAGTACCATGTAGGAATAAACTGACGCATAATGGGCTGGTGTTCTGTTTAAAGGTCCTGAGTATGAAAAGCGCGAAATATCTCTACGTCATCGAGACAAAGGAAGCGACTCAATGTACTTTATTTGCATCCACTCAGACCAAGAACCAATTTACTATTGAAACAGGCACTAAGAGGAAGGTAGATTACAAGAGTATAGGATGACTCGGCTAGGTAATGAATAGAGCTGAATTAGGCTCATAAAAAAGCTAAAAGAGCAGTAGATGAAAAAAGCGTTAGTATTCTCCCTGATTTCAATGGCCGCTTTTGCGCCGAATGTGCAGGCCACCCAAGTTCTTAATGGGTATTGGGCATATCAAGAGTTTTTAGACCAGTTTCCACAACAGAAGCAGCTAACTAGTGCGTTGGCTGAAGTGGTAAGAGAAACCCCTGTACCCGTAGCAAAAGACAAGAAGCGTCCACTGAAAATTTCTGTTGTTTATCCAGGGCAGCAGATCTCTGATTATTGGATTCGAAACATCGATGCGTTTGAAAAACGCCTAGATAAGCTTGATATCGACTATCAACTAAATCAAGTGTTTACTCGTCCTAATGCAGATATAAAGCAGCAAAGTTTGTCTTTAATGGAGGCGCTGAAAAGCAACTCCGATTACTTGATCTTTACTCTAGATACCACAAGACATCGTAAGTTTGTTGAGCATGTCTTAGATTCAAAGAAAACCAAGTTAATTTTACAAAATATCACCACACCTGTTAGGGATTGGGAACATCATCAGCCGTTTCTTTATGTTGGTTTCGACCACGCAGAAGGAAGTCGTGAATTGGCCGTTGAGTTTGGCAAGCGTTTCCCTAAACATAGCCACTATAGTGTTCTCTATTTCTCGGAGGGCTACATTAGTGACATCAGAGGCAACACTTTTATCAACCAAGTGAACCGCGATAACCAGTTTGAACTACAATCTGCTTACTACACCAAAGCAACAAAGCAATCTGGGTATGAAGCTGCAAAAGCCAGTTTGGAGAAGTATCCGGACGTTGATTTCATTTACGCGTGTTCTACCGATGTAGCATTAGGTGCTGTTGACGCTCTTAAAGAGTTAGGTCGTGACGATGTCATGATCAATGGTTGGGGCGGCGGTTCAGCAGAGTTAGAGGCGCTTTCTAAAGGGGAGTTAGACGTTACCGTTATGCGTATGAACGATGATACAGGTATTGCAATGGCTGAGGCCATTAAGTGGGATCTAGAAGGAAAGCCAGTTCCCACCGTTTACTCTGGTGATTTTGAAGTCGTTACCAAATCGGACTCTCCAGAAAGAATTGAAGCATTAAGAAAACGTGCATTTAGATACTCAGATAATTGATGACAACTACATCAAAAACAAGAAAGCGTCGCTCACTGTCGACGCTTATTACCAAAATAATTATTCTCGTACTTGCTCCGATCATTCTAGGCATCTTTGTTCAGAGTTATTACTTCTCGAAGCAGATTATTTGGCAGGAAGTCGACCGAACCAAGCAGCAGACCTCTGCCCTGATCCTGAACATTTTTGATAGCCATTTTGCAGCGATTCAGATTCATCACAACAGCAATTCGAAAAGTGATGTTGTATTGGATTTTTATACAGAACGTGATGAAGAGGCACTCAATTACTTTTTCATGAGTATTGACCAGAGTGATCCTTCCCATACACCGGAGTTTCGTTTCCTAACCGATCATCAAGGTATTATTTGGGACGATGGCAACGCGCATTTCTATGGCATCAACAACCTGATACTTAGCCGACTTGCCAGTCAGGTGACCTTTAGCAACAACTGGTATTATCTGCCCTCACAGACCCCGATGGGAACTCGCCATCTGTTACTTCGTCGCGTACCCGTTTTACAACCTAAAACCGGTGAAGTGATGGGGTACTCTTACAATGTTGTTGTTTTAGATAATAACTTTGGGTTGATGGAAAGGTTAAAAAATGAAGGCAACGTCGACAATGTTGTGTTGGTCGCTAACAACACACCATTGGCAAGCTCATTAGTAGGAGATGAGGCTTATCAAATATTTGACGTACTCAAACGACGAGAGTCCCAGCACAAGCTTGACCAATTATTGATCATCAAAACCCCTATTGAGGTAAATGCCGCCGAGACCGACTTGTGCTTGCTTACTGTGCAAGACAATCAGAGCGTGGTGACATTGCAAATCCAACACCTGCTAGCAATGCTAGCCTCAGTTATCGGTATGGTCATGATTGCGCTAATGACTAAAGAATGGATCGAGAATCGAGTAGTTGAAGAGTTAGGATCCCTGATGGCATATACCCGCTCGGCTCGTGAAGAAAAAGGATTTGAGCGTTTTGAGGGGTCAGATATTGAGGAATTCGATCATATTGGTTCGACACTAGAAAACACTTTTGAAGAGCTTGAAGCACAAAAGCGCTCTTTCCGCGACCTGTTTAACTTTGCGTTATCACCTATTATGGTGTGGTCTGAATCGGGTGTGCTTGTCCAAATCAATCCGGCAGCACGCAAAGAGTTAGTCATGGAAAACGATGTTGAAACCATGCACCCAGTGTTCAAAGGTTTCAAAGAAAAGTTGATGCCACACCTTCGCATGGCGGCTCAGGGAGCTACGTTGACAGGCGTTAATGTGCCAATTGGAGACAAAGTATATCGCTGGAACTTATCGCCGATTCGAGTTGATGGAGATATTAGCGGTATTATTGTTCAAGGTCAGGATATAACCACGCTTATTGAGGCGGAAAAACAGAGTAACTTGGCGCGCAAAGAAGCAGAAAAATCTGCTCAAGCCCGTGCCGACTTTCTGGCTAAAATGAGCCATGAGATCCGAACGCCAATCAATGGAATTTTAGGGGTTGCTCAATTGCTAAAAGACTCTGTGGAAACAGAAGAGCAGAATAACCAAATTGACGTACTTCGACATAGTGGTGAGCACTTACTTGCTGTTTTGAATGATATTTTGGACTTTTCGAAGATTGAGCAGGGTAAGTTTAATATCCAAAAGCACCCGTTTTCTTTCACTGATACAATTCGAACGTTAGAAAACATTTATCGTCCTATTTGTGAAAGTAAAGGCGTCAACCTTGTCATTGAAAACAAAATAGATCCCAATGTTGAAATCTTTACTGACCAAGTTCGTCTGAACCAAATTTTATTCAACCTAGTCAGTAACTCAGTAAAGTTTACGCCCTCGGGTAGCGTGCGCTTGCATGCTGAACTGGAGCAGTTCTATGGTGCTGACAATAGCGTGCTGGTCGTGGAAATTACGGATACAGGTATCGGCATCGAGTCTGACAAACTCGACCAAATGTTCGAACCTTTTGTTCAAGAAGAAGCAACAACGACTCGAGAATACGGCGGCAGTGGCTTAGGGCTGACTATTGTGAAGAGCCTTGTCGACATGCTGGAAGGTGATGTTCAAGTCCGCAGTCAGAAAGGCTTAGGAACGACTTTTGTCATTACAATGCCAGTGAAAGATCGTGAGCGAGTACTCACCCCTCTTGATTCGAGTTTGCGTGTTAAGCCAGGTGAACTATTTACAGAGAGTCTCAAAGTGTTGTTGGTAGAGGATAACCATACTAACGCATTCATTCTAAAAGCGTTTTGTAACAAGTACAAAATGCAGGTTGATTGGGCGAAAGATGGGTTAGAAGCAATGGAATTCTTAAAAGATCATACTTACGATTTGATACTGATGGACAACCAACTTCCGCATCTTGGTGGAATTGAAACGACCAAAGAGATCCGACAAAAGCTGAAACTAGGCACGCCAATTTATGCGTGTACTGCTGACACCGCGAAAGAAACCAGTGACGCCTTTATGGAATCGGGTGCGAACTACGTGCTTCTCAAGCCGATTAAAGAAAATGCGCTCCATGAAGCATTTGTGGATTTTAAACAGCGGTTCTTAGTTGAGCGAACATAAGGAATTGGCTCACTACGGGATAATCCAATTATTCATTATCTGAAAAGCACAACACCATGACTGTGGGTTGTGCTTTTTTGTATCTGACCCTTTTACTCTTATACAAATCAGACTTTATTGGTCTCGACGTTTGTTGTGTACATCGCTGCATTTCAAATTCAAACATCGTGTTGTGTTACTTAGATTTCTGCCCCTTCACTGACGCACCCAACGTGATTTCAATCACAAAAAGATATTTACTTAGCGTGCTAACTATTTTATATTACTTAGCACGCTAAGTAATTGAGTAGAGCTTATGATTCAAGACATCAACAGTTTGCGAGACCTTTCTCTGGCTGAAAAATTATCTCGTGTTGCTCGTTTGTGGAAAATGGTTGCAGATCGCGAGTTAGAGCCTTTAAACCTAACGTATCCGCGTTGGACTGCGTTATGGAAGCTTTATCGAATGGGTGACAACATCAGTCAGAAGCATTTGGCTGAAGCGCTTGAGATCGAGTTAGCGTCGTTGATGCGAACATTAAAATTATTAGAAGAGCAATCTCTGATCGTTCGCCATTGCTGTGAACACGATAAGCGAGCACGTATTGTTAGCCTCACAGAAGAGGGGAAAACCCTACTAAAGCAAATGGAGGCTCGAATTCTTCAAGTTCGAAGCAAGCTCCTAACGGACATCAACGACCAGGAACTTCAGCAGCTTTCATTGATTCTTGATCAGATTGCTCACAATGCGCTTGATTCACTTAGCGAATAAGTCAGAAAACCGAATAAAAAGAGAAGTAAACGCCTATGACTCCAGATCAAAAATTCGCACGTTGGATCAAATATTCTTGCGTCGCGTTTGTCCTTGTCTTTGCCTATTTTCTAGTTGCAGATCTCGCCATGCCGTTGACGCCTCAGGCAATGGCAACGCGTGTGGTAACTAAAGTGGCCCCCCGTGTGAGTGGGCAGATTACACATCTTTATGTTGCCAACAACCAAGAAATAAGCCAAGGCGATCTACTATTTCAGATTGATCCCCAGCCTTATCAGCTCGCCGTAGAAAAGGCTCAACTTAACCTTGAGCGTGTGATTCAAAACAACGAACAACTTGATGCTTCTATTGCGGCGGCAAAAGCAGACGTTGAAGCGAGCAAAATCGTGGCGGAACAAAAAGTTCGCGAAGCGAAACGTCTTAATACCCTGTTTCACCGTAATGGTACTTCGCAACAGCAGCGCGATGACGCACAGAGCAGTGCAACGGCAGCTAAAGCGAACTTACTGGCCGCACGTGCTCGTTTAAAAGAGTTGGAAGTAAACCGCGGTGATTTAGGCGCGACGAATGTGAATATCCGCGTGGCGCAAAACCAGCTAAAACAAGCGGAACTTAATCTGTCTTACACTCAAGTCTCGGCGGAACATGATGGCGTTGTCGCTAACTTGCAGCTGGAGACGGGGGCCTATTCGGCAGCTGGTATACCTCTTGTCGCTTTAGTCTCCGATGACGTGGATATCATTGCCGACTTTCGTGAAAAGAGTTTACGACACTTTAATCAGAACAGCCGTGCGTTAGTGGCTTTTGATAGCTTACCTGGTGATGTATTTGAAGCTCGTATTACGAGTGTGGATGCCGGGGTCAGCTCGGGTCAATTCGATGCGGATGGTCGCTTAGCAACACCAACTGACTCAAACCGTTGGGTGAGAGACGCGCAGCGCTTACGTTTACATTTAGCTATCGATGAACCTCAGCAGCGCGCATTTCCAGCAGGGGCACGAGCAACCGTGCAGTTGTTGCCAGAAAACGCATTATCTGGCTGGTTAGCGAGGTGCCAGATCCAATTCTTGAGTCTTCTTCATTATATTTATTAACGAGGAGGCGATATGAAGTTATGGGACCACCCCATGTCGGAAAACGACTTCCGTCAGTGTTTGCGCATTGCAACTGGTGCGACCATTGGTTTCACTTTATGTAAAGTATTTGGTTGGAACTATGGCGTATTCTTTACTGTAACCCCGATGCTGTTACTTGGAATGGTGCCAGTCATGAGTCTACATGCCGCACGACAACTGATTTTTTCAGCGGTTGTGTGTGGATTAGAAGTTGGTGTTCTTGGTGGGTTATTTGGTGGGCACCCTGGCATGATGACAATCATTGCATTCGGGTTGTTCCTATATAAATTCGCCTGTATGTCAAAAGGGAGCTTGTTCTTATTTGGAGCGAACAGCGTACTGAGCTTAAGCATCATGCTGCATTTTGCGAGTTATCCAACCACTGACTTAAATGACCTAATATTTAGCAACCTGCAAGCGAATGTTATTTCAGTGATCGTTGCTTATGTGGTGACATTTTTGATTCCCGATGCGGAACCTCGTCAGCCACCAGCGAAACCGTCGCAGCCTAAACAGAGTCATCGAATGCGTCATGAAGCCCTTATGGGGGCGAGTATCGCTACAATGTCTTTCCTTGTATTCCAGCTATTTGACCTCAGTGACTCTATGTCTGCTCAGGCGACAACCTTACTTTTATTGTTTCCTATGCATTGGAACGGTGCTTTAGGGTATGCGCGAAAAAGAGCAATGGGGACCTTGATGGGGGTGACCTTTGGTGTTGTCGGACAACTTGTATTATACGATTGGTCGGATACCTTATTGTTTATCGTCCCATTGCTTTGGATTGGTGCGATGATGTTCAGTTATATGCACGTGAAAGAGTCTAGCGGTTCGGGAGCCGGATTTGGCGGTTTAACCACATTAGGCATTTTGTTCGGCCAATATCTTACTCCGGATGGTGACTTAATGTTCAGTGCGCTGTATCGCGTGAGCAGTATTTTGTTTGCTATTGTTGCGACGCTGCTTGTGACCTATACGGTTCACAGAATACTCAACAGCTTTGAGGCGACGCGCTTTAGCGAGCAGTAAGTTCAGACGTTACTGGTTAGAAAGGATTGCTCCAGTAACTCTGTTTTTAGTTCGTGAGTCATCGCAATGGGACTGGCAAACTTAATTCCAACTACCCATCCCTTCACCAATTTCTTAATGTTGGCAATGACACATCGATTTTCTTCTCCGATATAGTGGCTTAACGGGCATTCGATGGTAACACTCTCACCCACGTTGAATTCGGGCTCAATCAAGGTTGATATACCAACACCTGCTAGAGAGAAATCGATAAGGCTGCCGTCGTAGACATTCCCTGCATGAATAACGTTACAGTCCATTTGCAACTTGTAACGCTCATGTTCCCGAACTGGTTTGGTTGCAAATGTTCCTGGAATGCGGATAAACAAAAGGGGGGATGGTCGAACGGTCGTCGTCAGCACGCTGGACTTAAACGCAATGACATGGCCTAACTCCGTATCTGATACACCACGCACGATGACATCGGCGTTGGGGAGTTTTCTCATCACTTGCTCTTCAAGCAAACGCATTGGTATATCAAGAATCAAATAAGCATTTTCTTTCATCCCAAGATAGGTGGTGGAATACGTATATTGATCCTTAGGCCCAAATTCGAAATTAGTAGAAAGTTTCATTCCCGGTTTGAGAAACCTATGCAGTTCATCTTTAGTATGAGTGGCTGGCATCACATTGGCGTTTTAATTTTTTAGTTAAGCTGAGGCTATCAAAACGCCATTTTGTTATTCAAGATAGTAAGGCATAAGTTTTTGTAAAATCATCGCTATCTGTGAAGTGGTGGGCGATAAGTTTGGCTCATTCCACCTTTCATAAAGATTTGGCTTGCCACAATACTGCCGCATGTGACCAACATCAGCGCTAACCAAGTGAGAGAATCTGGTTGTTCACCAAAAATTGGAACGGCAAGAAGTGTCGCGACGACTGGAGTTAATGAACCAAAAGCAGCGCTGGCTTCGGCACCGATGATCCTAATTGCATAAATGAAAGTGAAAGAAGCGATTAAACCTGCGCCAACACCTTGTAGCATCGCGTGGCCAAATAACTCCTCCCATGGCCACTGGCTGAACGGTGTTACCACCAAATAACTGTCTACCCACCCGAAACCAACGGCGATGATGAGTAGAGCCAAAGACGCGATTGCAACGAATCCTGCACAGACGCGTGCATTAAGATTAGCGACACGAGCGCTGATGGTGAAAGCAGCCCACATGATGCTGCCAGTTAGAAACAGGATATGCCCTTGCAACTGAGACCAGTTGTACTCTGCGCCGCTATTAGAAAGAAGGAATACGAAAATCCCTAACAACACCGTAGAAAGCCCGATTAAGCGGTGAGCACTCAGCGACTGTTGATAACAAAGTACCGCGATAGCAGAAACAAACAATGGCAAAGTGCCAGGTACTAATGCACTGCCGTGCGCCACGGGAGCGAAATGCATAGCCGTTCCGACGACCAGAAGATAGGGAAGGCCGCTTCCAACCACAACACCAACCAGGTAGCGTTTAGGCACTACGCGCAGCGACTGTTTATGCTTAATCACAAATGGTAATAAAATTATACTTGGGATGAGAAAGCGAACTAACGCGATATCGGCTGGCTGCAAGGCAGAAATTGCGCCCCCTTTTAAAGAAATAAAGAAACCAGACCAAAGCAGTAAGGTCGTTAATATAGCTGCGTATCCCAAGATCATTATCGACATGTCCATTTGTAAATGATGTGTTAATTGTTGAATAAAACTCTTGCCAAAGGGGGGCAAAGTTTGACGTAATTAGGCTTGATGTTGGTGATAAATTGCGTATAAGTGTTAATTGTTAGTGATTAAAGGCACGGAAGAATAAATGGATAAAATTGACAGGCAACTTATCAATCTAATGCAGAAGGATGCCACTCTGACAACTGCAGAACTTGCTGATCAAGTAGGGCTATCGGCATCACCTTGTGCAAGGCGCATTAAGCGTTTGGAGCAGGAAGGTGTAATTAGTGGTTATCGAGCTATTGTGTCCAGAGACACTGTAGGCATCGCGATGACTGTATTTGTTGAAGTGAGTTTAAATAACCACCAAGCTTCTTCGATTGATGAGTTTGAACATGCCGTTGTTGAGATGGATGAAGTGATCTCATGCCATGTCGTATCAGGGGCCTATGATTACCTGTTAGAGGTGGTCAGTAAAGATCTCGCTGGTTATGAAACATTTACTAGAAAGTTACAGCGATTAGAAAATGTGAAAGATATTCATACCCACCTGGCGATTAGACAAGTGAAAGGAAATGGCAGTTTGCCGATTTATGCATAAGAAAGATGAAATTTTTCGATAGACTTAAGATTGCCCACTATCATCGAAAGCGATATAGACAGTTTGGTAAAGACAGAGCCCGAACTCTGGGATGGGCAGATAAGTATAGTCAGATCAGCCGTTTTGAGGCGTTGTGCCGAGGGTTAATGTTAGACGGTTCAAGTATTTTAGATATTGGGTGCGGCTACGGAGACTTGTTAGCGTTTATCGAACTTACGGGGGGGCATCCTCAAAGCTATATTGGCATTGATCAGCAAAAACAATTTATCTCTGAAGCCAGAAAACGAGATTTTCGCACGCAAAGTAAGTTTATATGTGGTGACTTTTCAACGTTGGTATTGCCTCGTTGCGATTTTGTTTTTGCTTCCGGATCATTGAACTATCAATCCACCAACCCAAATCACACCATTGAAATGATTGATAAAATGTTCCGAGCGACAGAGAAAGGTTGTGTGTTTAACTTGTTGGATGAATCCAAACTACCCAGCATGAAAATGTTAGCGTCGCACAATAAAGAAGGTGTCTTTCGCTATTGTCGGTTGCTGTGTCCGAATACACGATTGATTGAGGGATACTCCGAGCACGACTTTACGATTGCCATGATCAAAAAAGCGGAGTCCGTTTCCTGACTCCGCTTAATAAATTCTTAAGCCTTATTGGTTTTTGTATTGTGAGATTTCACAGTTACCTGTGTATCTATCAACCTTGAATGAGAACGCGGCTGAATGGTATTCCCTCCCATCACTCCATATTGTTTCTCCGAAGATTTTACAAAGATCCAAATCACTGATTGAACCGAACTCTTTTACGTGCCTAACTACTGACAAAAACTTGGCTTTGGTAGCATTAGGACATTCCCTGTTACTTAATCGATTGATAACCATGTTTGTAGCATCATCTCCAGCCAAATGTGACTTTTTATTAAATTTTATTAATGGCTAAACTAACCAAAAAATGTCCATAAGTAAAGCATTAATGTGACGTATGTCTCTATAAATTGATTGTCTTGGTCATGGTTTAGTCAAGTTTGTCAAAGGGAACAATCCCATTATTTACATTTGATATCATTCACGACTAAGGAAAGATAAAAAGCACGAATAACGTCCAATATTGGAGTGAAAAACCAACATCGTCTATTCAAAACTGGCTCTGTTTTTACTTCGAAACATCTTGAGCGTATTGAAGCGCTCGGGCTTCTTTATCATAGACTTGTGACAGAGTTTGATATTGTGAAGAGAGGCGCTTGTAATCTTCAGCAAGTTCCAAAGCGTTGGTGTTATACCATTCCGCAGTTATTTGATTGGCTGTTTTGTTTGACTCGCGGCACTTCTGGGCCAGTATCTCCCACCCATTTGCTGACCATTGGGATTGTGTGCTCAATTTAAGCAGCTGATTCGCTTTAGTTGTGAGCTCTTCTTTGTATTGAATCGATGCTTTTAATTGCGCTTTGAACACATTTTGGTTCGACTTGGCACGCCAAAGTAGCACGAGCTCATGCAGTGAAAAGGTTTCGGACAATAACTGACGCTGTTTATGTTCGGTCAAAAGTGTATTGAATACCTCAACATGCTGATTGTAATTGGACTCTAAACGATTGAATTGGGTAAGATTGTCATTCCACGACGATGGGTTACATTGAATATTGGCGTGCCCCGTTATCGGGAACAGAAGAAATAGTAGTATCCAATTGAGTCTGTTGATCATTATTGCTCGCGTTAGTTGACCTGCTCTTTTGAGTATATACCCAAATTTCTACGACATGCGTGCTGCTGGTGGGATAAGAATAAAGAATAAAGAATGAAAAGGAAAAGGGCATGAAGAAAATTCTCGTCGCATTGATTGTCATGCTGTTGCTCGGCGGAGCGGGGGCTGGATACTATTTCTTCTTTATGCAGAAAGATGAACCTGAAGCACCAAAGGCTACGCAAGTCGAGCAATCCTCACTGCAAAAAGAAACATCCAAACCGATTCTGGATTTAGAAGCCGCTCCCCCGGAAGTTACCGAGTACTACGTTATTGAGCGTCGTGTCAATGTTTACAACAAGCCTAACCTTAATGCTTTAGTTGTCGATACGCTCTATAAGGGAGAAAAAGTATCGGTGTTAGAAAAAGTAGATGGGTGGTACCGAATCTCCGGCTATCTTGTCTATGAAGAGGGTGGTGAAGAAAAAGCCGAATGGTTGAATGCTGAAGGGTTATCGGATGCAGAGCCAGTTATTAAAGAGCAAGAGCGCTTAGAGATATTGGATGAATACCTACAGAAGTCGGATGATTTAAAAGTTCACTTGGATATTTTCCGTAAGAAAACACAGCAATTGTTAGACGATGAAACCTGTGATCCGAGTGATTTTGAGGAGCTCGGAGGCTGGGTTCGTTCTGTGACGTTCAAAAAGCGCAACGTTTACTTCATCTATTGTGGCGGTTTGGAGCAAGAGAACAAGATCTACTTAGATGTTGATAAGGGCGATATTTTTTATCGATAACTCACCACCAATTACACTAGTTTTCTAAAGACGTTTTGATAAATGCAATAACGATGCAAACCTGAAATCAGAGATTTATAACTTTTTAGTTGTGAACCATAATCAATAGGAATACTATCAACGAGTCAAGTGACCTAACTTGGCTCTTTGTGTTTTTAGTGAGTTCCTATGCCTTGGATTTACCTTAGAAAGTTGATTTTGCTGCTATTTGCAATGGTATTGCTACCAGTGCATGTATCTGCTGCGCAAATCGACCACAAGGCTCACGTACCGCACTTTTCTAAGCTACAACCTTTTGTAGCCGTAAGTGTATCGCCAAACTCTTCCGTCGATTTTTCTGAAGTTTCAGAAGAAAGCTCTCAATCTCCAGTATCTGAAGGCCATGCAAGTCTCGATTCCGTTGCTTTGTTTAACTCTCAGCGCTGGACGTCTTACTTACGGGAAGGGCTTGATGACGAGCACGTAGATTTTGTCGGCGATCTCACTACTCCGTTTTACGCTGATGCGGGTTACGCATACAGCTTGATGGACATTAACTGGCGTCACAACCAGTCCACATTTTATCATTTCACAAGCGATCATCGCATTTCTGGTTGGAAAGAGACCAATGCCATGTACGTCGCACTCAATAGTCAGTTTTCTGCCTAAACACCATTTATTTGCACCATTGTGCACTCTTAACACGACGATTGTATTCGACAGGACGTGAGCGTTCTGAGCATTTCATACCCTGAATTTATTCTGGGAGCATCTGTCGTGTGTTAAGCCTTGTTATTAAAAGCTTCACTTCATCGTGAAGGGATGATGTTTACATGAAAAAAACACCAAAGCAGCAAAAGAACAGAAAGCTGATGAATCACTACTCAGCTTGGAAATATGTAGTATTAATCACGACGGTCATTATTTTAACCCTAAGTGCTATACCAACTTGGTTTGGCGAACAGCCTTCTATCCAGTTGACGTTTTCGGAGCAAAACAACAGTGAAATGTCGGTTGTTCATCTGAATCAACTGCTAAAAACCAACCATATTTCAGCCGACAAAATCATCGAAAAAGACGGCAAAACAACCATTGTATTCGATGGTGAAGATGCGCAAAGTAAAGCTCGTGCGTTGTTAAACAAAGAGCTAAATAAAGACGACAGCATCACTTTCTCATACGTATCGGTTGCGCCAGAATGGTTGAATGAGATGGGCTTTAGCCCAATTAAGCTCGGTCTTGACCTTCGTGGTGGCGTTCAGTTTTTGTTGAATGTTGATGTGAATAAAGCGTTTGAAGAACAACGTGATGCGTTGATTGATGAAATCAAAGCGAATCTACGTGATCAACGTGTTCGTGGTGTGCAAGTTCGAGCAGAAAGTGGCAACCGAATTACGGTAAACAGTGACAGCGAGCAAGCATTGTCGGAAGTGAACAATTTCTTGCGTCAAAACTACCCGGGCTGGATTTCAAAAAGTTCATCTCGTGGCTTTGTGCTTGAACCGAGTGAACAAAATATCCAAGAATTTCAATCGTCGACTCTTCAACAAAACCTGAAGATCATGCGTGGTCGTATTGAAGAACTTGGTATCACAGAAGCACTAGTGCAACGCCAAGGTAAAGAGAGCATTCGAATTGAGCTCCCTGGTGTACAAGATCCTGCTCAAGCGAAAAACGTTATTGGTGCAACAGCAAGCTTGGCGTTTTATGAAGTGAAAGATGCGAGCCAAGCACACAGCAGCCAAGATCTTGTTCTTCAAGACAATGACGGTCGTACGGTGATTTTGGCAAAACGACCAGTCCTAACGGGTGAGCACATCGTAAACGCTCGTGCTGGTGTCGACAAAATGGGTATGTCAGAAGTAAATATTTCTCTTGACCACGCTGGTGGTAAGAAAATGAGCGACTTCTCAGCAACTCACATCGGCAAGCCAATGGCGACCGTTTACCGAGAGTACAAAACAAACGATCGCGGTGTAACTGAGCGTAGTGAGCGCGTTATCAGCGTCGCGACTATTCAATCTCAACTTGGTAGCCAGTTCCGTATTACTGGGGCAGGTAGCATGGACGATGCGCAGCAGTTGGCGCTATTACTTCGAGCGGGTTCACTAACTGCGCCGGTTACTATTGTGGAAGAGCGTACTATCGGTGCTTCTCTGGGGGCAGAAAACATTGAAAACGGTTTTGCAGCACTGGCTTTAGGTATGGGACTAACACTGACCTTTATGGCACTTTGGTACCGCCGCTTAGGTTGGGTAGCAAACGTGGCGCTTTGTGCCAACATGCTTTGTTTGCTTGGCTTAATCGCCTTGTTACCAGGAGCGGTTCTAACGCTTCCGGGTATTGCCGGTTTAGTGTTAACCGTCGGTATGGCAGTAGACACCAACGTTATTATCTTTGAACGTATTAAGGACAAAATGCGTGAAGGCCGCAGCTTCGCTCAAGCGATTGATCTTGGCTTTGACAGCGCATTCTCGACCATCCTTGATGCCAACATTACTACCATGATCACCGCCGTGATTTTGTACGCCATCGGTAATGGCCCAATCCAAGGCTTTGCCTTAACACTCGGATTAGGTTTGTTAACCAGTATGTTTACAGGCGTATTTGCCTCTCGAGCAATGATCAATTTAATTTGGGGCCGCGATGCCCGTCGTGATGTGAGGGTTTAATCATGGTCGAAATGCTAAAACAAAATATTCGTAAAATTCGCTACTTTACTACGCTAGTTTCCATCATTTTAACGGTGATCGCGATCGTCGCTCTAGGCTTTAAAGGGTTGAACCTAGGTTTGGACTTCACTGGCGGTATGGTGACAGAAGTAAAGGTAGATAAGCAGCTAACTAACCATGATCTGCTTGACGTTCTGCAACCAAAGCTTGGTGAATCTGCGTCAGTGACACGCTCTGGTGAAGATGGCCGTTGGGTGATTCGTTACTCTGCGCCGGAAGATGGACAAACGTTGCCAAGTGTAGAAGAGGTGTTGAAGCCAATCTCTCACCAAGTTGATGTTGTCAGCAACAGTATAGTTGGCGCTCAAGTTGGCCAAGACTTGTTTGAACAAGGTGGCTTAGCATTGTTGATTTGTGTCTTGAGTATTCTCGGTTACTTGTGTTTCCGTTTTGAGTGGCGTTTAGCGAGTGGTTCACTGTTTGCTTTGGCCCATGATGTGATCTTAGTGCTTGGCTTCTTTGCAATTACTCAAATGGAGTTCAACTTAACCGTTTTTGCTGCTGTGCTGGCGATTTTAGGTTACTCATTGAATGACTCGATCATCATTGCAGACCGAATCCGTGAGCTGTTGATTGCGAAGCAGAGTTGGAAAACAGAAGACATCAATGACCAAGCTGTTATTGCGACGTTTTCACGCACTATGGTGACATCTGGTACGACATTGATCACTGTTGGTGCATTATGGATTATGGGAGGAGCGCCTTTGGCTGGTTTCTCAACCGCCATGTTTATTGGCGTTCTGTCGGGTACATGGTCTTCGATTTCGATTGGTACTGTGCTGCCTGAGTGGTTGAAACTGGAGCCGAAACATTATCTGCCTGTTGAGATCGACGCTGCGCCATAGCATCGTTCTTTTAAGGTAAAAGTGCTTGCGCCACTCATCTTGAGTGGCGCTTTTTTGTGCTTATTTCACGCGCATCAAGCGATGTTTCACAAGTCCCAAGTCGAACTCTAAGACTTGTGAGCGCTTCATTGCTTCGACTTTATTCAACATTGGCTCTTGGTAGCCTTTCTTCTTCATCCACTGAAGAGGTACAGAGAAAGCATCTTCATTAACGACATAAGACTCGCCTTTATGCTCACCGCTATAGACGTTCACAACCCAAACTCGGGCTTGAAAGTCCAATACTTCACCCATGACTTTAGCGATTTTATTCAGAATATTTTTCATTGTTTCCAGTTTGCCTTAGCTTAGTAGCAACCAGACACCAACTCCCATCATTAAAGTGCCTGCGATACGGTTCATTAGACGTACATTCTTAGACTGACCTAATACGTGTTTCAACCCTTTACCACCAGTAGCGTACAGAGACATGCAAATGAACTCAAACAGTAAAATAATGGAGACAAGTATGATCAGTTGCGGTGCAAGTGCTGCGTTTTGGTCTATAAAAGGCGGTAAAAGAGAAATCATAAATGCCCAGCCTTTTGGGTTTGCGATTGCGGTAACGAAGCCTTGCATGATAAGTGCGATATTGTCACTCTTTGGTGTTTCTAAGTTGTCGACATTAATCGCAAGTTTCCCTCGCGACCGCCACATTTCAACTCCAAGATAGAGTAAATAACCGCCACCAATGAACTTTAACGCGATAAACATCCAAGGATAATTGAGCATAATCGCAGCGATACCTAACACCGCAGAGACTGACACCAGCGCGACACCGAGAAGTTCTCCTATCATCATCCATAACGTGCGACGATAACCGATACTCATACCTAACGTTAGGGCGAGAGTCATGCACATACCAGGCGTGATTGAGACAAAAAAGAAAGTAGGGATGAACATACTGAGCAATGCAAGATTCATATCTGTTGATGATTTAGTGATTAAAGAGAAGCCACAAAGATAGTGCAAAGTGGAAAAGGATGCTACTACAAAGCGAGCGATTACTTTCACTAGTAGCTAGTTGATGTTCTTCGAATATATAAATTTAAAATGAAATTATATTTTAATCTATGCGTCATAATAGTGCGTATTGCACCAATATGAGACAAGCTCTTATATCATTTTTAGATTAAATATATTTAATTTATTATATTTTATCGGTATTAATCATCACTGTATTAAAATAATCGAATTGATAACCAAATTATCATTAAATGCAGTAATTAAATGATATGTTTGATAATTATTTTTACTGATAATTGAATTATTATTCTAATCTCAAGTTTGTTGTAATCATATAGGCTTAAAATTCAGATCTTAAATCATGACATAATGTAACGTCTACCATTCTGTATGTAAGTGCATGATATTTAATAATTATGTTTCTATTTCTGTTGGTGTGGCTTTTGTGGAAGTGTGATTTAAAACAATGACTTATGTAAAATTAACCATTTTATAACATTTCACGGGTAATGAGATCTAAATCAATCTTATGCAATTGGATGAGTTTTTTATTTGAAATGTAATATTTCTAGGTTAACTTAAAATAAAGGCAGCACGGGATTGGTTGTCAAAAGAATAAATAAACACGTCAGTTGGTGAACTATTTCATCAGTGTATTAAGTTTGCTTTTTAAATGCCGTTAAGAATGGAGTCTTCAATGAAGAAAGTCGCTTTGATCACTGGATCAAAAGGCGGAATTGGTTCTGCTATTTCCTCTCAATTAGTCAATGACGGTTACCGTGTAATCGCTACTTATTTCACAGGTAACTACGAATGTGCGCTGGAGTGGTTCAACAGCAAAGGGTTTACCAAAGATCAGGTTCGCCTTTTTGAGTTGGATGTAACAAACACGACAGAGTGTGCAGAGAAATTGGCGCAATTGCTTGGGGAGGAAGGAACCATTGATGTTGTTGTCAACAACGCAGGAATCACACGTGATGGCGTGTTTAAAAAGATGACTGCGCAAGCTTGGAATGATGTCATCAATACCAACCTCAATAGTTTATTCAACGTTACGCAACCCCTCTTTGCTGCAATGTGCGAAAAAGGCGGTGGTCGTGTCATCAATATCTCTTCAGTCAATGGTCTTAAAGGACAGTTTGGTCAAGCAAACTACTCGGCGGCGAAAGCTGGGATGATCGGTTTCTCTAAAGCCTTAGCATACGAAGGTGCTCGCTCGGGTGTGACAGTTAATGTTATCGCTCCGGGTTACACGGGTACGCCAATGGTTGAGCAAATGAAGCCAGAAGTGCTGGAATCCATCACGAACCAAATTCCGATGAAACGTCTTGCGACACCAGAAGAAATTGCAGCATCAGTGAGCTTCTTGGTCAGCGATGCGGGCGCCTACATCACCGGAGAGACTTTGTCGGTGAACGGCGGCTTATACATGCACTAAGGAGAGAAGATGATGGAAAAAGTATTTATCGTAGCAGCGAAGCGTACTCCAATTGGTGCTTTTGGTGGCAGCCTGAAAAATACTTCTGCTGGCGATCTGGCAGCAGTAGCGATTAAAGGCGCGTTGGAAGCGGCAAAGTTGCCTGGCGACAAGGTTGACGAAGTGATTGTCGGCAACGTTGTTGGTGCAGGTCAAGGAATGGGGGTTGGCCGCCAAGCGGCACTGTTTGCTGGGATTCCTGAATCTGTTCCTGCATATGGCGTAAACATGGTTTGCGGTAGTGGCATGAAAACGGTCATGGATGCCGTGTCCCATATCCGTAGTGGCGATGCTGAGATCGTTGTAGCAGCGGGTGTTGAAGTCATGTCTCAGATTCCGTTTGCTGCACCAAGCAGCATTCGTGATGGCAACAAAATGGGCAATCTGGAGCTAAAAGATCTGCTCGTAGCGGACGGTTTAACCGATGTTTACAACCAATATCACATGGGTGTGACGGCAGAAAACGTAGCAAAACAAATCGGCTTAACTCGCCAGCAGCAAGACGAATACGCGCTGTCTAGCCAACAGAAAGCGGTAGCCGCTATCGAAGCTGGCAAATTTCAAGACGAAATTGTGCCAGTGGAAGTAAAGCAACGCCGTGAAACCGTGATGTTTGATACGGATGAATACCCAAAAGCGAACGCGACAATGGAAGCCTTAAGCAAGCTACGTCCTGCTTTTGACCGCGAAGGCACTGTGACTGCGGGTAATGCATCAGGCATTAACGATGGAGCGAGTGCGATTATCGTGGGGTCTGAAAGCGCAGTTAAAGCGCATGGATTAACGCCGCTTGCTGAGATCGTAAGCTATGCGCAATCGGGTCTTGATCCGAAGATCATGGGCCTAGGTCCTGTTGAGTCGGTCAATAAAGCACTCGAAAAAGCAGAACTCACAGTAAATGATATCGACGTTTACGAGTTAAACGAAGCATTTGCAGCGCAAGCACTTGGCGTGATTCATCAGTTGGCGGAAACAAACCAAGTTCCAGTTAACGCGATTCAAGATAAAGCGAACTTTAACGGTGGTGCTATCGCGCTAGGACACCCGCTTGGTGCATCTGGAAACCGAATCTTAGTCACGCTGGTTCACGAGCTTCATAAGCAAAATGGTCAATATGGCGTTGCTTCACTTTGTGTGGGCGGCGGCATGGGCACGGCTGTGGTTGTAAAGACAGTTAAGTAATTATTTAAACGGACATTTTTAATTCTTTCTCTAGGAGACAAACCATGTACACAGATTTCTTCAAAACATTTAGCGATCAAACTGAAAAAAATCTAGAACCTTACTTGAAGTTCAACAAGCTAGTGACAAAAAACGTAGAAGTGTTGACCGAGCTTCAATTGAACGCCATTCGCACATACAGTGAAGTGGGTCTAAACCAGATGAAAGCAGCGACAGAAATCAAAGACGTAACGTCATTGACTGCTTTCAACAGTCAGCAACTAAGCGTACTTACTAAACTTTCTCAACAAATGATGGATGACAGCAACAAGCTTCAAGCGATTGCAAAAGAGTTCAAAGAAGACGTTGAGAAAATGACTTCGGAAAATCTAAAGACTGTTACTCCAGCGTAATTTGTCCGATTCTCGCCGCCCCTAGATTTGGGCGGCGTTGTTTTTTCCGAATATAGGAGTAAGACTATGTTTCAACACTTCTTTTCGGACTATCTTGTGAAGCTTCAGGAAACCAATCATCAGTGGTGGCATGATTTCGAAGTGAACAAGGCAGTCGTGAACTCTCCTTTAAACAAGGCCATGCAAGAAGTGAACTTTGAGGATACTGCCAAACTGTTCGAACAAGCTGCGAATCAGCCTGCTGCGATTTTAAAGCTGCAAGCACAGTGGTGGGAACAGCAGCTGCAAATTTGGCAGAATGTTGCATTGGCAGGGAACCAAGCACAAATCGTCGAAGCTGAAAAAGGGGATAAGCGTTTCTCAAACGAAGCGTGGCAAAATGAAGCCATGTATAGCTTCATCAAACAATCCTACCTTTTATTTAGTAAGACCTATCTGGACACCATCGAGTCTTTGGAAGGCTTAGATGAAAAGACGAAAGAACGTATTATTT
This sequence comes from Vibrio sp. Vb2960, assembly GCF_033337665.1. Lineage (NCBI taxonomy): Bacteria > Pseudomonadati > Pseudomonadota > Gammaproteobacteria > Vibrionales > Vibrionaceae > Vibrio > Vibrio sp. Vb2960. The sequence continues at coordinate 127,864 of NZ_JAWORD010000001.1, read as the reverse complement.
TTTTCTCTCGCCAAGCCATTAACGCCCTTTCTCCTTCCAACTTCATCGCCACTAACCCAGAGCTTTTGAAGCTGACACTTGAGCAAAACGGTCAAAACTTACTGGCAGGCTTAGAGCAGTTGAAAGAAGACGTTGAGTCGAGCGCAGACATTTTAAAAATTCGTATGACGAATAACAATGCATTCCGCGTGGGAGATGACGTTGCGACGACACAGGGCAATGTGGTTTTTCAAAACGAATTGTTTGAGTTGATTCAATATCGACCTCTAACAGAGAAAGTGAATGCGACGCCGCTGCTCATCGTCCCACCTTTCATCAATAAATACTACATCCTTGATTTAACAGCAAAGAACTCAATGGTTCGATGGTTGTTAGAGCAGGGGCACAGTGTATTTATGATGTCTTGGCGCAACCCAGGCAAGGCACAAGCGCACATAGAGTTTGGTGACTACGTGACAGAAGGCGTAGTGAAAGCCGTCGCTGCAATTGAAGATATAACAGGACAAGAGCAAATCAATGCTGCTGGTTATTGTATCGGTGGTACTGTTTTAGCAAGCACGGTTGCCTACTACGCTGCAAAACGTATGAAGAAGCGCATTAAGTCTGCCACTTTCTTCACCACGTTGCTCGACTTCTCTCAACCAGGTGAAGTCGGCGCGTATATCAATGACACCATTGTTAGTGCAATTGAAGCGCAAAATAACGCAAAAGGGTATATGGACGGCCGTTCCTTAAGCGTGACGTTTAGTTTACTGCGTGAAAACAGCTTGTACTGGAACTACTACGTCGACAATTACTTGAAGGGTAACAGTCCGGTTGATTTCGACTTGTTGTACTGGAATAGCGATAGCACCAACGTCAGCGCTGCATCTCACAATTTCTTGCTTCGCGAGCTCTATTTAGAGAACAAGCTGGTGCAAGATAAAGGCGTCAAAATTGGTGGAGTATGGATTGATCTAAATAAGATCAAAATTCCTAGCTATTTTGTGTCAACGAAAGAAGACCATATTGCGTTATGGCAGGGAACTTACCGTGGTGCGCTGAACACGGGTGGTAACAAAACGTTTGTCCTCGGTGAGTCTGGTCATATTGCGGGCATCGTGAACCCTCCAGCTAAAAATAAGTATGGTTATTGGTTGAACGATAATTTGGATGACTCTGCTGATGAGTGGTTGAATAACGCGGAACACAGAGAGGGATCGTGGTGGACACACTGGAACGAGTGGTTACTCCAATTCAACCCTAAAGAGCAAGTTGAGCCTTTCCCTATTGGCTCAGAAAACCATCCGGTTATTGATGAAGCGCCAGGACAATACGTCAAACAGGTTCTGCCAGTAAAAGAATCTTAAACAACTCCCTATAGCAGTAAATCTTAGCGGCCTTTATGGTCGCTTTTTTATGTATGATTGCTTGTTTATTGTTGGCAAGTACCATTGAGCAATAAATAAAAAGCGCCGAGCATTTGCTCGGCGCTCAGTGTCAACAAATAGGCTAGTTGCCGAGTAGAGATGCGTTACGTTACACCTCTTTATCCTTACCAAATGACAGCAGCCAGAGAGAGATTGCTGCTACCGCCACAAAGCCGGAAAGAATAATCACTGGCATAGCACTGTAGCCAAGGATATGCCAAATTACAGATTCTAATGTACTCATGGTAAGTCTCCTTAGTGCCAGCCTTCAACGCCGCTCATGTCTGGTAGTTTGTGCGCAATACCTTTGTGACAGTCTACACATGTTTTCTCGCCTGAAGCTAGAGCGGTGGAGTGTTGTTCTGCCGCACGTGATCCTTGCTGAGAGTAATCCATGAAATCAAACTCATGACAGTTACGACATTCAAGAGAGTCATTCTTTTTCATACGTGCCCACTCTCGCTCTGCGAGGTGTCCACGACGCTCTTGGAACTTCTCTGGCGTATCGATCGTCTTCGTTACGAAGTGTGCAAATAGCTCTTTAGATGCCTGTACTTTACGAACGATCTTATCCGTCCATTCATGAGGAACGTGACAGTCTGAACAAATCGCACGAACACCAGAACGGTTGGAGTAGTGAATTGTTTCTTGAATTTCAGCAACGATCGGCGCGTGACAGCCAGAACAGAATTCTTCTGTGTTGGTTGCTTCCATACCTGTGTTGAATGCGCCCCAAAATAGAAGGCCACCAGCGAAGCCTAGAAATAAAACCACACCAGCGGCAGCTTTACTCGGGCTCGACAGTCTCTTCCAAAACGCTTTAAGTATTTTCATAAGTAACCTCTTAGTACTCGCGTTTCAATTACTGAAGCGAATCGACTGCCTTAAACTCGTTTTCCACTAGTGGTTTTGCATCCGTTTGTGGAACGTGACATTGCAAACAGAAGTAACGACGAGGAGACATATCTGCCAGTACCGCATCTTCTCTGTTTACATAGTGCGTTACGCTAATTTTAGTCGCACCTGACTCTTTTGCATTTTTCCAGCTATGGCATGCAAGACACTTGTTAGCATTTAACGAAATTTCGTAGTGACGAATGCTGTGTGGGATCAACGGTGGTTGATAAACATAGCTGTCTTCAACAATTTGATCTTTAGGGAAGTCTTTGAACTCGTCTGCTGGACGCGTATCTTCCAATTGAGACATTCCACGTAAAGATTCTAGACCTCCAATACCACCTGGATTATCCAACTCAGCTTGCGCAATGCCTGTCACTAACGCACCTACAGATAAAACTGCGACAAGTAATTTTTTCATCATTTCATCTCCGCCTTTATGGCTTAAATTCTTTATTAGGCCGCCATAATGACGGCCGTAGCATTCAGTATCTGAAGGTTAAGCAATCTTAGTGATTTTGACTGGGCACTTCTTAAAGTCTGTCTGTTTAGACAGTGGATCAGTCGCATCTAGGATAAGCTTGTTAATCAAAATACGTGCATCAAAGAACGGTACGAATACCAAACCTTTTGGCGGACGGTTACGACCGCGAGTTTCAACACGAACGCGTACTTCACCGCGTTTGTTTGCCATGAGTACTTCTTCACCACGACGAACATTGCGTGCTTTTGCGTCTTCTGGGTGCATGTAACACACTGCGTCTGGTACTGCTTTGTATAATTCAGGTACACGACGAGTCATGGTGCCTGTGTGCCAATGTTCAAGAACACGACCAGTACATAACCACATATCAAATTCATCGTTCGGTACTTCTGGTGGCGCTTCGTATGGCGCGGAAATGATCTTCGCTTTGCCGTCAGCATTGCCGTAGAAGTCCCAACCAGAACCTTCTTTCGCGTATGGGTCTGAACCTTCTTTAAAGCGCCACTGTGTTTCTTTACCATCAACAACAGGCCAACGTAGACCACGTACTTGGTGGTAGCGGTCGTATGGAGCCAAATCATGCCCGTGACCACGGCCAAATGTTGCGTATTCCTCAAACAGACCTTTTTGAACATAGAAACCGAAGTGGTGAGCATCGTCATTCAGTTCACGAGCTTCTTCGATAGGGAATTTGTCGACGTTACCATTGCGGTAAAGTACGTCGTACATTGTTTTACCACGGTATTGAGGCGCTTTCGCTAGAAGCTCTTCAGGCCACACTTCTTCCATTTTGAAGCGTTTCGAGAACTCCATTAGCTGCCAAAGGTCGGATTTTGCTTGACCGACTGTGCCCACTTGTTGGTACCAAGCTTGGGTACGACGCTCTGCGTTACCGTAAGCACCTTCTTTTTCAATCCACATTGCGGTAGGAAGAATAAGGTCTGCTGCTTGTGCTGTTGCTGTCGGGTATGGGTCAGACACAACGATGAAGTTTTCTGGGTTGCGGTAACCTGGAAGACGCTCTGTGTTGATGTTTGGACCGGCTTGCATGTTGTTGTTACATTGAACCCAGTAACAGTTCAAAACGCCGTCATTCAGCATACGGTCTTGCAATACGGCGTGGAAGCCAGGTTTTGGTGGAATCGTACCTTCTGGCAGTTTCCAGATGTCTTCTGCAATCTTACGGTGTTTAGGGTTAGCAACCACCATGTCCGCTGGTAGGCGGTGAGCAAACGTACCAACCTCACGAGCGGTACCACATGCTGATGGTTGGCCCGTTAGTGAGAATGGGCTGTTCCCCGGAGTCGAGATCTTACCGGTTAGTAGGTGGATGTTGTAAACCAAGTTATTCATCCATACACCACGAGTATGCTGGTTCATACCCATCGTCCATAGAGACATCACTTTCGTGTTTGGATCCGCGTATTGCTTCGCAAGCTCGATAAGCTTCTCTTTCTCAACACCAGAGATTTCAGATGCTTTCTCTACTGTGTATGGCGCTACTGATTTCTTGTACTCTTCGAATGAGATAGAAGTGAGTTTGCCAGAGTTCGGGTTCTTCGCTGCTTTTTGTAGCGGATCGTCGTCACGTAGACCGTAGCCGATGTCAGTGTCTGCTTGAGTGAAGTTCGTGTGTTTGTTCACGAAGTCCCAGTTTACTGCATCGTTTTCGATGATGTAGTTTGCGATGAAGTTAGCAATTGCAAGGTCAGACTGAGGATTGAAAATGTAGCCGTGGTCTGCCAACTCAAATGAACGATGGTAGTAAGTAGAAAGCACGTTCACTTTAACGTGAGGGTGGCTTAGGCGGCGGTCAGTAATGCGAGTCCATAGAACCGGGTGCATCTCTGCCATGTTTGAGCCCCAAAGAACGAAAGCGTCTGCGTTCTCAAAGTCATCGTAACAACCCATTGGCTCATCGATACCGAATGCGCGCATGAAACCTACAACGGCAGAAGCCATACAGTGGCGAGCGTTTGGATCAATGTTGTTTGATCGGAAGCCTGCTTTCATTAACTTTGATGCAGCGTAGCCTTCCATTACTGTCCATTGGCCTGAGCCAAACATACCTACGCTTGTTGGGCCTTTTTTCTCGAGGGAAGCTTTCCATTTCTCAGCCATGATGTCGAAAGCGTCATCCCAAGAGATAGGTGTAAATTCACCATCTTTGTGGAATTTGCCATCTTTCATTCGTAGCATCGGTTGAGTTAGACGGTCTTGACCGTACATGATCTTAGAAAGGAAGTAACCTTTGATGCAGTTCAGACCTTTGTTTACTGGTGCTTCTGGGTCACCCTGTGTTGCTACCACTTTGCCGTTTTGAGTGCCAACAAGAACAGAACAGCCTGTACCACAGAAACGACAAGGTGCTTTGTCCCATGTGATTTTGGTTTGATCAGAGCTTGCAATCAGGTTGGCTGCAGATGCTGGTAGTGTCACACCTGCGACAGCAGCAGCTGATGCAGCCGCGTTTGCTTTCACAAACGCACGTCTTGTCATTTTCATACTTCACCCTCGATTTGGGAATGTTGTGTTCCAGTGTCTTCTTCATCCGTTTCTTCAAGCACAGTTTCGATTTGGTGATAAACCAATACCGTGCTTAAGACGTTCGGTAAATTGTTAATGGCATCGATAGTGTCTGTGATGAAACCTTGGTTCTCAGTTTCAAGTACGACGATAATCTTGCCTTCAGGACTGTCACCATAGATTTCCGCATTTTCGTGTGCTTCTATCTTTTGTTTGATTTCGTCCAAATGTTCCGGCAGCACATGTACTACCAAACTTGAAATATGCACTTCATTTAGTGACATATAGCTCTCTCATTTATTTTTATTGCCTTTGGCCGACGACATTCGGCTTAGGCTGTTATATTGCTCACATTGATGGATGAAGTCGGGCACACTGAAACACAGGCGCCGCAGCCGTTACACTCATCAAGGTCTAAATTGGGTTGTGCTACTTTCCCCAGTTCTAATTTGAACTGAATTGCCATCGGGTCGCACATATCCCCACAACTTCGGCATTCGACATTTTGTTTTGCTAAGCAGTTATCGTTGATACTTGCTTTTGCTTGCCAAGGTTGTTCTGTTTTTGGCAAGAAAAGGGGCTCAGGACAGGCGTTTGCACATTGATAGCAAAATGTGCATTCATCGATGGAAAAATCGACCGAGGGGAATCCGCCATCACTTTTGGTTATAATCTTTGTTTCACAGGCCTCAATGCATTTACCGCAGCGAGTGCAATCGTCCGTAAACTGTTGCGGTTTAGTTAACCAAGGCAAACGTACGGCGTTGTCGGGGTGCGCTTTTCTTGCAAAGAGTCTTCTTCTGGAAAGGTCTACCACTTAGTCACCTCGAAACTTGGAACCCAAACTAAGCATAGTCCACAATTTTCATTAATAAACTGTCATTTAAACTAACGAAATTGTAGTTTTTGACATATTTGTATAAATACCTCTTAGGGGGTAAATGGTATGCAATATTGTTTTGGATCAATAAATTCCGTCGCAGGTGATCACATATTGATAAAGTTGAAAGGTAATGGGTTCATTGCGCGTACAAATAGGATTGTTAATGGGCGAGGAACTCAGATTGTTTAAAAATGTGAAAAAGTCAGTGACGCGCACGATTGCGTCCGCGATGCTTCTTATTTTGCTGCTCTCAGTCGCTACGACTGGTTTTGCGATTTTTACGTTAGCGTCCAGTTTGAACGATGCTGAAGCCGTCAATGTTGCTGGCTCGATGCGAATGCAAAGCTACCGTCTGGCGAATGATATTCAGGTTAAATCTGTTGACTATTCTTCACATATTGACGCATTTGAACATTCGATATATTCACCTTCAATGAAAGCGCTTCAGCATTGGTCTGTGCCTGAAGACATCACTCACGATTACTACCGTCTTATTATCAGATGGCATGAACTCAAGGCGGTGCTGAGAGGAGACAACCCGGCAGAATATCAACTCCTAGTGGCCGGTTTTGTTGAACAAATCGATGAGTTTGTATTTAAGCTGCAAAGCTTTTCGGAGCAAAAACTGATTAACTTAGCCTGGATCGGCGGGTTAGGGTTGGGTGGCATCCTTTGTGTCAGTATGTTTGTCGTTCATTTTGTGCGCCTCGAAGTTGTTCGGCCTCTGCGTGCCTTAGTTTTTGCTAGCGAGCAAATTAAAAATCGCTCATTCAATATATCGCTCAATGTATCTAGCGACAATGAAATGGGAATACTGACTCGAACCTTTAACCGGATGGCGACAGACCTTGGTAAGTTGTACCGAGGATTAGAACAAGCGGTTGATGAGAAAACACGTAAATTGCAGCATGCCAACCAGTCTTTAGAGGTGCTGTATGACTCGTCAAAAGAACTCACGGCGTCGCGTATTAATCAAGACAATTTCCAGGCGATTTTGCAGCATATCGTCAGTCTTGAGGGCATTAAAGCGGTCAAACTTGAAATCGAGCAGCTGGGAGAACCGAGCTGGATATTGATGGAAGGAGAAGAATGCTGCCAAGATTGTGATGAAGATTGCCACGGTAAAGCCCTGATGCTAGATGGCGAGCACTTGGGCTATTTATATTGGAAAGCAGGGTTACCTTGTCCGAACGAGGCTCTTATTGACAACTTCGTGCAGATTTTATCACGCGCCGTGTATTACAATCGGGCGCAGCGCCAAGCAGAACAAATTCTGCTGATGGAAGAGCGAGCCACTATTGCTCGGGAGTTGCATGATTCATTGGCTCAAGCACTCTCTTACTTAAAAATTCAGGTCGCTTTGTTGAAGAGAAGCGTAAAGAACTTGCCTGACGAAAAGGCGATCGCGCAGGCTAATCAAGTTATTGCCGAGCTAGATACGGGCTTATCTGCCGCTTATACGCAGTTACGCGAGTTACTGACGACGTTTCGTCTTACGATTAAAGAGGGCAGTTTTGGCCAAGCATTGCAAGACATGGTTGAAACGCTCAGTGAACAAACTGCTGCGGACATTACGCTAAAAAATAGACTTTCATCAACTGAACTGGATGCACATCAGCAGGTTCATTTACTACAGTTGATAAGAGAAGCGGCAATTAATGCTATCAAACATGCGCAAGCAGATAATATTCACATTCAATGTCTCGATAATGATGGAAAAGTCACAGTAACCGTTAGCGACGATGGAATAGGCTTTGAACATCAAGACGAAAAATTAAATCATTACGGTATGAGTATCATGCAAGAGCGGGCCGCTAGACTGCATGCCGATCTTCACATCGAAGCATCGATAAACAAAGGTTGTACCGTAAAATTAGAATTCCAACATAGTAAGGAAGTAAACAGTGACAGTGTGTAAAGTAATGCTGGTGGATGATCATCCACTCATGCGAAGAGGTATCCACCAGCTTTTAAGCTTTGAGCCTGAGTTTGAGGTCATTGCAGAAGCAAGTAATGGCGCGGATGCAGTAGCGAAAGCGCATGAGCTGGAACTGGATCTTGTACTTCTTGATCTTAATATGAAAGGCATGTCTGGCCTTGATACTTTGCAAGCACTGCGTGCAGATGGCTGTGAAGCCAGAATTGTCATTCTAACCGTTTCGGATAGCCCAGCAGATATAGAAGCAATAGTTCGAAGTGGTGCCGATGGCTATTTATTGAAAGACACTGAGCCCGATGAGTTGGTTGAGTTGCTAAAACAAGCGCACCAAGGGGACAAGGCATACAGCCAAGAAGTTTCTAAGTATTTGAGTGAACGTTCAGAGCAAGAGGACGTGTTTGATACACTGACCGATCGTGAATCGCAGATCTTAAGAGAGGTGGCAAGAGGTTTCCGCAACAAGCAAATTGCCGATCGTCTTTTTATCTCTGAGTCTACGGTTAAAGTACATATGAAGAGTTTACTTAAAAAGCTACAAGTTCCTTCTCGTACTGCAGCAACCGTCCTTTATCTTGAGCGCTTTGGCGACATCAAATAACATTGTTGGATTTGAATCTGTAATAATAAATAAAATCAACTAGTTATATTGATTCTGACGAATAAAAAAACCGCCTGTTAGGCGGTTTTTTTACTTGTCTGGGCGAATAGAGTACAAGTCACTGTTGTGCTTACCACACTCCAAATAGTGCTGATAAGCCACTTTTTTGCTTTCAGCAATGACTCTCATGCAGTGCATTTTCCCCTGTTCAAAATATCGAATCTCATATTCTACACTGGTATCAAGTTGCTCAGCGGCTGCCATACTTCGCCTCCATAAACCATCCAAAAAACATCCATGCAAATTATATGCCGTTATAGGGAGCGTCGTTCGGTACGTTTTTTAGCCGATAATTGCGCTCTAACTCACTTTTTTGCGGATAGCTGTGATCAAAAAGTTAATTTCAAACTCTATATATTATTAAGGTGGCAATCAATATTTGTCACACTGGTGTAAGTTTGCCGCAATACTAAGTGATACAGGTTGAGTATAGAACTTAATCAACAGAAAAGGGAATACGAATAAGTGACTAAATTAAAGGATGTATCTAATAAGGCGCTTCGTTATGGCCTTCTATTTTGCTTCGTATTTCTGCTTGCCGGTTGTGCGAAAAAGTTTTTATACAGCAATATCGATTGGTTCGTGCTCGATTACTTAGAGGACTATGTCTCGTTGCAAGGGGAACAAGAAGTCCTAGTGGAAGAGCGCTTATTATTGTTGGCAGACTGGCACAAGAAAGAGGAGTTACCATTATATATCGAACATTTAAAAGACCTTGAGAGATTAAAAGCGAGCGATATCACCTTAAATTACTTGCAACAAAATCGAGATAGAATGCGAGCGCATTACGATAGAGTGGTCAGCAAAGCAGCACCAGATCTTTTTGCGTTAAGTTTGCAATTAACGAAAGATCAAGAACGCGAGTTTTTGAGTAATGTACAAGAACATTATCAAGAGCGAAACGCAAAATATGCCGATAAGACAGAAGACGAAGTGCGTGAAATTATTCTGGATAACACTGAAGAGTGGATGGAAGAATGGCTAGGGAATCTATCAGGAAATCAGCGTCAATTAGCTCAAACATTTTCTCAGCAAGTTATTTTAAACAGCCCTTTATGGAGAGATTATCGAGCCACGGTATATCAAGAGCTCGAATACTTGTTCGACAACAAATCTAATGTTGTGACTTATCAAGATATATTTATGCGACTCTTGTTCGAACCAGAGAGTTATTATAGTGAGCAGCTTTCTCTGAATATTGACTCTAACTTTGCATTGGTTGATCAACTGACATTAGATGTTTCTCGTTCGATGACCGATAAGCAATGGCGTCATTTTCGTGAAAAGGTTAAAGAGTGGCGAGTACTGGCTGAGGAACTTTTAGATTAAATTCATGCTTCAATGAGCGAAAGCAAAGCGCAAAAGCCTTTCTTATCAAAAAATGATTCAAAGCAAATTCTTATTGAGCTATGAGCGTAACATAGCGTGAGGTTTGATGAGGCAACGTCAGATTATCAATGCGTGATAAGGCCTCATCGTACAAAACAATGAGAATAAATATGAAACATTTAGTTGAAAGATTTCTTCGATACGTCACGTTTGATACCCAATCCAATCCACATGTGACGCTTTGCCCAAGTTCACCTGGCCAGCTTGTGTTTGCTGAGTTACTTAAAAAAGAGATGCTCGAACTTGGCTTAAGTGACGTGACTTTGGATAAAAATGGCTACTTGATGGCTAAACTGCCAGCCAATGTTGATTATGCGGTTCCTCCTATCGGCTTCATTGCCCATATGGATACCGCGCCGGATGCATCTGGCAAAAACGTAAAGCCGCAATTCATCGAAGATTACCAGGGTGGCGATATTGCATTAGGGTTGGGGGATGAAGTGTTATCTCCCGTGCAATACCCAGATTTACATCACCTACATGGCCACAATCTTATTACTACCGATGGCACTACATTACTTGGCGCGGATAACAAAGCCGGTATCGCAGAGATTCTTTCCGCGGTAGCTCTGCTACTGGAAAACCCAGACATTCCACACGGCGACATTTGTATCGGCTTTACTCCGGATGAAGAAATCGGTCGTGGTGCAGATTTGTTTGATGTTAAAAAATTTGGCGCGAAATGGGCATACACTATAGATGGTGGCCCGCAAGGTGAATTGGAATACGAAAACTTTAATGCAGCAAACGCTGATGTAATTTTTCATGGAGTTAGCGTTCATCCAGGTACCGCAAAAGGCAAAATGGTCAATGCGATGAACTTGGCTGCGAAATTTCAAGTTCAAATGCCCCAAGATCAAACTCCGGAAACAACCGAAGGTTACGAAGGGTTCTTCCATTTAAAATCGGCAGAAATGGGCGTTGCACGAAGCGAGCTAGGTTACATTATTAGAGACTTTGACCGTCAAAGACTTGAGGATCGAAAAGCCTTTATGCAGAAACTCGTCGATGAAATGAACACGGGTTTACGCCATGGTTCTGTAGAGCTAAAAATAAAAGACAGCTATTACAATATGAGAGAAATGGTTGAGCCTTACCCTCATATCATTGAGCTGGCAAAGCAAGCGATGGAAGCGTGTGATGTGGAACCGATTATAAAACCTATTCGTGGTGGTACAGATGGTGCTCGTTTATCTTTTATGGGTTTGCCGTGCCCGAATATCTTCACCGGTGGTTTTAACTTCCACGGAATTCATGAGTTTATTTCTGTTGAAATGATGGAAAAATCAGTACTCGTTATTGTCAAAATTGCTGAGCTCACAGCGAAAAAACACAGTTAAAAGACTACGTCGAGACCTCTTGCAGATTTAATAACAAAATAGCCCAGATCTCTCTGGGCTATTTAAATATTAAGATGGAATACTAGCGCACGTCTTTGTCTTCAATTTCAATGTCTTCTAGCGGTAACCAGTCGACTTTCACACCCGCTTGGTCGAACATATCTTGACTGACTTGGATTTTATCTCCCCATCGAGATAAAAAGTCTTCAGACTGCTCAGGGCAGTGTACGTGTGAGATCCCTGTTTGAATGATCTTTGCCGCGCAGTTAGGGCAAGGAAAATGCGTTACCCAAATATCACATCCGTCTAAGTCACGTTTTGAGAACAAAATTGCGTTCTCTTCCGCGTGCAGTGTTTTAAGGTATTTCAACTCGCGCTCATCGGTGTCGACACTGTCAGAAACACCATGCGGATAGCCATTAAATCCAACAGATACAATGCGATTCTGTTTAGTAATAACGGCACCGACTTGTGTTGATGGGTCCTTACTCCAAGACGCCACTAGTTCTGCCATCTGGTAAAAGCGTTTCGCCCATTTAGAAATCATAGTCATCCTCTCTGTCGAAGGCGTTGAATTAATTGAATGATAACCCATTTATATTAAAAAAATAGTCAAAATCGGGGTCTTGAGTATGAAGGCGTCACTTTTTACCTTTTTAGCCACAAAACGTTCTTATCTTGAGCACTGAATCTCACTTTACGCCCGAATACAATACTCCCGTTAGTGTTTCCAAGCACACGCTAAAATTCGCGATCTCCTAAGGCGTATATTAAATAGTTATGATTGAGTTGTATGTATATTGCTCATTGAATACCACTGTTAACTAAATTACTTTATTTTCCTTTTGTTTCTCATGTTTACATTTAGAAACACCTTGGGCGCTTTTCAGTGAAGTTTTCAGTGGCAGCAAGGAGTAAGGTTGATAGGAATTCAACAATATCCTGTTCTATAAAGACGGTAAATACATGCAAAAGAAACCACTTGTCGCACTAATGGCGGCTACAGCAATCCTCGCTGGATGCGGGGAAGCTAATAATGCCCAAACGAAAGGTCAAGCGCCTCTCGTAGTGACTCAGGATGTCACGGTTATCGACTACCAACCGAGCAAGTCTTATATCGGTCGCATTGAAGCAGTAGAAGATACCAATATTACCGCGCAGATTTCTGGCTACTTAAAAGCTCGTCACTTTGAAGAGGGGCAAATGGTAGAAAAAGGGCAGCTCCTTTACTCTATCGAGCCATCTTCTTTTGAAGCCCAAGTCGCGAGTGCTAAAGCCGCACTTGCACAAGCTAAAGCGGCGCTAAAAAAAGCCGAATTAGATCATACTCGAGGTAAAAACTTGTTGCCTCGCGGTAGTATCTCTCAATCTGAGTTTGATGCTTTAACAGCTGCACTTCTTGGTGCGAGAGCAGAGCTAGAAGCGGCAAATGCTCAACTTAAACTTGCTGAAGTTAACCTTTCCTATACTCAAATCCGAGCACCTTTTAGCGGACGTATTAGTGATACCAAAGTGAGTACGGGTGATCTGGTTTCTCCGTCATCTGGCGTGCTGACAACTCTGGTGAGTTTAGATCCAGTTCATACCTCATTTAGTGTGAGTGAGCGTGAGCGTTTAGCTATGGGTATGGATCAAGTAAAAGGTGATGGCTCGGCTGAATCAAACCGCGTTGAAGTTCAGCTTGAACTGGAAAATGGACAGTTTTTTGAGCATCTCGGTAAGCTTGATTTCTTAGGTAATCGTATTGACACCAAAACGGGTACGATTGCTATGCGCGCGCTCGTTCCAAACCCAGATCAGAAGTTACTTCCGGGTCAGCACATCAAAGTGAACTTGAGAGATAAGAATACGAAGGACGTTATTGTTATTCCACGACGTGCCGTTCAAACTGACTTAGAAGGTGACTTTGTGATGGTGATGGCTGAGGGAAATGTCGCAGAGCGTCGTAACGTAGAGCTTGGCCCTCAGGTTGAACAAGGTATTATCATTCGAGAAGGGCTCGATCAGGAAGATACAGTTATTACACAAGGCCTACAACGTGTGCGTAATGGTGTAGAAGTGCGCCTTCAAGCACCTGCTGAAGATAAGCAGTAGGGGGCACTATGTTAAGTCGTTTCTTTATTCAGAGACCTAAATTCGCGCTGGTTATTTCGATCATATTAACGCTAGCCGGCGCGATCTCACTGGCGATTTTGCCAGTGGCGGAGTACCCACAGATAAGTCCGCCATCAGTCAGCGTTTCGGCTTACTACACTGGCGCGAGTGCAGAAGTTGTCGAGCAGGCCATTGCGGATCCCATAGAGACCTCAGTCAACGGCGTTGAGGATATGATATACATGTCTTCAAAGAGCGCGAACGATGGCTCTTACAGCCTAAACGTCACGTTCGATGTCGGCACCGATCCAGATATGGCGCAAGTTAACGTGCAAAACCGCGTGTCACAGATTGAGTCAAAACTGCCTCAAGAAGTTCGCATGGTTGGTGTGACGGTGAAAAAGCGTTCACCTGACTTGCTGATGGTGCTTAACTTCTATTCACCTGATGGCAAATACGATGATCAGTTCTTGATTAACTACATTAACTTGAATGTAAAAGATCAGTTGGCTCGTGCGAAAGGTATCAGTGAAGTTAACGTGATTGGTGGTGGCGAATACGCAATGCGTGTTTGGTTAGATCCTGAAAAAATGGCCAACCTTAAGCTAACCACGTCAGACGTATACGCTGCTTTGGCTGAACAGAACGTCCAAGTTGCGGCAGGGCGTGTAGGTGCAGCACCATACAACAATCCGCAAGAAGTTCAGTTTAACCTTGTGACCAAAGGTCGCTTGGAAAGCGTGAGTGAGTTTGAGAACGTAGTCCTTCGAGCTAATCCCAATGGCTCTACGGTTTATCTGAAAGATGTTGCTCGCGTTGAACTAGGCAAAAAGTTCTACGATGGTAACGGTAAGTTCCGTGGCCAGGACGCGTCAATCGTTGCGTTGTCTCTTCAATCGGATGCGAATGCGTTAGAAAGTGGTCAGGCCGTCATGGAGCTCCTTGAAGGCTTGAGCAAAAACTTCCCAGAGGGAATGGAATACGAGACCAGCTACGATACAACCGTGTTCGTATCTGAATCGATCAAAGGGGTAGTAAAAACACTGATTGAAGCGATTCTATTGGTGATTGCTGTAACTTACTTGTTCTTGGGTAGTGCGCGTGCAACGTTGATTCCTGTTGTCGCGATCCCCGTTTCTCTGATTGGTACGTTTGCCATCATGCAGGCAACGGGCTTCACCATTAATACGGTTACTTTGTTTGGCTTGATCCTTGCGATTGGTATCGTGGTGGACGATGCGATTCTGGTTATCGAAAACGTCGATACTACCATGGCGAAAGACCCAACCATTTCACCGCGTAAAGCGACGTTGCTAGCGATGAAAGAAGTCACGGGACCAATCATCACGTCGACCTTGGTTCTACTTGCGGTATTCATACCCGTCGCCATGCTGCCAGGTATCACCGGTATCATGTATCGCCAGTTC
This sequence comes from Vibrio sp. Vb2960, assembly GCF_033337665.1. Taxonomy (NCBI): domain Bacteria; kingdom Pseudomonadati; phylum Pseudomonadota; class Gammaproteobacteria; order Vibrionales; family Vibrionaceae; genus Vibrio; species Vibrio sp. Vb2960. Next base: position 112,818 of record NZ_JAWORD010000001.1, on the reverse strand, counting down.
GCTTTGACCATCTGTATTTCGGTTGTGATTTCATCCATCAATGCATTGACGCTGTCCCCAGCACTTTGTTCTCTGGTATTGAAGCAGGGTGGGGGCAATACCGCTAACTGGTTCCAGGCTTTCAACCGAGGCTTAGAGCGCATCACTACGCGTTATGGCCAGATCGCTGGTTTCTTGGTGAAGAAGTCTTTACTGCTCGTGACGTTCTTTATAGTTGCTATCGCAGCGGTCACTTTCTTTGCGAAAACCACCTCTACAGCGTTTGTTCCTCAAGAAGATAAAGGCATTTTGCTGGTTAACGTACAGCTACCAGATTCAGCCTCTTTATCACGTACTGAAGAAGTCACCAATGATTTAATGAAAATGATCGGTGAAGAACCTGGTGTGGATGGTGTGACGGTTGCGAACGGTTACTCGTTTATGACAGGCGCAGCAGCATCAAACGGTGCTTCTGTATTTATCAAATTGCATGACTGGGATACTCGTAACTCGCTGCAAGGAGAGCACTCTGCTAATGCTATCGCGGCACGTATTAACGGTCGAGCGGCGACAGAGTTACCTCAAGCGGTTGTTTTTGCGATGGGACCACCAGCGGTTCCTGGTATGGGCGCTGCGTCTGGTTTTGAGTTTGTGCTTGAAGACACGCTAGGGCGAAGTCGTACCGACTTGTCGATGGTCATGGGAGAAATGATCCAAGCGGCTAACCAAGCGCCTGAAATTGCCTACACGTTTAGCACGTTCCGCGCGAATGTTCCGCACTACTACGTTGATATCGATCGTGAGAAAGCGCAGCAATTAGGTATTTCGCTGTCGTCTATTTTCCAAACCTTGCAAGGCAACTTAGGTTCGCTTTATGTGAATGACTTCACCATGTTTGGTAAGAACTTCCGCGTAACCATGCAAGCTGATAGTCAGCATCGTAGCAGCATGGAAGATCTAGAGCGTTTCCATGTTCGTTCTTCGAACGGTGATATGGTTCCGTTAAGTACGCTAGTGAGCTACGAGCAAGTGTTTGAGCCTGATGTGGCGTGGCGTTACAACATGTACCGCAGTGCTATCATTCAAGGCCAACCAGCTCCGGGTTACTCTAGTGGTGATGCGATTGCCGCAATGGAACGCGTTGCTGCGGAAGTTCTTCCGCAAGGGTACACGTATGAATGGACAGGTATGGCTTATCAGGAAGTGCTTGCGGGTAACCAAGCCATTTATGCGTTTGCGCTGGCTTTGATCTTCATTTACTTGTTTATGGTGGCTCAGTATGAGAGTTGGAGTATTCCACTGGCTATTATTTTGGTGGTCCCAGTAGCAACGTTAGGTTCCTTCCTTGCGTTGAATCTAACTGGCACGCCGCTTAACTTGTATGCCCAAATTGGTCTTGTCTTGCTCATAGCCTTGGCGGCGAAAAACGCAATTTTGATTGTGGAGTTCGCCAAGCAAGAGCGTGAAGAAAAAGATGCTGATATCGATAGTGCAGCGGTTAAAGGAGGCACGTTACGTTTCCGCGCTGTGAATATGACCTCTTGGTCATTTATCCTGGGTATCTTCCCGCTTATCTTTGCCGCTGGCGCGGGGCACGTGAGTCAAAACTCACTCGGCGTGTCGCTGATTGGTGGTCTATTGTGTGTGCTTCTAGCAGGTACATTCTTGATCCCAGGCTTCTACGCTCTGGTGCAAAGACAGCGTGAGAAAGTTCATGGCGGCAACACCAAGCTGGTTCCTCTTGATGATGAGTAATCACATCCGAAGTGCGCAGTAAGCACGAAGTGACAATTGAAAAAAAGCCCGAAGCAATGATTGCCTCGGGCTTTCTATTTTGAAAAGGGTTATTTTAGCGCAGTTTTGAATTGTGCAACGGCTTCATCCATATCATGAGCTTGAGCAGAGACAGAGTTCACTTCATGCAAGCATTCCTGAGCGGATTGCATGTTATTCTCAGATATTGCGTTTAGCTCGGTGATTGAACCGCTAACTTGGTTCATCACGATACCTTGTTCTTCAATTGCTGAAGCTATGCGCTCCGAATTACCTTGAATTGAATGCATGTCAGTAATGATCTGTTGCAGGCTAGAATCCAGTTTTTCAGAAGCATTAAGTGTTTGTTGCCCTTGATCGTTACATTGATCAATATCAGCAACAACTGTAGACATTTGAGTTTGAATGTCTGCAACGACCCGCGTGATTTCCTCTGTGGATTGATGAGTTCGGCTAGCTAGGGCGCGTACTTCATCGGCGACAACTGCAAACCCGCGGCCTTGTTCGCCTGCTCGCGCGGCTTCAATTGCTGCGTTGAGAGCTAGTAGGTTGGTTTGCTCTGCAATCTCTTGGATGATGTTCACGGCACCACCAATTTTATCTACATGCTGATTCAGCGAGCCAATCGACTGCTGGCTGTTTGATAAAATCGTGGTTAGTTGACCGATGTTGGTTACCGTCGCCTCAACAACTCCTCGACCTTGTTCGGCATTATTCGCTGCCTGATGTACGCCTTCTACCGCAACTGATGTGCTTTCAGAGATTTCACCTATTGTGGCAACCATTTGCTGAACTGCCGTCGCCATTGATGCAGTGTGGTCAGTTTGAGTGTGGAATTGCTCCATAACGCCTTCTAACTCACGATGCATATTATCGGTACTTGCAGTGAGTTGCGCCGATTTTTCTTGGGTACTACTAATTAGATGCTCAAGCTTATCCAATAGGTCATTGAGGTGATGACTGATATCAAATAGCTCGTCTTGACCTTTCAAATCAGATCGAAGTCCCATGTTGTTCGTTTCGCTGATACTTCGAATGGTGCCAAGTAAGCTATTCACTCGCGTATTGATTGAACGTGAAATTTGCCAAATCAATGCGAAAATAACGACTAAGATCAGAGCTGTAATGACCTGCTTGATGGTCGACATTTGTTCATCACGTTGTGCGGCAGCAGAGCTAAGGGCTGTGGAAAAGGTTTCAAATTGCTCTTCTACGGCATGGGATAATGCGCGAGTTTCACCGAGTAGGCCTTTGTCATAAGCAACCCCAACAACTTGCTTTTGGGCCGCCAATTGCTTACCTGTTTTGATAAGCTCCGGAGCATATTGCCCCTCAAGCAAGTCACTATTGAATAGTCCTGCTTTTACCACAGAGTCAAAACGGACTAATGCCAATAACTGCTGGTGGTCTGAACGTTGTTTAGCTTCTAATAGTGCTTGTTCGTAACCGGCGAGAAGCCCACTCTTTGAATCAAGCCCGTATCGTTGGTAAGCGCTGACCAGATTCTGAAAGCCCCTTTGGTATGCGAGCAAGTCTTGCTTAAATTGTTGACTGGAAGGTAATTCATTACTCTTGAGTATGTTCGCAAGCTCTTTTTCTGTGTCTATAAACTTGTCAACATTGGCGTCAAACTTATTTAGATATTTGTCATTACTACGCAGTAGGAAATCTTTTTCATTTCTGCGTAAGTTGAGTAAGCGTATTTCTAGATCACCAACGAGTTTGATGGCGTGATTAAGATCATTGCTCTTATTTTCAAAATGGGATGACGTACCCAAAAGGGCCACGATGCCTAAAATGGCGATAACTCCGAGGAAGTAGAGTTTTTGCCTAATAGTCATATTGTTGTTTCCTGAATAAGTAACTAAAAAGAGAAATCCAATGAGATTTCCAAGGGCTAGCAAACGTTGTTCAACTAACATGTCGAGAAAACGACATGCACTAATACAGCACTTTTTTACGTTGCTGTTTTTTCGCTCCGTGCTTGTTTTTTGTATCAAGTCGTCGGCGTTGAGAAGCGCGGGTTGGTTTCGTTTTAATACGCTTCTTCTCCTGTAAAGCGGCAGCTTTTATCAATGCTTGAAGCCGATTTAGGGCGTCTTCCTTATTTTGTTCTTGTGTCCGAAATTGTTGCGCTTTGATGATGATCACGCCATCTTTACTTATACGACTATCAGAAAGTGCAAGTAATCGCTCTTTGTAAAAGTCAGGTAAGCTTGAATGCCGGATATCAAAGCGCAGGTGTATAGCGGACGCTACCTTGTTAACGTTCTGGCCACCATTTCCTTGAGCTCTAATTGGGGATAATTGAATTTCCCACTCTTGAATTGTGACGGAGTTCGAAATTTTGAGCATGATAAGTAAATGCCGGTAAGGACGATTGAAAGAGCTGATAAATTAACATTACAGATGCACAAATAGAAGAAAAGACATGAGCACGATTGATTTTAGACCCTATGAGGGATTCATATTTGATATGGATGGTACTCTAATCGATACCATGCCAGCCCACTTGGCAGCTTGGCAAGCAACTGCTGAGCGTTTTGATTTTCCGTTTTGTCAGGAGTGGTTTCACAGTTTAGGAGGGATGCCGAGCTTTAAAATTGTTGAGGAACTAAATCGTGTGCATGAGCTTTCATTAGATCCTAAAACTGTCGCGACATTTAAAATGGAAACATTCGCTGCTATGGAGCTTCATGGTGACGTTATTCCTTGCACGAACATCGTGTTAGAGGAATATTTAGGCCATAAGAAAATTGCAGTCGGGACTGGCAGCCAACGAGAAAGTGCCATGCGCTTATTAAGCCATGCAGGTTTATTAGACAAGTTGGATGTTGTAGTAACCGCGAGTGATGTAGAGAACCATAAACCCTTTCCAGATACCTTTTTGGTGGCCGCGGAACAACTCGACTTGGAGGCGTCACAGTGTCTTGTGTTCGAGGATACTGAGTTGGGGAAGCGAGCGGCGCATGCAGCTGGTATGGATTGCGTTATGGTGCAAGATAATGAGTTGATCTTTTTCCCAAAACCATAGTGGCAATATCCCTTAATATGAGATCAAAATGGGGTGCAAATGCACCCCATTAATTTTTACCACATCATCGATCATGAATCATAGATGCTTATTCTGGTTGAACTAGCTCTTGGTATTCAAATGAAGGTACCACAACTTCTACGCGACGGTTTTTCTCACGACCTTCGCGAGTGCTGTTGTCAGCAACTGGGTTTTCTTCACCCATACCTTTAACTGTCAAACGATCTGAACCAATGCCAGCTGCGGTTAGGTAATCAGCAACAGATTGAGCACGACGCTCAGACAGTTTTTGGTTGTATGCCGCAGGGCCTGAGCTATCCGTGTAACCAGTAATCTCTACTTGAGCTTGAGGATATTCGTTCAAGAATGAAACAAAGTTGTCCAGACGTTCAGAAACGGACTCTGTTAACTTAGCACTATCGAATTCAAACGTACCTGTACCGTACTCTTCTTTGTGCACCTTGCTCATCATCACTGGTTCTGGATCTGGCTCGATCACTTCTTCCGTTACAACTGCTGCAACAACTGGAGCTGCTGCGAATTTGTAGTTAACACCGATACCAAAGAAGTTAGCATCCATGTCGTCCCACACGTCGTCAGACATATCTTGGTAGCGTTGGTATTCAGCGCGAACACTCCAGTTTCTATCGATCGAGTATTCAGCACCCAAAGAACCTGTTGGGACAAAGTCTGTTTCGTCATCAGACATCATGTAAGCACCACCGATCTTAGCAAATAGATTCCAAGAGTCGTTTAAGTGCCAGTTGAATTTAGGTGCAAGTGTTAAAGCCGTTAGATTGCCGTCAATCGTATTAATCGTATTAGCCCCTGACCTAGAGTTTCCTTCATAGTCGCCTAAGAAGTCTACGCCGTACTCTAGCCCGATGATATCGGTAAAGTCATAACCGATATGTAGTCCTGCACCGAACGCTTCATCATCACAAGGGCTATTTAGATAGCAAGCGTCGTCAAGTGTAGTCATGCCCACTTTGCCCCCGATGTACATTTCAGCTTGAGCAGAGTTTAAAAGCGCGCTACTACCAGCTACCACTGCTGCTACTGCAATTGCTACTTTGTTCATAATGTTTCCTTGTATTGATTGCATATTAACTTCTACTTCGTTTTATCAAAAAATTAGAAAAAACCAGCGTTTATAAGAAATTAGTTTAATATTCTAATCATTTCATATCAAGCAACAATATATTTGAACTTGATCAACATTTACTACCCAAAAATACCTCACAAACTTCTGATATTTCTTACATTGTAGTAAAGATTTTTTGGTGCATAAGAAAATTGATGATTATTTTGAACTTTTTTTCGTAAACTTTACTTTACATTGTGCGCGGTGGTTAACAGGTGGTTTTTATTTGCATTTATTTGCAAAAACTGATTGCAAGTCTACGCCTAAGCCGATAAGTTACTTAAACGCTAGACAGAAAATGACCACAGCCCTTGATGCTGCTCGCTTTGTGAACAATGTTGCAATGAGTTCAGTTGGTAAAAATGGGGTCGGAAATAAAACCAGGAAGTAGAAGTAATGTTTCAAACTGATGATGTAAGAATAAATAGAGTAAAAGAGTTATTGCCACCTGTTGCAGTATTAGAGAAGTTCCCAGCGACTGAAACCGCTTCTTCGACCACTTTTGATTGCCGTAACGCCATTCACAATATTCTTGAAGGAAAAGACGATCGATTACTCGTGATCGTTGGCCCGTGTTCTATTCACGATCCGGCTGCCGCGGTTGAGTACGGCAAAAAGCTAAAAGTACTACGTGATGAACTGGGCGAGCAGCTTGAGGTTGTTATGCGAGTTTATTTTGAAAAGCCGCGTACGACCGTTGGTTGGAAAGGCCTTATCAATGACCCTTACTTAAATGACACCTATAAGCTAAATGATGGTCTACGTATCGGACGTAAACTTCTTCTTGATCTAACCGATATGGGCTTGCCAACGGCAAGTGAATTCTTAGATATGATCACACCTCAGTACGTGGCGGATTTGATCAGTTGGGGCGCTATCGGTGCTCGTACGACAGAATCTCAGGTTCACCGCGAGCTAGCTTCTGGTCTTTCTTGTCCTGTAGGTTTCAAAAACGGTACTGACGGGAATATTAAAATAGCGAGCGACGCGATTCGTTCTGCAAGCGCTTCCCATCACTTCCTTTCAGTAACAAAATACGGTCATTCCGCGATCGTAGAAACCGCTGGTAATCCAGACTGCCATATTATTCTACGTGGCGGTAAAGAACCAAACTACAGTGCAGCACATGTAGCTCAAATTAAAGATGAGCTGGACACTGCAGGTCTGCCGAAAAAAGTGATGATTGATTTTAGCCATGCTAACAGCTCGAAGCAGTTCAAGCGTCAAATGCTGGTGTCTGATGATGTATCCGAGCAAATCTCTGGTGGCGAAGAAGCCATTTTTGGAGTGATGATCGAGTCTCATTTAGTTGAAGGTCGCCAAGACTTAGTGGATGGTAAAGCAGCCACTTATGGTCAGTCGATCACTGATGCATGTATTGGCTGGGAAGACACGGAAACGGTACTTCGTCAGCTTTCTGATGCAGTAAAAGCGCGCCGCAACAAGTAAGCTCAACAGAAAAACTTTTTAAAAGCGAAAAGTGAATAGTGAAGAGCCAGAGGTACTATGCCTCTGGCTCTTTTTGTTGAGAATTACTCTCATATCTTTCTATTGTTTCTGCTTTCCTATATGTTATCTGTATACGTTGTAACCAAAAGGAATTTGGAATTGAATCGTAATGTATGGCTTCTATCCCTCTGCCAAGCCTTATTAATGACAGGGAATATTTTACTCATATCTGTTATTGCCCTTATTGGCAAAACACTTGCGCCGTCATCAAGTTTTATCACATTACCAGTTGCATTGCAGTTTTTGGGACTGATGGCCGCGACAATTCCTGCGTCGCTAATTATGGGCAAGTTAGGGCGTCGCCTTGGTTTTAGCCTTGGTAATGTCATTGGCATTTTGGGTGCTAGTCTAGCGACGTATGCATTAAGTCAACAAAACTTCTATCTGTTCTGCATGTCTACGTTTTTGCTTGGTGTTGGTATAGGTTTCGGTACTCTATACAGGTTTGCTGCCATTGAAGTGTGTGAAGAGTCGGCAAGGCATAGGGCGATTTCGATATCTATGGCGGGTGGGGTGTTAGCGGCGATCCTTGGGCCTAATCTGGCCGTGTACTCGCAGCAGTGGTCAGATGATGGCTTATACATTAGTGCATTTGCTGTGCTTGTCGTGCTTTATATAACCGCGTTGGTTGTGCTACAAACCATTCGTTTTCCACCTGCACACACGCAGGCGCTACACGCTAAGGCGGATAAGCTGAGAATGATTATTCGTCGACCTAATTTCATGCTGGCCGTTATCGCGGCAATGGTTGCGTACGCGGTGATGAACATTTTAATGACAGCAACTCCTTTAGCGATGATTGGTTGTGGCTTTGATTTTGATAAAGCGGCGGGAGTGATCGAATGGCACGTGTTGGGTATGTTTGCGCCTGCGTTTGTCACGGGCCGTCTGATAGAGCGGTTTGGCGCTAAGAATATGATTTTGGCGGGTGGGTTGCTATTTGTTGCTTGTATTGGAATTAATATACATGGAGTGTCTATATGGCATTTTAGTCTTGCTTTAATCCTGTTAGGAATAGGGTGGAACTTTATGTTTATCGCAGCAACCGGGCTGTTTAGTCAAAGCTATGAAGCGAAAAACAGAAGCAAGGCTCAAGCGTTTAATGAATTCTTCGTGTTCAGTTGTGTCACCATCACCGCATTACTATCTGGTTGGCTTGAGTCTACCGTAGGTTGGCAGAATCTTAATCTGTATGTTCTTCCATTTGTGTTACTCGTTATCGCGATGTTTGCGTTAAAAACGAATAAAAAGCCAGAATCACAAACCGCTTAATTAAGTCTTAATATATAACCCGGCCTATCGTGTCGGGTTTGTTTATTAGCTCAAATCAACAATCTCCTCTTTATGTTTTTATCGATAATGTGAATTCCCACAATAAAAATGTCGATTTGATAAGACTTTTTATCTAACTTTTTGTAATAAAAATAAAAATCCTGTATATATCTTGCCGAAAATCAATAAAAACTAAAGAAGTTTCGTCTATGTCAGCCAATATTTCTCATAAAGCTCAAGAAACTCTCGTGAGGGAGTCTGAGGAACTCGTCTCAACAACGAACTTACAAGGTGTTATTACATATTGTAATGAAGCCTTTTGCCGCGTTGCTGAATACACTCACGAAGAACTTGTCGGTCAGAACCATAATATAGTTCGTCATAAAGATATGCCTAAAGCCGCTTTCGGTGATATGTGGGCACGCCTTAAACAAGGTAAAGCCTGGCGTGGAATGGTTAAGAATGCCACTAAGTCTGGCGGTTACTATTGGGTTGATGCTTATGTCACCCCTATCTACGAAGACAACCATGTTGTTGGGTATCAATCAGTGCGCGTGAAACCAAAGCGAGAGTGGGTTGATATTGCGACAAAAGCCTACAAAAGCATGCGTGCTGCAGAGAAGTCTGGCCGAACTTGGTCGTTGAAAATCAATGAAACCATTCGCTATGCGATTCTACTTGGTGCACTAACCGCACCTGCAACCGCATATGCGTTGTCTGTTGAAGGGCCGTTGGCTTGGCTTGCAAGTGCGTTACCTGCAAGTGTTCTAGCTCTGTTATTCCGCCAAGAGTTAATTGATACACCTCAGCAACTTAAAAAGTTACAAAAGCAATATGACAGCGTAAGTCGCTTGATCTATTCTGGTAACACGGCATTTTCGATTGCCGATTTCCATATCAAAATGCTATCCGCAAGAATTCGAACCGTGTTAGGAAGGATGACTGACTCCGCATTGCCTTTGCAGCATTGCGCCGAAGAGCTTAGTCAAACAACGGCAGAAGTCTCGGCTGCATTAAATCAGCAAAATACCGATATTCATCGTGTGCGAGATGCTACCCAAGAGGTGGAGTCGTCGGCAAATTCGGTTTCTTCGAGTACCAATGATGCCCATATGTTGATTGATGATACATTGAAGTCATGCTTGATGGCGAAGGAGACCATCGATCAAACGCACACCAATCTAGCGAAGTTAAGCCTTCAAGCTGAAAAAGCGACGGAAACGACGTATCAACTGAGTGATCAGGCGCAGAAGGTGAACCATTTGATGGAAGAGATTGGTGGGATCGCAGAGCAAACCAATTTACTGGCACTCAACGCGGCGATTGAAGCGGCAAGAGCAGGGGAGCAAGGTCGTGGTTTTGCTGTTGTAGCTGATGAGGTCCGCGCGCTTTCTGGGCGAACATCCAATGCAACTGAACAAATCCAAGCCTCTATCTCCACTATGTTGGCAACGATTCAAAGTTGGCAGAAAGATATTCTGGCAAACAAAGAGCAAACCGATGCCTGTTCTCAAGTAGCAGAACAAAGCGCGTTGCGTTTGTCTGAAGTTGAACAGATGATGCAAACCATGAGTGGGCTGATGGTTGATGTAGCAGAAGCGGCGAATAACCAGTTAAAGCTATCTAGTGATGTAAACCAGCACATTCATTCTATTGCTTCGACCGCAGAACAAAACTTGGCAGCAACACATTCAGTTGAGCAAAATAGCCGACAGTTGAAAGACCAAGTACAAGATTTCTATCAGCTCGCACTTCGATTTGAAGACAAATAGTCGTAACGAAAGTTGTGATGTTTATGTCCTGGCTGCGTTTATGCGAATAGGAGCCAGATAAAAGAAAGCCCCGCCATTGCTGGTGGGGCTTTTCAGTTTTCACATTCGCAATAGAGAAAACTGACTACCTTTTTACTGCAATTACGCGAGTAGCTCTTTTGCTGTGTTCACTACGTTTTCAGTTGTGAAACCAAACATTTTGAATAGTTCGCCAGCTGGTGCAGATTCACCGAATGAAGTCATACCGATGATGCGACCGTCGAAGCCTACGTACTTGTACCAGAAGTCAGCAATACCTGCTTCAATTGCGATACGTGCTGTTACGTCTGATGGCAGTACAGCTTCACGGTAAGCGGCGTCTTGTTTGTCGAATGCGTCTGTTGATGGCATTGAAACAACGCGTACTTTCTTACCTTCAGCAGTTAGCTGTGCTGCTGCTTCTACTGCTAGTTCAACTTCAGAACCTGTTGCGATAAGGATTAGCTCTGGCTTGCCTTCGCAATCTTTCAGAATGTAAGCACCTTTCGCGATGTCTGCTACTTGTTCTACTGTGCGCTCTTGTTGCGCAAGGTTTTGACGAGAGAAGATAAGTGCTGTCGGTGCATCTTTACGTTCAATCGCTAGTTTCCAAGCTACAGCGGACTCAACTTGGTCACATGGACGCCATGTGCTCATGTTTGGTGTTAGGCGTAGCGATGCCATTTGCTCAACTGGTTGGTGAGTTGGACCATCTTCGCCAAGACCGATAGAGTCATGCGTGTACACTTGGATGTTCTGAATTTTCATCAGTGCAGCCATACGCATTGCGTTACGTGCATACTCCATGAACATTAGGAATGTTGCGCCGTAAGGAACGAAACCACCGTGTAGCGCGATACCGTTCATGATCGCTGTCATACCGAATTCACGTACGCCGTAGTGGATGTAGTTACCAGAGAAGTCGCTTGCTTCTAGAGACTTAGAACCAGACCACATTGTTAGGTTAGAAGGTGCTAGGTCAGCAGAACCACCCATGAACTCTGGTAGTAGAGCACCAAATGCTTCTAGAGCATTTTGAGACGCTTTACGTGATGCAATGTTTGCTGGGTTAGCTTGAAGATCAGCAATGATTTGGCTTGCTTTCTCTTCCCACTGTGCAGGAAGCTCACCGTTTACGCGGCGTTTAAATTCAGCTGCCAGCTCAGGGTACGCTGCTTCATAAGCTGCAAATTTCTCGTTCCACGCTGCTTCCTTAGCTGCGCCTGTTTCTTTCGCTGACCATTCTGCGTAGACTTCTTGCGGAATTTCAAAAGGACCGTGCTCCCAACCTAGTTCTTTGCGTGTTGCTGCGATTTCTTCTGCACCTAGTGGCGCACCGTGACAATCGTGTGAACCAGATTTGTTTGGTGAACCAAAACCGATGATAGTCTTAGTACAGATAAGTGTAGGACGTGGATCCGCTTTCGCTGCTTCAATTGCTGCGTTGATTGCGTCAGCATCGTGACCATCGACTGCAGGGATTACGTGCCAACCGTAAGCTTCGAAACGCTTAGGTGTGTCGTCAGAGAACCAACCTTCAACGTGACCGTCGATAGAGATGCCGTTGTCATCCCAGAACGCGATCAGCTTGCCTAGACCTAGAGTACCTGCAAGAGAACATGCCTCGTGCGAAATACCTTCCATCAGACAGCCGTCGCCCATGAACACGTAAGTGAAGTGGTCAACGATGTCGTGGCCTTCTTTGTTGAATTGCGCTGCTAGCGCTTTTTCAGCTAGAGCCATACCAACCGCGTTAGTGATGCCTTGACCTAGCGGACCCGTTGTGGTCTCGATACCTGGCGCGTAACCGTACTCTGGGTGACCTGGGGTTTTTGAGTGAAGCTGACGGAAGTTTTTCAGATCGTCGATAGACAACTCGTAACCTGCAAGGTGCAGTAGAGAGTAAATCAGCATTGAGCCGTGGCCGTTAGACAGCACGAAACGGTCGCGGTCTGCCCACTCAGGGTTTGATGGGTTGTGGTTTAGATGAGAGCGCCAAAGAACTTCAGCGATGTCAGCCATACCCATAGGTGCACCTGGGTGACCAGAGTTAGCTTGTTGAACACCATCCATGCTTAGCGCACGGATTGCATTTGCTAGATGTTTACGATCCATAGTGATTACTTCTCGATATTTGATTTAAATAGAGGGAACTCGCCGAAACAAGTTCAAATAGAATTTTTTGAAAATAGTGCTGATGGTAAAAGCGAGTAGACGGGCTACTCGCTTTTGGTAAGCAATTAAAGCTTAGCTTCGATCATCGCTTCTAGTTTGCCTTGGTCAACGGCGAAGTTGCGGATACCTTCAGCCAGCTTCTCAACAGCCATTGGGTCTTGGTTATGTTCCCATAGGAACTCTGCGTGAGTCATTGGTGCTGGACGCTCAGCTGCGCCTTTAGAATCAACTAGTTTCTCAACTACTTCACCCTCAGCTGCTTCTAGTTCTGCAAGTAGAGCAGGAGCGATAGTTAGACGGTCACAACCAGCTAGTTCTAAGATCTCACCGATATTACGGAAGCTTGCGCCCATAACTACAGTTTTGTAGCCGTATTCTTTGTAGTAGTTGTAGATCTTAGTTACAGATAGTACGCCTGGATCTTCTTGAGCTTCGAAGTCACGGCCTTCTTTCGCTTTGTACCAGTCCATGATACGACCAACGAATGGCGAGATTAGGAATACACCCGCTTCTGCACAAGCACGTGCTTGAGCGAACGAGAAGAGAAGCGTTAGGTTACAGTTGATGCCTTCTTTTTCTAGGATCTCAGCTGCGCGAATGCCTTCCCAAGTTGAAGCCAGTTTGATAAGGATACGGTCGTTAGTGATGCCAGCATCGTTGTACATTTTCACTAGTTGACGAGCTTTCGCTACGCTGCCTTCCATATCGTAAGATAGACGAGCGTCTACTTCTGTAGAGATACGACCTGGGATAGTTTTTAGGATTTCTTTACCGATGTTTACTGCAAGCATGTCACAAGTATCTTGAACTTGTTGAGCTTTGTCGTTGCTCTGTGCTTTAGCGTATTCGATTGAAGCATCGATTAGAGGTGCGTACTCTGCGATTTGAGCGGCTTTAAGGATAAGAGAAGGGTTAGTTGTTGCGTCTTCTGGCTGATACTTTTTAATTGCATCAATCTCGCCAGTGTCTGCTACTACAGTCGTTAGTTTACGAAGTTGCTCTAACTTGTTGCTCATAATCGATCATCCTATTTAAATGGGCTTAAGCGTGATTTTTGTTATCACAGCTTGTGCATTTGCAAGCGAGTTAGCTAACCGTCTCATCGCATTTAATGAGACATCTGCTCAGCCAACTACGGAAAATTTCGTTACCGAACAAATGCTATGAACATTTGATCGATAGCTGAGTAAATGATGTGTCCATATTTATCCTATCTATGCTGAAAGTCAATCGCTGAAATGGACTTATAGTGAACTTCATCAACGTTTTTTTACTGTGTGTTTAGTGGTTAACCCAAATAAACGTTTGCCCTTATTGTTCAAAGCTTGAGCGTTGTCCAAGAGGGTAAAAAATTGTAGTGAGAAAATGTTATTGCGATGAGCAAATGTAGCGTTTAAATTGATAAAGAACATATGCTAAGTCAATGAGCATATGTTCACTTATTGCATACAATATCGATCCTCTTAAAGGGCGAGAGAAACCATGAGCAGTTCTAATCAAGATATTTCCATTGAAAACACGGATTTGTTGACAGAGATTTCCGTCGCGTATTATCAAGACGGTGCGACTCAGGAAGAGATATCGAGAAAATTTGCCATATCACGCGCAAAGGTCGGGCGAATGCTCAAGCAGGCGCGTGATGAAGGCATTGTTGAAATTACCGTTAAATACCATCCGGTGTTCAGCGCCAAGATTGAACAACGTTTGATCGAGCGATTCGGCGTTAAGCGCGCGCTGGTTGCTCTTGATCAACCGAATGAAGAAGCGCAACGACTACAGGTATCGGGATTGGTGTCCAATTATCTCACTAGCACGCTCAAAAACGGCATGGTGGTGACGGTCGGACAAGGGCGCAACGTGTCGTCTGTCGCTCACCATATTGGTGTTATTACGCCGCGTGACTGTAAATTTGTGTGTGGCATTGGTGGTATTCACCCGCGTGGCGGTATGTATAACGCCGACCATATTTGTCGTCAGTTGGCGAAGAAATATGGGGGAACCTCTGAAACCCTTTATGCGCCGGCATACGCAGAAAATAGAGAACAGAAGTTGGCCTTCATGCAAAATGCAACCGTGAAACAAACGCTCGACCTAGCACGTAAAGCCGATGTTGCTTTGGTTGGTATTGGTGACATGAGCGAAAACAGTTACATGGTCGACTTAGGTTGGTTTACGCCTGATGAAGTGGTTCAGTCGAGACTTCAACAAGGTGTGGTAGGGGATTTTGCAGGTTATGACTTCTTTGATATTCACGGTAATGTAGCGAACACGGTAATGAGTGACCGAGTAATTGGACTTGGTATTGAAGAGTTTCGGCCGATCTCGGAAGTCATTGCGATCGCAGCTGAGAACAGCAAGCCACTCGCTCTACTCGGAGCATTAAGAACTGGAGCGATAGACGTGATCGCCACGAGCGTTAGCAACGCATTAACCGTGCTCAACTTAGATGAGCAAATGCACGGCAACGCGACATCTGAACGCTAACGGAAATAGTCGGCTTTTGATGTAGTCAGGCTATGAGGGGTGACAAATCACTCATAGCCAGTTTCTATTTCGAAATGACAAGTTTGGTTTAGAAGCTGCGTTTAGTTTATTGGAACACATCATCTTTAGATAAACGTAAGATACTTTGTTAAACAGACACTTGTCTTAACACTCGATAGGTAGAGAGTGGTCTGCACCCCATTCGGTCCAAGAACCGTCGTACACCGACAGGTTGTCCAGACCAATTTGATACGCCGCGAGTAATAAAATGCATGCGGTTACACCGGAACCGCAACTAAAAATAATCGAATTGTCACTATCTATCGTTAGTGCGCTAAATATCTGTTGCAACTCTGAATTTGGTTTAATGTGACCGTTGGCCAAGAGTTCTTGAAACGGTAAGCAAACCGAATTTGGAATGTGCCCACTACGTAGACCTTCTCGTGGCTCAGGCACTTCACCAAGGAAGCGAGCTTTGGCTCTGGCATCGATGATATTGGCACTTTTATTGGTTGAATGAGCAAGAACATCTTGTGCATTCAAAAAGGCATTTTGGTTGAGCTTGCCCGCAAAGTTGCCTTCTTCGCTTGGTTGCGATAGGGCACTTTCGGCAGGGAGTCCTGCTTCAATCCAAGCTGGAAGACCGCCATTTAAGACTCGGACATTGTCATGCCCCATGGCTTTGAACATCCACCAAGCTCTTGGTGCCGCTAAAGTGCCTGAGTTGTCATAAACCACAATCAAGTCTTCGTTGTTCAAACCGAGTTGTTGCGCACTTTGGTTGAAGCCTTCTTCTGTTGGCATCATATGCGGTAGGGAGGAGCCGGGTAAGCAAAAGTCATTGTCGTAATCAAAGCGTAAAGTATTTGGAATCCACTTATCTTGAATCTTTTTACCTTCACAAGGGATTTGAAACGCAATACTAGCGTCGAGGAGCTTGACGTTAGGTTGGCCGAGAAGGCTATTGAGTTCATCAGTACTAATCAGTGCGTGCATTGTCTTTAGTTTGCTAGGTGGATAATCTTACTGTTTTACAACAAAAAAATCGCATGTTCAAAAGAACGATGCGATTTTTAAGTTAAAGATTGAAGATTTGTTCTGAAAGACAGCTTTCGATTTACCCAGTTACATGGTCCAAGTGTTGTCTCCAGAAGTAATCACTTTCTGAATTGGGTCACTACCGTCATAGAACCAAATTTCAACAAGTAGGCTACCTTGGCTATCAGAAACATTAAAGTCGACATTTGCTGTACCATTGTTGAGTGGAACCGATGCGACTTTGCTTGGGTATTTTGCATCGTAGTTACCTGAACTGTTCTCGACAAACTCTTTGTACACGCTTAGGTGTGCTCGTTGTGAAGAGAAACCACTGATGTCTACATTGAGCGTACCTTCCGTCACTGGGTTGTAGCTAAAGCCATCTGGTACTACTAGATCCTGCATGGTTGCATCTTCCACTGTTACCGTTGTCTCTTCTTCAGTAGTTTCTTCCTGCTGGGTAGTATCTTCCTCTGGCACCGTGGTTTGGGTTGGTGGAGGTGGTGTACTGTTACCACCTCCGCCGCCACCGCCTCCGCCACAAGCTGTTAGTGCTAATCCCATGATGATTGTGATAAGTGCTTTCATAATGTTATCTCCCTATGGAATGTAGCATTTGTTAGGTGTTGGAGCGGTGTGCCAATCTGTGCTTAGTTCGCCACCAGACTCAGCCCAAGCTTGGAATTGAGGGTATGCATCGACCATGTCTACACGCTCTAGCGGCCAATCCCAATCTTCTACTATCAACAGTGCCCAAGGTAAGTTGTTTGCTGTTTTGAAGTACACACCTTGTGCAGGGTCACTTGCATCGACGCCGACACCGAAGAGGTTTTGGTCATCAAACTGTTCTGTTGGTGCTTGGTCTGCTAAGTGAACTTCCCATTTACGACCTGGTTGGAAGGTAATCCCGTCGCCATGGTAAGTGCCCGGTGTTGCAAAGATGAACGGGTCGTATGGCATGGCTTGAATCGCTGAACGGTCAGAGCCTTCAGTGAAGTAAACATTCAAGGTAAAGGTGAGTGAAACGTTATCATCACAGCCAGGCTCTGTGCGGAAGTAGCTACAGCTGCTCGCCGCGTGTGTGCTTAAGTCTTCACTGATGATGAAAATTGCTTCATCAGAAATACTTTCCAAGCCATTAGATGCTTGTTCTACACCATTGAAGGATAGCGTTGTTAATCCGTTTTCAATCGAGCTTCTCAGTACACCCGGTAGTCGGATTGCGAAGCCATTTTTGTAACTTGCGCCGTAAGCCGCTAGGTCACCAGTAATTTGAATATTCTCAACATGACCAGCAAGACTGGTTTCAGTGATGCGGAATTTCACGACCACATCGTTCATGTCGTAGTCTGCGGTGTATGGCCAATTATCTTCATAAGCCACGGTGGCGTAATCTTCTGCACTCGGGAAATATTCCACTGAGTAGCCATTACCAGTGATAGTAATTGGGTAATCTTCCACCTCACCAGACGTCGAACCACCATCGTAGTTTAATCCGGTTTGTTGGCTGAAGCGGAATCGACTCCAGCTTGAACCTTCCGTTGCAGCGGTTGAAACGACAAACGGTAGGGGATTATTACCCGCAGACAGTAATTCGTCAGTAAAGACTTGTTCGCCTTCATCATCAAAGTCACCATCGCGGTTCCAGTCAAACCATGCTGATAGGTAGCCAGAAGTAGAAGCGGTGACATTCACAATTGAGCTTAAGCCTGGATCAAGTGCGGATACAAAACCAACACCATCTTCATCGGCTGTGCCCACAGAGTTATCGTTTGCCTGTCCGTCGGCATCACCATCTGGAGCGACGGAACCAAGCCAAGTTACACCGTCCACTTCGTGACGAGGACCGTTTGACGCAAGTGTTGTGTGGTAGCTGTCTGGAGCATCACCGAAATCAATTGGCTCGTCTTCGTTAATCACCGGAGCATTTGCACAACGTGCACCGTCATTTTGGCTTGAGCTTGGACCGTTGGATACAAACTCAACCGCAGGAACGATACCTGCTGCGATATTGGCTGCGTTACCTTCCGAAAGGTCAACGCGATAGATTTTGCCATCTTGGTTACGTGACACGTAGTAGTTGCCGTTTACATCGAAGTAGCCAGCACCAAATGTGCCTTTCTCACCTGTGTCACCTATCGCAGTTGCGCTACCATTTGATGGGTTGAACTGATACAGCACTCCAGAGTTATTGTCGATGCCGTAAAGGGAACCGTCACCGGGATGGAATGCAAAGTCGGTTAGGTTCACAGTCGCAGTAGAGCTGATTTTCACGATGCTCAATGTTGCATTTGGATCAGAATCGAGCGGAGAAAGGTCAATGGAGAAAAGTCCTTTGCCTTTGCGATACAAGTAGTAGACGTGGTTGTAAACGTCACCTACGTAAAACGTGTGGTCGGTAGGAAGACCTGAAACATCAAGCGTCGCTGCTTGGAAGTCTTGACCAAGACGAACAATCTTTTTGTTTGTGGTGTCGTAGCCGTAGATATAACGGTCAGTGAAGTTAAAACCTACCCCGTTAATGCCCGAAGCCAAACCTGTGTCGTCCTCTAAAAGAGTCGTAGAACCTGTAACCAAATTGACGCCATAGATTTGAACCGGGGTTGATTGGAATAGGTATGCTTTGCTTGGGCATGTATCAAATGGCGCCGCTTGTGCGTAAGCGCTCGCTATTAGAGACCCAAGTAGTAGTGATGTCCTTTTCATAATTCGCCCTCTCATTGGTTCGTGATATATGCAATGAAAGGAATGTGCCAAATTTTAAGTTGTTGAATTTTATGAAATTAAGATTTGTAAGAAGAGGGGTTTTAAATCTGATTGTCAAAATGAGAAAAAAGCCCAACATCGAGTTGGGCTTTTTGGGAATGATTATAGGTATTGAACTAACTACAAACCGGACAGGAGGGCATTTTCATCAGATTCATTTCTCGCCAAGACATGCTGAGCGCGTCCAAAATCAGAATTTTGCCTTTCTTTGGCTGGCCGTAATCAGCAATCACTTTAATCGCTTCCATCGCTTGTACTGCGCCAACAATACCCACAACAGGAGCCATGACTCCAGCTTCGACACAACTTAACGCACCGCTGCCGAAGAGGGCACTTAAGCACTGGTAACATGGTTGCGCTGGGTCATCATAAGTAAACACACTCACTTGGCCTTCCATGCGAATGGCCGCTCCTGAAATTAGCGGTGTTTTGGTCGCAAAACATAGGCGGTTAAGTTGATTGCGCGTATCGACGTTATCTGATGCATCGACAACAATAGTGTGTTGCTTAATCAGGCTCTCTAACGCGGTATCATCAAGACGTTTTGCGATGGTATCTACGATAATGTGCGGGTTAAGCTCGCGTAGCGCATCGGCCGCCGACTCTACCTTCTTACGACCAATATCCGCATCGTGGTGCAGCACTTGGCGCTGAAGGTTAGACAGCTCGACGATATCATCATCAATCAGCGTGATTTTACCGACACCAGCCGTCGCCAAATATTGGCTTGATGCGCAGCCTAAACCGCCAGCACCAAGCATCAATACCGATGCTTGTTTGAGTGCTTCTTGTCCTTCAAAGTCAAACTGACGAAGAATGATTTGGCGGTTGTAACGCAACATTTCCTGATCGGAAAGAATATCCACAACGTCTTCCTAGTAAAGGGTTGAGTTGAATAGTTGAATCTGAACCGTTTCGCCCACTTCAATTCGGCCGCGCTCACGTTCCAATACAACAAAACAGTTGGCTAGGCTCATTGAGCGGAATGCACCAGAGCTTTGGTTACCGGTTGTTTCAACGACAAACTTGCCATCTTCCAGTGTATAGATACCACGTTGGTAATCGGTACGACCTGGCGCTTTTTTAAAGGCGGTTTTGGTTGTTGCCGGAATAGACTCGGGTGCTTTCCATTCGGTATGGCCTGCAAGTTTTGCCAGCATTGGTTGAACAAGCACGTACATAGTTAGCACGGCAGAAACCGGGTTACCCGGCAGACCACAGAACCAAGCAGTGCTTAACTTACCAAACGCGAAAGGTTTACCCGGCTTGATTGCTAGCTTCCAGAAACCGATTTCACCAAGTTCTTCAAGAATGTCTTTGGTGTAATCCGCTTCGCCCACACTAACACCGCCTGAGGTCACAACCACATCTGCTAATGTTTGCGCTTGTTCAAAGGTCGCTTTTAGAGTCTCTGGGCAATCTGGAATGATGCCTAGATCAACGGCTTCACAACCGAAGTTCTCGATAAGCGGTTTAATACCGTAACGGTTGCTGTCGTAGATTTGGCCTTCGTCTAACGGTTCGCCCAGTGGTTTAAGCTCATCGCCAGTAGAGAAGAAAGCAACTTTTGGCTTACGTACTACTGTCACGTGGCTAACACCAAGAGACGCAATCATCGGAATATCACGAGGTGTCAAACGTGCACCTTTTGCCAGTACGATATCGCCTTGCTTGATGTCGTCACCTGTTGGGCGGATGTTGTTTTGTGGCTTCACGTCGGTTTGGTTGAACTGAATGCCAGCATCCGTTACTTCTGTGTTTTCTTGCATGATAACGGCATCACAACCCTGTGGGATTTTTGCGCCAGTCATGATGCGAACACAGGTACCTTGAGGCCATTCACCTTCAAAAGGTTGTCCTGCAAATGATTTACCTGCCAGAGGCAATACAGAAGATGACTCAAGATCTTGAATGCGAATAGCGTAACCATCCATTGCTGAGTTATCGAATGGCGGTACGTGAATAGGAGACAGGATGTCTTCTGCCAGTACAAAACCGAGTGCGTCAGCAAGTGGAAGAGAAAGCGTTGTTTGGATAGGTTTGATTCGCGATAGCATTTTGTCCATCGCTTCTTCAATTGGCATCAAGCCAGGTGCGTCGCAGCAGCCCATTGAGAAAATCCTGTGTTCTTTTGTTTTGTGGCAACTTTACCATAAAAAGGGGACTGAGTAAGAATGTCCACCTATAAAATATGGGTGTAATTATTCAAAAATCCGAGTATCCTTGTCAGCCATCCGAAAGGGGTAAAAAAGCCCGCGGAGCTCAATAAAATCAGCTCAGTACCTATATTTGATGTGACTTGGTGTAAAGACACGAAACTGAGCAACTCAAAGCGAAAAATATGAATGCAATTTTGATTGGGTTTGTATTAAAGCGGAAGTAACAAAAGAGGAAGTGGAATGTCAGGTCTTAGCGAGTCAGCGAAGTTAGTAAAAGAAGCGCTAGAGCAACGCGGTTTGGAAACGCCAATGCGTCCAAACAACGTAAGTCGTGAAGAGAAGAAAGAGAAGATCGAACACCACATGCGTGAGATCTTAGGTCTACTTCAACTTGACCTTACCGACGATAGCCTAGAAGAAACCCCACACCGCATTGCTAAGATGTACGTTGACGAAATCTTCTCTGGTCTGGATTACTCTAACTTCCCGAAAATCACGGTGATTGAGAACAAGATGAACGTGAGCGAGATGGTTCGCGTGAAGGACATCACAGTGACCAGCACTTGTGAACACCACCTTGTGACCATCGATGGCAAGGCGGCTGTGGCTTACATTCCACGTGGCAAGATCATTGGCTTATCAAAGATCAACCGTATCGTTCGCTTCTTTGCACAGCGTCCACAAGTTCAAGAGCGTATGACACAGCAGATTCTTGTTGCACTTCAAACGTTGCTTGAGTCTGATGATGTGGCAGTGACGATTGACGCAACACACTACTGCGTGAAATCTCGCGGTGTGATGGATGCAACCAGCGAAACGACAACAACAGCATTGGGTGGCATCTTCAAAAGCAACCCAGCAACGCGTGCCGAGTTTCTGCACGGTTTACGTTAGGTAACCAAGCACTATTCTAAGAGGATGGCAAACGCCATCCTTTTTTTATGCTTGTTTAGAAAATGACTTCATGATTTCTGGCCAATACATTTTGACGTAACCTGCCGATACCCAAACAACCAATACAGTCGCGATACTGAGCTCTAGAAAACCAAAGTCGTGCAGCCAGTGCCAGTGAGGGTGCGATTCGGCAAAAAAAGAGGTTAAGCGATGCATTGCGATAGCGCTGATCACGGAAGGAAAGGTTACTGCCGCGATAGAAGGTTGAAACTTCAAGCGAAGTAAGCGGAAGTAACATAAGTAGATCAATAAAGTCATAGTGATGGCGATCCCTGCCAATGCGCCTGTTAGTATCGGATCAGGTAAGGGAAAGTTCACCAAGTATGCTGCTAATGACAAGTTTACCGGCGCGGCCATAATCGCGAGGGTCGGTCTTGCTCGCCTTGGTAGAGAGCCGAAAAACACTAAGCGATACAACACGAGTGGCAGCATGAAGAAATAAATGCCGATGCACATCATCGCTAATGTTTCGGAGAATAAGTTGTGACCTAGTTGAGAACCGGCTAGTGAACTACTGATTAGCCCCACCGGATAAAGAAACCAACTCGGTACGATATTGGACATTTTGAAGTTCATTAGCTGAAAGCTAAAAAACAGCACCATCATAGTAAAATGCAGCAAAAGCGCCATAAACCAAAGTGGATAAGCGATGATAGGTGCTACAGCGGCAAGATAATCTGCAAGGATCAGTAACGCCATACTCATTGGTGCCATTAAACTACCACTCAGTGGGTGACGAATGTCGACCATGAATAATCGTGGATTCGCGGCATATTTTATGAGTACAGGGGCGAGTAAAAGTGCGCCGAGTGACGCCAAAAATGGGCGTATCGGTTCACCAATCTCAGGAACATAGAGTGCCCAAGCTTGCCCTAAACCTATCATACCTAGTGCCAACGCGGCTTGAGACGGCGGGACACTATAAAACTGCACAAGTCTTCTCCAGTTCAAATCTACTCCATTTGATTTTTGCCTGAATGAAACAAAACATGACGATTTGGATGAAATGCTCTATTTAAGTAGCGAATACTAACAAGTATGGAGAGGGGTTTCTCATGAAAGGTGGTGAGCAAATATCAGAGAATGATAATTTTGTGAGTTTGGTATCGAATATTTGGGAAAAGATGTAAAAATGCAGAGTTTATCGCTCCAAACCCTTCGATAGTCTGGAGCGAAGTGATAACAAAGAGAATGTTATGTTGATTGATTCTCCGGTAGATCCTGTTGGCGTAACTTTTCGTTTTTGATTGTGCGATGCAGCAACTGGCTGTAAATAGGTTGTCCACCCAACAATTGAGCAATAATCACAGCGCCCAAACAAGTAATGATCAATGGCAGGATTAAGTAGTAGTTATTCGTCATTTCAATCACTAACAGAATACCTGTAATCGGTGCACGTACCGTTGCAGCAAACAGGGCACCCATGCCCGCAATCGCAAATACACCAGGCTCGATATCAAGCGCAGGGAGCAAGACATCAGCACTTGCTCCGAACGCATAGCCAAATAAGGTTCCCAGAGCAAGCATAGGTGCAAAGATGCCTCCCGGCGCACCAGAACCAAAACAGAGCAGGGTTGTAATTACACGACCAAAGAAAAGCAAAACTAAAATAGATACCGAGTAGTTACCGTTAGTAATGTCAGGAATAAGGCCGATACCACCACCAGTTAGTTGGGGTACGTACAAAAGAAGCAAACCAAACACGCCTCCCAGTAGCGAACCCACAATCAAGTAGCGCTTACGATCGTTTTTGTGAATTGCGACAAAACTGTCTTGTGCCACGGTAATCAGTTTATTGAAGATCACGCCAAACACGCCAAACAATGCGCCAAGCAATAAAAACAGCCATAGGGTTTGAAGCTCTGGCGACTGGTATTGCGGCATAGTGATAACGGCGTCTTGCCCGTTGATGGCGCGAAACACTATGTTCGCCATAATGGCAGAAATGATCACTGCGCGAATTGAGATCAAAGAGTAGCGAAACTGAGGTCGCATTTCCTCCACAACGAACATAATGCCTGCGAGTGGGGCATTAAAAGCCGCAGCCAAACCGCCAGCAGCACCAGAAGCGAGCAGGGAGTGGCGGGTATCGTCATCCTTTACCCGGAATATATCGGTCACCATTCGACCTACAGCACCACCCATTTGAACGGTTGGGCCTTCACGACCCAGCACCATACCTGAGCCAAGTGCGCCCATGCCGCCGAAGAATTTTACTGGTAGAACTCGCCACCAGCGCACTGGACGAATATTATCCATTGCCCCTTCGATTTCAGGAATACCAGAACCTGCCGCTTCTGGCGCAAAGCGGTGCACAAGAAAATAGCCAATAAAAGCTAAAAGTGCGCTAATGAGAACCGCTGCCAGCCACAACGGTAGAACATTACCAATTTCGCTTCTTAACCATTCTGTTCGTGTTTCAGAAACGAAATGAACGGCAAGCTCGAAATACGTACCGACAAAACCAGCCAACGTACCCACAATGGCGGCCATAATGAGAACAGAAAATGGTGTTGACCCTCGAGAGACAAACTGGTTAATCGCATCTTTCGGTACGTGCGCCAACACAGATTTCACAATTCTCTCGCGTTTGGTCATTAACAAGCTCTCCTGTTGCTGGGGGAAGGGACGAAAGAAAGTATACGCTTCGCAGAGTCTAGACCTAATCAATAAAGATGCAATTTAGCTTTTCACTATTGAGTGTTTGAAGTGTCGCGATATTATTCATTCACTCAGATTGTGCTATTGCTCTCATAATTTAGGGTAAAAAACTTGTTTTTTGAGAAAAATGAACCATGCTTTAAATGTAAAGCAACATGACTGCTTCAGAAGGAGGGATGTGAGGTTTTACACACAATTTGGATGGATTCAAACCCTACGGTAAGTCCTCGTTTTATGTTCGGGATGCATCAATAGACATCGCCGATTCGCACACTCACGATTGAGTAACGAGGTAGAGGCGCACGCACATGTGCGCCTTCTTAATTTCTGCGTCATAACTTTCATCACCACCTACAACTATTTTTCTCTTGAACATTTTCTTGCAGTTAGTAATGTCTTAGTTCGATGTCAACCAACTAGAGCAGTGCATGCGCTTTTATCTTCGACTCTTACTTTCTTTATGTTTTTGTTCGGTAACGTTTCCGGCACTTTCAACGCCGAGCTGGTGGCAAGACACGTTGTCAGCTATGCCATATTCCAATCTAAAAGAACGTATAGAAAAAAGTGGGAGCTGGTATGGTTGCGAAGTGCAGCTGCTAGACAGCTCAACGTTTATCAGCGCATTTTGTTTGGATGATTTTTCGTACTACCACCAGCACTTGTATGGTGAAGTAATTTTGAGAAGAGAAAGTGCTCAGTTCTCGTTTCTCACTGAATACGAGTGGCAGCGTCTGAATGACTTACTTCTCAACTTAAGAAAGGATGGGTTAGTTTTACGCAGAGTTACTATCGGACAAGAACACTATGATGTCGTTGAAGCTCTGGAAAAGAAATCTTCCGAACTTGTCGATAAAGAAGTTATTTTGTTGATGAACCGCTATCCGCAAGAAGCGATTCGAAGTTTGCTTTGGGTAAAACCGGACGAGTTTCTGACGCCATCACCGTCCTTAAATGTGCACTTGCGCAGTGATGGCGAAATTATCGAGGTCAAAGTGACTCGTTTTTAGATTCTTTATGGAGAGATAGGAAGGTCGCCATTGCAGATTCGTCCAAAAAACCATCCGATTTTTTGTGAGCGCGCAGGTATTGATAGCCTGCGATTAGCTTGCGGTGTAGCTCTTCTGCATCGTCTGACAACGGCTGATTCATAACGTGTTGAAAGGCAAGTTTGTACGCATCCATATCCACGACTTCAGCACGGCGATATAAATAACCACATCCCGTTGCTAACCATTCGAGAGAGCAATTGGCGCGCATTGCAATTTGATTTGCTTTGGTTAGGCTAGGTTCACTGCCTTTAAGGTATTTGCGTATTAAAGCTTCAGACACATCGACGCGTCGAGCGAACCCGCTGATGCTTTCTTCTCCGATCAGGGTGGCTAGGCGTTGGGCAAAAGACATATTTCGTACTCCAGTTCGAATTGCGAAAGTTTACCCGTTGAGCCGGTACGAAAACAAGACTACGATGAATGCAGATCAATTGAAGGAGAAAACCCATGGTTGCAAAAGTAGTAACTGCACCAAAAGGCCCAGAGTTCTCAGAGCTGGTTCAAGGATATTGGCGTGCAGTTGAGTGGGGAATGACGGCTCAAGAGCGTTTGTCATTCCTCAAGCAACACATTGAGTTAGGCATTACGACAGTCGATCACGCCGACATCTACGGTAATTACGAGTGTGAGGCGTTGTTTGGTGAAGCGTTAGCTTTAGACAAGAGTGTTCGTGAGCAAATTCAGATCGTGACGAAATGCGACATCAATTTGTGTGGCGATAAAACGCCAGAGCGTAAGATCAATCACTACGACACGAGCTCAGCACATATCTACCAATCGGTGAATAACTCGCTAGAACGTTTGAATGTGGATGAAATCGACGTACTTTTAATTCATCGTCCTGACGTGTTAATGGATGCGGACGAGGTTGCAGAAGCATTTTCTGAGCTTCACAAAGTCGGCAAAGTGAAGCACTTTGGCGTGTCTAACTTCACTCCACGCCAGTTTGAACTGCTGCAATCTCGCTTAGGTAAGCCGTTGGTTACTAACCAAGTGGAAATCAACCCACTTAACTTTGAGGTTGCTCACGATGGAACGCTTGACCAAATGCAAATGTTGCGTACGCGACCAATGGCTTGGTCTTGCCTCGGTGGAGGTTCAATTTTTAGTGGTGACAGTGAGCAAGCTGTTCGTGTCCGTAACGAATTAGAAGCAATTCGTGAAGAAGTGGGCGCAGCGAGTATTGACCAAGTAATTTATGCCTGGGTACGTCGTTTGCCATCTAACCCTATTCCAATCATTGGCTCTGGTAAAATCGAGCGTGTGCAAACTGCAGTTAATGCATTGAACATCGAACTTACTCGAGAGCAATGGTATCGCGTATGGGTGGCTTCTAAAGGTCATGGTGTGCCATAGAATTGATATCTTATCGATGAAATTGTTATTAAAGGCATCCTCTAGCAGGGTGCCTTTTTAGTTTTAGCGCGTTACTGTTTACCCATTATGGAAATGGAAAGAATGAAATTCGAGCAAAAATGGGCTTTGGATGTTAGCTGCAACTTTTTGCTTACTTTGGGTGGAGGAGTTTTACCCATGTTTGTTTTATGTCACTAAACAGCGAATGTGATGCTTGCTTTTTAGTCATTTTGTTCACTCATTCATTCATATTGCGTATGCTTATTGAATAATAAAGAAATAAAAAACTCGTCAGTTTTCTCGTATTACATGCTGTAACAATCTGTTAGACTCCGGCGCAGATTGTGGAATATAAAAAGGTGATTGAATGTCTTTTCCCGTACTCATCTGTGATGATTCAGCGTTAGCACGCAAACAGATGGCGAGATCACTACCAGCCACATTGAATGCCGATATTACGTTTGCTATCCACGGAAAAAACGCGCTAGAAGAACTCGAAAAAAACGAGTTTAAATTGATGTTTCTTGATTTGACCATGCCAGAAATGGATGGCTTTGAAACACTAGAGCACATGCAACGGTTGGGGGATAAAACTCCGGTGGTTGTTGTGTCGGGGGATATCCAACCTAAAGCGAAAGAGCGCGTGTTCGCACTGGGTGCAAAAGCGTTTATTCAAAAACCGATCGCCAAAGATGAACTCAAGAAGGCGCTTAAAGAGTTGGTCGAGCCAGAACCTCGTCCTCAAATTATCACGCCTGTCTCTATTGAGTTACCGATTTTACGTCGTCGCGATATTTACATGGAAGTGGCTAACGTTTCAATTGGTCGAGCAGCCGATGCATTGGCGCGTCACTTTGATGTGTTTGTGCAACTACCTCTGCCGAACGTCAATATCTTTGAAGTGAGCGAACTTCACATGGCCCTACGCGACTTGGCGTCGCATGACAACGTATCGGGTGTTTGTCAGGGATTTTGTGGCGAAGGTATTGCTGGCGAAGCGCTAGTGATTTTGAGTGATTCAAGCGTATCTGATCTCAAAAAGTTGATGAAAGTACCAGCAGACAGCGAAGAGCTAGAAGAGCTTGAGCTGCTAATGGATATTTCTAATATTTTGGTGGGGTCGTTCTTAAATGGTTTAGGCGAGCAGTCTGAAGTCCGATTCTTCCAAAGTCCACCAGTACTCCTTGGTCAGCATATCTCAATTGACTCGATCATTGAATCTACAACTGGAGCATTCAGCCGCACGATGACATTCGAAGTGAGCTACAACATTGAAGGAACGTCGATTCGTTGTGACTTGTTGTTTATGTTTGTGGATGAATCCTTGCCGCTGCTTGATAACAAACTGTCTTATCTAATGGAGGAGTTCTAATGTTGAATATGCCAGCAGAGTTTGAACAATTCCATTGGATGGTGGATATGGTACAAAACGTTGACATGGGCTTAGTGGTCATTGATCGAGATTACAATGTACAGGTCTGGAATGGGTTTATGACTCATCACAGTGGTTTGCAGTCTCATGATGCGATAGGTCGTTCTATATTTGATATCTTCCCTGAAATCCCACAGGAGTGGTTTAAATTAAAAACAAAACCAGTGTATGACCTAGGCTGTCGCAGCTTCATCACATGGCGACAACGACCTTACTTATTCTGCTGTCGCAATGTTCGACCAGTTACGCAGCAAGCGGAGTTTATGTACCAGAATGTTACGTTGAACCCAATGCGCACACCGACTGGAAAAATCAACTCGTTGTTTTTGTCTATACAAGACGCGACGGCTGAAGCTCTGATGTCTCAGAATCAATAGCGATAAAAAACTTTCTCAAAAGCCAAGGTCCGCCTTGGCTTTTTTGTATACTTATAATTGTGTTTCCCAATGCGTAGAACGTGAATATGGACTTTAATCTCGCCCTAAAACTCTACACCGCAGAGCAAGTAAAAAACGGTGAAACGCTGGCTGCGCAAATGGCTGGTGTTTCTATGTATAGCTTAATGCAACGCGCTGGTATGGCCGTGTATGAGCGCTTTTTACATCTGTATCCTAAATCAAAAAATATCTTAGTGATTTGCGGTAAAGGGAATAACGGTGGCGATGGTTACGTATTTGCATCTCTTGCGAAACAAGCTCAACTCAATGTACATGTTTTCCAAATTGGTGATGTATCTGTGCTAAAAGGTGATGCTTTGCGCGCATACCAAGACTGGCAGTCAATCGACGGTGTTAACAATGATTGGGATGAATGGAATACCGCATTGCTAGAAGCAGATGTGATCATCGATGCCATGTTAGGCACTGGTTTAAGCGGTGAGGTTCGTTCGGAGCATCGTCGCTATATTGACCAAATTAATCAAATTCATACCCCTGTGATTGCAGTCGACGTTCCTTCTGGTCTGTGTGCTAATACAGGTGCAGTTTTAGGTGATGCTATTCGTGCCGAGCATACTGTAACCTTCATTGGGGTTAAGCAAGGCTTATGCACTGGACAAGCGAGAGATCGAGTTGGCGAGCTCTACTTTTGTGGTTTAGGCGTCAATACTAAGTTTGATACTATCGAAGTAGAAAGTGCATTAGGTATTGATCATCAGGTTGTTTCAAGATTAATGCCCAAGCCAAATCCAACGGTCCATAAAGGTGACAACGGGAAGTTGCTTTGTGTTGGTGGCAATCAAGGGATGTCTGGGGCGATTCGTTTATGTTCCTCCGCAGCGATTAGAGCCGGAGCGGGTTTAACTGCCGCAATTACTCACACGAGTAGCCTTATTCCACTGCAGGTTGGTTGCCCAGAAGTAATGAGCCAGAGCATCACCACTGACTTGCTCAGGGATACTGAGAACGACTTAACTAAACGCATACGCTGGGCTGACGTATTAGTGTTTGGTCCTGGCTTTGGAGATGATGAGTGGGCTTATCAAGCCTATCAATATCTGGCTCAAGAGCAGAAACCTAAAGTTGTTGATGCTGATGGCCTCAATATTCTAGCGATGCTGAGCCAGCGATGCGATGGCACTCTAGTGTGCGACAACCATCGAGTGATCACGCCGCATCCTGGAGAGGCAGCTCGACTACTAAATGTAACCAT
The DNA here is from genome assembly GCF_033337665.1 of Vibrio sp. Vb2960. Taxonomy (NCBI): domain Bacteria; kingdom Pseudomonadati; phylum Pseudomonadota; class Gammaproteobacteria; order Vibrionales; family Vibrionaceae; genus Vibrio; species Vibrio sp. Vb2960. The sequence continues at coordinate 82,593 of NZ_JAWORD010000001.1, read as the reverse complement.
TCAACAAATAGAAAGTGACCGATACTCTGCTGCAAGACAACTGCAAGAGCGTTATGGCGGTGTAGTGGTTTTAAAAGGCGCGGGGACGCTTATTTACGATGGAACGAGAATGTACGTCTGTCTAGCGGGTAACGCCGGAATGGCGACGGGGGGAATGGGAGATGTGTTATCTGGAGTCATTGGTGCATTACTAGCCAAAGGTTTAGCAATTTCTGTTGCCGCACGTTTAGGTGTGGTACTTCACAGTCATGCTGCTGATATAAACGTGAGTCAGAATGGTCAAATTGGTCTTTTGGCAAGTGATGTCGTTAGCACTCTTCGTACCGCTATCACCCAAGAGCTCTATCGAAATTAATTAGATTTCATGCATTGCTGAGAAAATTGGTCGATTTTTTTGAGTACTTTTTTACGAATTAGCAGGGCATCTTAGTATTAGGTGATTGAGTTTTAGGCAGATTTGAGAGGTGATGCGTTTTAATTTTTAAGATATGACGCAAAGGTTTGCGCAATGGGTTAACTTAAGTGCTTTCTCAAGTTGTTGATAGTTATAAATAATAAGAGGTTTTGGTGACTTGGGGAGCGTTTTTGATATGCGATTTTCGAGATGGTATCACAAAAAAAATTCAAATATCAGACTTGTAGGAAATAAATCACAGCCTATAATGCTGAAAACCGGAGCGTCTGCCAACGCTCCGGTTTTTTTGTGTCCGAAGAACAGTGAACTCGTCTGCCAACGAAATCACTACGCACTCTGAAATGACACATATACATATGAATCAAGGAATTACACAATGCGTATCGAACAAGAACTTAAGTTAGGTTTTAAAGATGTACTGTTTCGCCCGAAACGTTCTACCCTTAAGAGCCGTTCTCAAGTAAATTTAACCCGCGATTTTACATTCAAGCATAGTGGTCGTCAATGGTCTGGTGTGCCAGTAATCGCAGCAAACATGGATTCGGTTGGTAGCTTTGCAATGGCTAAAGCGCTGGCTGAGCATGGTGTAATGACCGCTGTTCACAAACATTACACGGTAGAAGATTGGGCTGAGTTTGCTAAATCAGCAGATAAAGTAACCATGAATAACGTTATGGTGTCTACGGGAACATCTGACGCAGACTTCCAAAAAACCAAAGACATCATGGCACTTTCAGATGAATTTATTTTCATTTGTATCGACATTGCAAATGGTTACTCAGAGCATTTGGTCGAGTATGTTGAACGCGTGCGAGCAGAGTTCCCAGACAAGGTCATTTCTGCAGGCAACGTGGTTACTGGTGATATGTGTGAAGAGCTAATCCTAGCTGGTGCAGACATCGTTAAAGTGGGTATCGGCCCAGGCTCAGTTTGTACAACTCGTGTAAAAACGGGTGTTGGTTACCCGCAGCTTTCTGCAATCATCGAGTGTGGCGATGCAGCGCACGGCCTTGGTGGCATGATCGTCGGTGACGGTGGTTGTTCTTGTGCGGGTGACGTAGCGAAAGCATTCGGTGGTGGCGCGGATTTCGTAATGCTAGGCGGGATGCTAGCGGGTCACGAAGAGTCAGGCGGCGAAGTGATCGAGAAAGACGGCGAGAAGTTCATGAAATTCTATGGCATGTCGTCGAAGAGCGCGATGGATAAGCACTCAGGTGGTGTCGCTGGCTACCGTGCGGCCGAAGGTAAAACCGTATTATTGCCATACCGTGGTAGCGTTCACGGCACTATTCAAGACATCCTTGGCGGCGTTCGCTCAACTTGTACATACGTGGGTGCAGCAAAGCTTAAAGAGCTAACCAAGCGTACTACATTCATCCGCGTTCAAGAACAAGAGAACAACGTGTTCGGTAAAGAGTAAATCGACTGAATGTAACAAGTGTAAAAGCAACCATACGTTATATCTATAGCAGATAAAACTATACTATATGCAGCTATGAGCCAGAGTGAGATTGATTTCTTACTCTGGCTTTTTGCTTCTCATTTGTTTGCGCTTCAAAATTAACTCTAAGCGATTTTAATAGTTGGTCGAGATTCGACTTGTTCAAACGGTAATGATGTTGTAACTGGCATGAGCTGTAAAACGCTTGAAATCTGACAGTCTCTATTTAACCCAATATAGTCTTTGACATTAGCGACTCGCCAAGTCATGTCTCCGTAAGTACGCAGATAGAACGCGGGTGATTGATGACTGTTATGTCTAATAACGCTCCATTGGGTAATATCACTAAAAAAGACTTCAGGGTTATCGGATGTCTCAAACTCATTCGCCATGATGCCCAAAGGTATATCAACGCGATTAAGTAGCTTTTGTCCGAGTGAGAAGGCTTCGTCGAAGTTAGTTGGTTGTTCGCTTAACTGCTTAATTGCATAGGTTTGTACAAATCGAGACGGCGGTGTTGGGTCGGCGGGTAGACCCATCAAGCCAGCGCCATTGATTGATTGAAGTGGGCCAGGCACTTGGACATGACGTTGCATGGTTGCTTCATTGTTCGGTTCTGGGTTGTAGTTGCGCAAATTGGAAAAATAAGAGAGGTGATTGACATGCCAATGGTAATTTGGGCAGTTAGTCATTACTCCAACGTAGGAGTGGTCCACAACCACTTTATAATCATCAAAGTCGTATTCGGTACATTGATAGCGTGCTTGCTGATTTTCCTCTTTGCTGAACATATCGCTTTCTTTGAATGCTCGATAGATATGCATATTACCGTTAAGAAACTCAATGACGGCACTGTCATTATTTGCATCGTGAATCACGAAATGCTGGTCCAAAGCCATGTTGTCACTCTCTGTTTCACCAGTTGAAATAGTCGAGTTAAACACATAAACGGGGTGGGTGGTGAAGTAGGTCACCATCTCGTCCACAGTATTAAACGTAGACAAGATAAAAGTACCAAACAGGCCGCTGCCTAATGCAAAGGCATCATCAGGGATGTGAGAGGTCGATACATTTTGATTGAGAATGGGCAAGTACAGTGACCCAACAGAAAGGCCAGATTCATTAATGCCATCAGCTGTTAAAAGAGGGTTATTATACCGGGTAATGGCGTTGCAGTGTATGAAGCTCAACTCTCCCTGCCAATTTGCTCGAAACTCACATTCTTTACTGTGACGTTTTGGCGGCTGACCATTGAAAACACGGTCGGCTTTTCCGTCGGAAGTAAAGGTCGTAATTTGGTAAGTTTGTTGGGCTCTAAACCAAATCTCGGTCTGAAGGTTAACTGCAAACTCCATGGTTCTAGCGGATAAGGTTTGGTTGTTGCAACCATAATTGATATTAACATCTGTACACATAGCCATGCTTTCCGTTGTTTATCTTGAATGATGAATATCCAAGAAACCCTCTTAATCAAATGCTTAGAGATTACGTGGATATAGATGAATTGCGCTTTAATAATGGTTTTAGCCATTGAGATAAGCGCATGCTATTAAGTTAAGCATTCAATCAAAAAACGTCAGTAGCAGTTTAGTATCAGTTAAAATTGATATAAAAGAGATGAACTAAAGATATTACTTTACCTTATAATCACATGATACATATTGTTAATATCATTTTGTCTGATTTTATATTGAAATTATTATATATCTTGATGATTTAACGTGAAGGAATAAAAATTACAATATTTAGAATATGATTGAAAATGAAGGTAATTTGCAATTTAAATGCTGAGAAGTGAAACTGCCCGAGAAGTTGTGCAACTGTCTCGGGCGAAGTGATGAATCAGGTGAGCAGCTATAAAGTTTTCTCACAAGAACCGCTAAGTGGTGGAGATATTTTTAAATTATCATTAAAGATTTCTACAACGACGGGGCCTTTATTTTCATCTTTTGCATAGTATGCACAGGACTTGTCCCCAGTATAGGTTTTACCTGCCTTTTTGAAACTGTAATACCAGGAGTCATGGGTAGCGGCACCGGATTCAAAACTAGCAGATTCAGATTGTTCGCCAATATTCAAGTCGAAATGAACCTCCATTTCCGGAGAGTCTTTAAATCTCACATATCCGGTGATTTTATCGTTGGAGTTATTTTTAACGTAAAATGAACCCTTAGTTGTCATAATTTTTCCTCTTTTTTAATTTCTATACGTGATAGAACGGCCAAATGACGTTCTATTAATATATGCTTTTTAAGATGCATATTGATGTTAAATGATGGTCTTATTAGTTCTAAGGTGATTAAACTTATCCTTAGCGTATTTTTCTTTTATACCGATTAAGTCGCGGTAGCTTCGATCAAAATAAACGCTTGTCGGAATTGCCGGATCTTTAAAGCTGATGAAGGCACCATAGGTTCCCGGTATATCAGCTTCTCTGGCTTTATCAATCCAGTCCATGGCTCTGTTTACATCAACAAGTACTGGGTTATTTTGTAGTTCTAGTTTTTGCTTTATCTCTTCATTCCACCAGGTTTGGTATTGGACTGTATATTGACACTGGCGGTAGGGGAAAGATATGTCTTCAAGGTCGTCTGAGTGATGATAAAAACCGCCAGTGATCGCCCCTAAGGTTACGTAACTAAATAGCCCTTGATCGCGGTTTTCTGGCTTTATCAAAGGTGAAGTTAAGCTTTGCAAAAGTGCAGTATAGCCTTCTGGTTTAAGACCTCGCTCTGACACCAATCGCGAAGTGATTTTGTGAGGTGCTGGGGCGTCATAATCGGGAGGGAAAGGAGAACCGTTTTGACACAAAGAATCGCGCCCCCATGTGCTCATCAGGGAGTGATCGTATTTCTTCCCGTCAAAGTCAGTGCCATGTGCTTCATAGACTTGAACTAAATCAGGGAAGCAAGCGCCAAATTGAACGGCTATAAATTGGTGAAGATCTTGTTCTGTTCCTTCCCAGTAGCCATACATGGTGCAGTGATGGCTGATGGTTTCAATATCACAGTGGTTAGATGATTCAGGCAGAGCATCAATTTGCAAGTTGGTGCCAAGAAGTTTAGGCGTATCGAGGCTTTTTATAGCCTGCTCCCAATTTTTTAGCACATCTATGGTAGGGTGCGTTGGTATTGGCTGAAGCATACCGTTGATTTTTGGATAGAGGTTCCACTGAAGCTCGAAGCGGTGGATCTCTTTGGGTAAAGGGAATGTTTTTACGCGTAGCTCGGTAACAATGCCATAGCTCATGCCTCCGCCGCCTCTTAGTGCCCAAAATAGGTGAGGGTTGGACTCTGCTGAGACTTCTGTGATCGTACCATCACCCAATACCACGGTTGCACTCACTAGGTGCTCACAACACATGCCGTATTTTCGCGTCCAAGGGCCCCATCCTCCGCCTTGAATATAGCCAGTCAACCCAACTGTGGCACAGGTTCCATGTGCAATCATTCGATCATGCTCTGCAAGTTTTGGTGTCAGTTGATAGAAGCGATAGCCAGCACCAATGGTGGCAATATTGTCACACAATTGGAAGGTCTTAATTCTGCTCACGTCAATCAAAATGACGTTGTCACCACTGCATTCACCTGCGTGATCATGCCCTCCTGAGCGAACACGAATCGGGAGATTGAATTGAGTTGCTGTTAGATAGGCTTGCTGAACTTCTTGCGTACTTTCGCACATGACAATGACAAAGGGTTGGTGTTGATAGCGAGTATTGAAGATGAGTGACTCGACTTGATATTGGTTCAAACCGGGAACCGGTGAAACCGTGTTTTCAAGAGGTGTCAGTAATCGTTCTTTAGGAAAACCGCACTTATCCATTTTCTGAATAAACAGTTTGGCATTATTGACTGAGATTGAGTACGCGCTAAGTACAGCGAGGCGTTGTATTTGAGGGTTAGGGTGCTGTTCTACCACTTGGTTTTCTTTAGTTCCCTGCATCCATTCATGTTCCATTATTTTTTCCATTTGGCTTATGTATTGAATAGTTGTTCAAATATTAAACCAAATGCATACATTCACCATATCAGTTTGGTATCAGTTGTTCTGTACAAATCGCCAAAAGCATCAGCGAGAGAGCAACAATATCTGGTTGATGAAAAGAACGATCGGCATCTGCGTGACCGTGGATAATTTATGTAGTCAAGTAGATCTGAGCCTAAATTGATACTGAACCAGAATGACGTGTTATCTACATTGAATGGGTCACTAACGACAATAAATTCAGTTGGAGAACACAATGAAAATGGACTCAAAAGAATCACAAGCAATTTTTACTGCTCATTATCAAATTGGTAACGGCTTACCTGGAGGAGTGAGCTTCGATGTTAATCTACTCGTGGCCAGCGAAGACAAATCAATAGTGGGTAAAGGACATATCTTTCAGGCCGTTAACCCACCGTTAAATGTGGTGTCTGATCTCAATGGTAGTTTCAACTATCAATGCACGATGCGTGATTGTCATATCATGGTGACGTTGCAGGGCTACCAGCCTTATCTAGGCATTGCTCCTTTAGGAGCTGATCTTCATAACGTAACGCTCAACCTCCTACTTAATGATGATTGGAAGTCAGGCGTGGCATTCTATCGATATAAAAATAGTTCAGGTAAATGGATTGAAGCAGCAAATCAACGCGTTACTCTACTTTTGCCTGAGCATGTTCCTAGCATCGAGAACTTTAAGGTGGAGCAAAATGATCTTGCGCCAGCATAAATCTCATCAGCGATGACACTGTGCCAAAACACAGATATTCGATGGTTTCGAATATCTGTGTTTGACGAGGTAAATCGAGTAAACACGATGACTTGACGGTGCAATTAATCGACTTTCTTCGTTTATTGAATATTTCATGGTTGAGTAGATGTGGAGAGCCAATGGTCGAGCTCATCAACACTTATTTGAGCCTGATTCAGTTGATGCTTACGCGCGGCCTGATTGAAGTTTAACAACTCAGAGACGGAGCTGGACTGGTCGAGTAAGGCAAGCATCAGATTCGCTTGTTCAATATAAAAATCACCCCATGGATGCGGATCTTCTTGGGTGAAGTTAGACAGCTTATCGCGATATTTTCGAAGTAGCGTAGGCTGCTTATACTGCCACGCTACTTGGATTCCTTGTTGGTAAAAGCGTAAATAGTTATGACCAACACAGGTAGATTCTAGCCAAGCCTCACCAGTGCGCAAAGCGGAAAGGGCCGTTGATTCATCGCCACAAATAAGTGCCTTGGTAGATACGAGCCAAGGACCAATAAAATTGTGTAGCTTATTGATATGAACAAGATCTAGAGCCGTGTCGATGTCCGAAAGGGCTTTCTCCTCTTTTCCCTGATACCAGTGCAATCTTGCACTGGACTCCAAAAGAAAAGCGACAAATCGATGAGCATTAAGCTGTTTTGAAAGTTGTAGAGCGGTCGAGATTTCGTTTTCAGCTTGCACCAAGACATTACGGTCGAGAAAGATCCATGCAGCCGTAAGCCTAGAAACAATTTCTGCTCGGCGGTTTGCCGTGAGATAGGCAAGATTCGAGGCATGCTGAGCCTGTTTTAGTGCTTCGTCAGATTGCAGTTGATAGATCATCACTGTTGCCAGCATGTAGCGATTAGCAGTTTCAATCGAAAGCAACTGATGCTCTTCACACAGTTGCAAACACTCGGTTAAGTGCTCGTATGAGCGAGCCATTTTTCCTTGTGCGTAGGCACAATCACCGAGGCCGCCAAGCGATTTTGCTTTCGCGCGAAAACAGTTTGCTCGTTGACTGTAATCTAATGCAAGTAAATGTTCTTTCTCACATTCGTCTAGCTGCCCAGTGGGGAACAGCATATTACCTCTCATCGAGTGAATTTCACACAAAGATTTATTTAACGTCAGCTTTTCGCACAGGGCTTGGGCTTGGTCTAAAATCGACATCGCTTGTACAAAGTTGTCGGTTAAACGGTAGGGGTTAATGAGGTCTAAATAGTATTGAACACGTTCAGAATCATTTTCTGTGTGATGAATCGCTTGCTCAAGAACCTCAATACTCTCTTTGATGCGTCCCATCGAATACAGGCAGTTTCCTTTCATATTTAGTGCATACGCCATCTGTGCTTTAGGTGACTCTTTAATAGCGTATTCAATAAGAGTCAGTGCTTTTTCAAATTGATAATTGCTCAGGTAATGTTTGGCGGTCTGGTCAAGAACAGTAAATACACCTTCGCCCTTGGCATGATTGATATGGACTGCATATAAGAACCGATCTCGGTTCTCATACCATTTTGCGCAGGCCATGTGTATTTTTGAACACTGTGACTTGTCTATTTGACGGAAAACAGCATTACAAATCAAATCATGATGGAAAAGGTATTGATCGCCATTGAGTTTTACTAAGCCAGCGTCGACTAACTTATCTGGTACGTAGCCGGGAATTCGAGTGATTTCACGCAGTTGCTCCAGTTGAAAGTACTGCCCCAACACAGATGCAGTACAGAGTGCTTGGCGATCTTGGGCTGGAAGTTGAGCTAATTGTATCGAAACTAAATGTTCCAATGACTCCGGAACGTCTTTATCAAACTGAGAACAAAGTAGTGTTTGGCGTAAGTATAGAGGATGGCCTTTCGCAAGCTTTATACAGTCATTGATATGTTTATTCTGTTGGCATGTGATTGAGCAAGCTAACTCGTAAGACTCTTCAGATGATAACTCCCTAAGTTCGATTAGATTCACGTTGGCAAACCAAGATTGTTTGGAACTAAGTCGTTTTTGCTGCCTAAACGTCAGAAAGAGTAAAATATTGGTGTTTGTAATATAAGGTAGCAGTGTCTCAAGAAATGCCAACATTACCTCGTCGGCCCAATGGACATCTTCAACAATAATCAAATGCGGTTTGCTGGTCTGCCGTTGTTGAATTAAGAAAGGGATAGATTGCTCTATCGTTTGTTTCAGCGTTTGGAACTCCATTAAGTTCAGCAGCTGTTTTTCTGATTCGTTGAGTGTTACCCCCATTAACCAATAAAGGCAGAGATGGAAAGAAGAGGGAATTGATGACTCGACAGTCTGCTGACGAATAGAATCATCGGTATCTTCACGAGTAAATGAACAAATTGCCCGAGTGAATATATTTTGAGGGGACAAGAGATCAGCACTGCCATGATTCAGGATTTGAATCTCTGTGGTTAAACACGAAGAACGACTCAAAGACGAAATGACCTGGTTGAGTAGGCTGGTCTTTCCTATCCCTGCGGTACCAGTAATACAATACGTTTGGCCTGCTTCTTGTTTTTGCCATCGCTTGATTCCGCTATTCAATGTTTCTAGTTCAAGTTTACGCCCTACGAAACAGTCAGTATGGTTTTGGTGTAAGGATACAAAATGCCAGTTGTTGAAGTCTGGCTCTCCTATTAGAAAAGGTTTTATTGGTCTGGCACAATTGGACGAGATAAAGCAAGGACAAGCAGCTATTTCTCCCCAAGGGATTTTAACTAGGATTTCATTGATTGGGGTTATCGCATTCGGATGTTCCGATAGCTCAGTGATTCGATGCATGTATTTCACATTGATAAAAGACCGAATCGAAGCCGAAAGAGCAACCTTTAATTGAAGGGCTAGTTGTCGAATTCGCTCAAAAATATATTCGTCCGATTCCTGTAAAGACCAAGTAAGAACAAACGTTCGGTTTTGTATTATGGGTGTAGTGTTTTGGCTGAGAAGTAAGGTTTGCAGAGCCTTTGCGGTCAAATCACACTTTGCTTCGATTGCAAAAATAAAAAAATATGGTGGTGATGAAGATACATTTGTAAATAATGGTTCTGAGGCCCGATCTATTAAAAGGTCCTCTACGGGGACAGAAAAGTATTCCGCGAGATTGGATGCGGTACGATACAGCACATTCGCCCCAGACTCTGCTCGCTTTATAGAAGCAATAGATACGACAAAACCCTGTTGAAAGCATTCTTCCGCCAGTTTTTCTTGGCTCAGTCCTAATTTCTTTCTCAGTTCTTTGAGTCGTAATACGTTGAGTGGAATTCTTCCATCCCTATTTGCCATATTTCACTCCGTTGTAACGTATAGCTTTTCCCAGTAAACCTGAATCGATTGGATATGTTGAGTGAATAAATTTATCTTATTTCACCACATATATAATACTAGTAGTTAAAATGTTATATACGAAAATGAAATGGGCATTTTAATCTTCAAACCACCTTAATTCATTGTTATATTAGTGGTGTTTTTTATTAATAATTTTGATATTTATTTTTGTGAGTTCATGTTTTTCTTAATAAGTTTTTTGAAATATCTTTAAACTTATATCTTTTAAAAGATTGCACACCTTAAACTTATATTGGACTTCATTGAACTTTAAAAATTAAATTCTTTAATTTTAGAGATATAAATTGACAATCTTATTTTTAGTGTTTTTTTTGATCTCTATTCTGGCTAACTGATTTTTTCTAGTCTATAAATCAAATATCGGCAATTTCAAAATAACTGCCGAAAAAATTATTTTAATTTCAATATTATAAATAGTTGGCTTTATACTATGGATATTGGCTTTTTCTGCCTGTTAAAAGGCTTTCATATTACACCACACTTGAGTGCCGCGCTTACCTCTATTAAGGAGACTGCGTGGCTGCCATATGTCAAACGATCTTGCCATCGAGGGGATTGGCAAGCGCTTGCTTTAGAAGAATCACATCGAAAGGCCTATTACCCTAAGTATTTACTACTCTCTGAATTTACAGGATTAGAACTGTTTTTATCTCAATTTTTCTGCCCAATTTTGTCAGTACGGTTTATGAAGTTAGAGCCGGGAGCTGAGATATTGTAACGCGGACCTCTGGCATATGTTTTTCTCAAGTACAGGTGTGTTACATCATTAACTACTGCTACAGCGGCAAGTGAGGTTCATGAATTATGCAAAAAGGCTCATCTATAGAATTCTACCAGCAACGTCCTCAATCTCGTGAGACGGTCGGTGTTGAAGAAGTGCAGCAACAAACTCAACAGTTTGGTTTTGCTGAACCCGAAATGGATGAGCTGCTTAAGTACTCATTACGGACTCAACTTGAGGCTATGCTCCAAAACCAACTCAGCACGGCTGAACGCCAACGGCAACTGAAAGAGAGTTTCGCTGCGGCAGTTGAGCTCGTATTGAAGGAGACGAAAGTTGAGCACCGAACACTGGTGCAAGCCTTTCAGAGCATGTATGGCAACGCTTGCCAATCTCTTTCTCTGGCTAAACTCACTCAAGAGGAACTGACCCGACAGTACATTTCCACGTCTGGGCTGGTGATGTCCCCACTTAACTGTAAACACACCATCAAAGATGTGTACCGAATTAAAGGCTTTGCGTGTGGTATAAACAAAGCTATCCAACATATGCTTGCCAACAAGTCACAGGTTAAAGTGCTTTATCCAGCTTGCGGCCCCTTTGCACCATTGCTGCTGCCTTTACTTGCTCACTACAAACAAAGTGATCGAATTAGCGCAGAGCAGCTTCAGGTGACACTAGTAGATATTCACCCCGGAGCCATTAAAGCACTCAATCAATTGATCGCGGATCTCGATATCGCAGACTACATTGAAGCCTTAGTGGAAGAAGATGCTACCCAATTTTCGCCAACTCAAACGTTTGATCTCCTGATACTTGAAGCGATGCAGCATGGCTTTAGTCGGGAAGGGTTCCTCAGCATCGCGAAACATTTGGTTCAATATTTACATATTCAAGGCGAAATGATCCCCAATCAGGTATCTGTGCGCGCCATGATGGTCATCGGGGAGACGGAATTTAATCAACAATGGGAAAAAGCAGAGTATGCACATTCCAACCATTGCCAGCCGGAAGCGATCGATGATCGAATTGATCTGGGAGAAATTCTTAACGTCAATAAAGCCATGTTGCTCAGAAGCGAGATTTTTGAGCTAGATGGTGGAATAAAAATGCTGCAAGGCAACACCATTGAGCTGCCGAAAGATGTGCCAGATATGGCAAAACGTATCCTCGCCATTTACAGCCATATCGATACTTACGGAGATGCGATGGTCGGACAATACGACTCTGGTATTACCCATCCTAAACCCGACATGACTTTTTATGTGGATGCCAAGCCCAAAGCTGTTGAACACCATTACTTTGAAGCGAAGGGAGGGGATAAGGTCAGTTTCTATTATCAGTTAACCGGATTGCCAGGTTTTGTCGCCACCCATGGATGATTTCGATATGCAGCAAAAATACGTCGTTTTTACAGGAAGTTGTTACGCCTTGCCCATCATTCAGTTGTTGGCACAACAGCATAAATTGGCGGGCGTGGTAGTACCGGAAGGAGAACTAAATCCTGACTTACAGCAGCTACAGAGCTATCTGAGCGCTCAATCGATTCATATTGCTCAGTATACCGCCAATGACAGCAGTGCTTTGATAGCGCAACTCGATGTTTGGCGAGTCACGGATGGCGTTATCTATTTGTTCAGGCACATAGTTCATTCCTCGCTGTGTCAGTTTTTCAACGGAAACTTGTACAACATTCATCCGGGAAAGCTGCCCGAGTATCGAGGCCCGATGCCTCTCTATTGGCAATTAAGAGAGGGTTTAGACACCTTTAGCCTCACCCTGCATCGTCTTGAGGCATCGGCTGATTCCGGCGCTATAGGAATGGAGTTAGAGGTACCATTTCACCCGTTTGAGACCTTAACCAGTGCTCAGCAAAAAGCGTCACAAATGACGGCTAAGCTGATGTATGACTTCCTCATCGCGCAACAAAAGCAAGGGCTGGTTTGGCGTGAACAAGTATCAAACCCCAACGAAGTGGCACGAGCAGTAAACCAACATGATCTGCACCTTCGTTGGAACGTGCAAACGAGTCGCGAAATCGTCAACTTAGTGCGAGCAGGCAATCATGACTTCGGTGGTGCGATGTTGAGCTTGCCAAGTGGTGTAGCCAATGTTTTGCAAGCAAGCGCAATGGAGACTTCTTTAGTCGGTGTAGAGGCGGGGAGAATTCTCGAGATCAGCCCACAACATGGGTTACAAGTGAAAACGTTAGATAGCGCCATATCAATAGATGTTATTGCTACACCGCAAGGCGTGTTTTCGGGTTATCGCTATGCGCAAATGGCTGGGCTAGATGCTGGGATGTCATTGCTCCAGCACGCTTCTGCTTGTGAGTAAATAAATATCTCAATACGGCTCTTTGCGGCAGTGATGAAGCCCGTAACGGTATTTAGTAATGCGAGATTGGAAAGTTTTAACCAACCACACCAATTTCGTTATGGGCTGGTTTTAACTTAAGTGTATACGTTGAAAGGAAGAACAGTATGGCTACAGAACCGTATCTTGGGACACTAACCGCATTTGGTGGCAATTTTGCAATTAGAAATTGGGCAATGTGCTCGGGGCAAATGCAGGCAATTGAAGATAATCCAGCGCTCTTCTCTCTAGTTAGCACTCTATACGGAGGTGACGCCCGAACTACCTTTGGTTTACCTGATTTGCGTGGCCGCAGTCCAGTTGGTGTAGGCACACGACCTGGGGGGATGGATTATCATCAGGGAGAAAGATTGGGTACTGAACTGGTAACTATTGATATAACTCAAATGCCAGCACACTTACATACGGCAATTTTTACCCCTCTTGGCACTTCTGCACCTGCAACAGGCAGGATGCAGGTTGCTACCAATGCTGCAAATACACAGGTACCCGATAGTAATTCGTATATAGCGCAAAACTCTACCCCCGGGTTCTATAAACCGACGTTTCAGCAACCAGATTTGACCGAGATCGAAGGCTTAAGTGTGTCTGGTAGTGGCTCGGGCGGAGGTACTGTAACTGTGACTGAAACAGGCGGTTCAATGCCACTTAATATTCTGAGCCCGGTATTGCCGATTAATTGGTTAATTGCCACTGCGGGAGTATACCCACCGCACAGCTAATCAACCAAGAAAGAATTGGCTGAATCTTTAGCTAATCCTTTCCTATAAAAAAATTAAATATTTAAGTTGATTATGATAACCCGGCCATGTTGATAAGGCCGTCATCTTCAGGAGAGGAAAATGAGATTACATCGTCAGGTTGCGATCGCAATTACAACAGCATGGGTGTTCTCAGCGTTTTTTTCCGGTGGAGCCTGGGCTGCACAGCAAACGATTAACTACTCTAATGGTTCAGGTTCCAATTTTAGTGAGGTGGAGACCGGCGTCACAGGGGGTATGCCCTCAGTCACTCTTACCAATGCAGGTACTGTATCTATGGTATTAGATGCGGGCACTAGCTCGGATGGCACTCCGTTTACTGGCCTAAATGACCTCGGATTTGTAGCTGGTGTTCTTTACTCAAATACCATGATTAATGAGTTCAACAATCGTGGCTTCCGCTTTTTTGAGAAATCAAGTACTAACTTCAGTTTCGACGAAATTACCTATATGCAGGGGTCGGCCCGAGACTCAGATAAAACGTATCAACTTGTGTTAACTGGCTTCTCTAATGATATTCAAACAGTGACCGAAACTGTCACCTTGCCAAAAGGTGGTGAAGCAAACTCAGGGTTACAGGACTTGTTTACCCTGACCCGTGGTACAGATTTTAATGATTCGGCATGGCAGGACGTTGATACAGTGACTATGGCGTTTACCCGAAGTCCGGGTGCTGACTCTCGTTATCTTATCAGAAGTATCAAGATTGATGACGCTGCGGTTTCAGACTCTACCGCGCCTACTTTTGTCAGTGCGAGCTCAACTCCCACTGATGATGCAACCAATGTTTCTGTTAGCAACAACATCGAGATTGCCTTCGATGAAAATATTGAGCTGAAGAGCGGCAATATTACCATTCGTAATGTTACCGACAGTCGCGACTTTGAAGTATTTAATGTTGCCACCGAAAGCGATGGCACAACAACATCACCAGGCGCTGGTCGCATCAGTGTTACCAACAATAAAGTTTACTTAAACCCAACCAGTGATCTGGCAGGGAACCGGACCTACGCCATTCATATTGAATCCAGTGCCGTGGCTGACAGCGCAAATAATAGCTTCGCTGGGATCAGCGATGATGCCACATTTAACTTTACGACAGTCGATACCACGCCAAATGCGCCATCTACACCCGATTTAGATGCTAGTTCGGATACCGGGCCATTAAATACTGATAATATTACCAGTGACACTACACCAACGTTTAGTGGGACTTCTGAGAGTGGATCGATCGTTACTTTATACAGTGATCAAGTCGGTGGAGGTGCAACGGTTATTGGCACAGGCACTGCTACTGGAGGAAACTGGCAGATAACAACCAATGAGTTGGCGTCTGGTATTACACATGCAATAAGTGCTAAAGCGTCTGATAGCGATGATAATGTTAGCTCGGCATCCAACGCGTTAAGTGTCACCATTGATACAATAGCACCATCCGTAGTGAGCATTACCACGCCGATTGAGGCTGACAGTATCGTCAACGCTGCAGAAGACAACGATGTGTTGATCGCTGGCTCCGGCGCGGAAGCAGGCAACAGCGTGACCGTGACTATCACAGACAATAACAGCTCTGTCAGTCGTACGGTGACGGCCGACAACTCAGGCAACTGGACGCTGAGCGGCAGCGAGCTGGATGTCAGTGGCCTGAACAATGGCACCCTGACGGTGTCTGCAACCCAAGCAGATATAGCAGGTAATATCTCCACCGCAGCTAGCCAGAGTGTTACCCTAGACAATGCAGCCCCATCAGCAGTGACCATCACCACGCCGATTGAAACCGATGGTATTGTCAATGCGGCAGAAGACAACGACGTACTGATTGCTGGCTCCGGCGCGGAAGTAGGCAACAGCGTGACCGTGACTATCACGGACAATAACAGTTCTGTCAGTCGTACGGTGACGGCCGATAACTCAGGCAACTGGACGTTGAGCGGCAGTGAGCTTGATGTAAGTGCGTTTAACAACGGCACCCTGACTGTGTCTGCAACCCAAGCAGATATAGCAGGTAATACTTCTACCGCAGCCACCCAGAGTATTACTCTGGACAATGCAGACCCATCTGCTGTAATCATCAATACGCCGATTGAAACTGATGGGGTCGTCAATGCGGCAGAAGACAACGACGTACTGATCGCTGGCTTCAGTGCGGAAGCAGGCAATAGCGTGACCGTGACTATCACGGACAATAACAGCTCTGTCAGCCGTACGGTGACGGCCGACAATTCAGGCAGCTGGACGTTGAGCGGCAGTGAGCTTGATGTCAGTGGCCTGAACAACGGCACACTCATAGTTGCTGTGACGCAATCGGATACGGCGGGTAATACCTCCAGAGTGACCACCCAGAGCATTACCTTAGATAACGCCGCACCATCAGCTGTGACCATCACTACACCGATTGAAACCGATGGTATTGTTAATGCAGTGGAAGATAACGATGTGTTGATTGCTGGCTCCGGCGCGGAAGCAGGCAACAGCGTGACCGTGACTATCACGGATAACAACAGCTCTGTCAGTCGTACAGTGACGACCGACAACTCAGGCAACTGGACGTTGAGCGGCAGCGAGCTGGATATCAGTGGCTTGAGCAATGGCACCCTGACTGTGTCTGCAACCCAAGCTGATATAGCAGGTAATATCTCCACCGTAGCCACCCAGAGCGTAACCCTAGATAACGCAGCGCCATCCGCTGTTACCATTTCCACGCCGATTGCAATCGACGGTATCGTCAATGCGGCAGAAGACAATGATGTGCTGATTGCTGGCTCCGGCGCGGAGGCTGGCAATAGTGTGACCGTGACCATCACGGACAATAACAACTCAGTCAGTCGTACGGTGACGGCCGACAATACCGGGGCTTGGACGACTATTGGCAGTGAGTTTGATGTAAGTGCGTTTAACAACGGCACCCTGACGGTCGCGGCGAGCCAGAGCGATGCGGCGGGCAACACCTCCAGTATAGATAGCACAACAATTACGTTAGATAACGTGAGGCCAACTGTTTCTTTGAGCAGCTCAGACCTTGATTTGATCTCTGGCGAAACGGCGAGTATCACGTTCACCTTAAGTGAGTCCTCAAGTGACTTTACTGAGTCAGATGTCACCGTCACTGGCGGCAGTTTGTCTAACTTTGCGGGCAGCGGTGACAATTACACGGCCACCTTTACGCCGGATAGAGACAGTACAAGTACAGCGACGATTAACGTGGCGGCAGATTTCTTTACCGATGCTGCCGGGAATAGCAACACTGCTGCGCCTCAACTGTCTATAACCGTTGATAGTTTAGTGCCGAGTGTGACTATCTCCAGTGATAAATTGGCGCTGAAAGCGGACGAAACGGCGACCATTACCTTTACCTTAAGTGAAGCGTCGAGCGATTTTACCGAGGCGGATATCACGGTTAGTGGCGGTACTTTGTCTGGTTTTGCTGGCAGTGGTAGCAGCTACACTGCGACCTTTACACCAACGGAAGAGAGTGCGACGAGCGGTACTATTGAAGTTGCCACAGGCACATTTACCGATGCCTCTGGTAACACCAATAGTGCAGCTACACCACTTTCCATCAGCGTCGATACTGTGCTTCCAACCGTTAGTATCACTAGCTCCAGCGCTGCGTTGAAAGCGGGTGAAACGGCAACACTCACGTTTACCTTGAGTGAAGCCGCAACTGATTTTTCCGAAGCCGATGTGACCGTGGCTGGAGGAACTCTTTCTAACTTTGCGGGCAGTAGCGCCAGTTACACGGCTACCTTTACACCTGCAGAAGAAAGCACTGAGGATGCAACTATTGATGTTGCAGCCGAGAAATTTAGCGACGCAGCTGGCAACCTCAATACAGCAGCGACTCAGTTGTTGATCTCAGTGGATACGGGGATCCCGACTGGACATAGCATCAGCATTGATCAGGAGAGCATTAACAAAACCAACGAACAGGCGATGAGCTTTACCTTCGCAGCAGCTGAAGTGAACGCGATGTTCACTTATAGCGTGACCGACGGTACCACGACCATTGACGGCGCTAGTCAAACAATTTCTTCGGAGACCATGCAAGTAACGGGCATTGACGTCACTATTTTGCAAGAGGGGACGTTGACAGTAAGCGTGGTGGTAACCGATGCCGCAGGCAACGCATCTGATGCAGTGACGGATACTGTGACCAAACGCTACGATGTCGCGCCAACGGTAGTTGATGATAGCTTCTCGACTGAGGAAGATACGGCGAAACAATTTAATCTGTTAGCCAACGATTCCGATGTTAATGATGACATGGTCGCTTCTTCTACAACGATTAAAACGCAACCAATTAAAGGTCAGGTGTCGATCAGCAACGGCGTTGTTACCTATACGCCAAATAATAATGAGACAGGCACAGATAGCTTTACCTATACCGTGAAAGATGCCCTGCTGCAGGAGTCGCAAGAGGCGACAGTGACCGTCACTATCATGGCTATAAATGATGCGCCAGTCGCTAAAGCGCTGACCATCAACACCGACGAAGATACCGCAAGCGCAGCAGTCAGCGCGCGTAGTCAAGCGGAGGATGTTGAAGATGGCATCCCAACGGGTGATTTATCGTTAGTTAGTTTGCCTCAAAAAGGACAAGTAGCCATTGATCAAACTGTAGGCACTTTTGTATATACGCCGAATCCGAATGAAAATGGTAGCGATAGCTTTACTTACACGATCGCAGACAGTGAAGGCGGCGTTTCTCTTGCGGCCACGGTCAGCGTCAATATCGGTTCCGTCAATGACTCACCAGTAGCGGAGGAAGACAGTTTTACTTTTGATGAAGATATCACATCGACACTCGATATTTTAAGTAACGACAGTGATATTGAAGATGGGTCATTCACCCCGAGTAGTATTACCCTGCAAGATCTTGGTCAAGGAGAGGGGGTATACAGTTTTGCCACGGTCAGTGTCAATGTCGATGGGACCTTAAAGGTTGTGCCAACAGCGAACGTTAATGGTCAACATAGCTTTACCTACATGCTAACCGATAGTGGTCAAGCAGTCTCAGTGCCTGCAACCGTCACGCTCAATATTACGCCAGTGAATGATGCCCCCGTTGCTGTTGATAACAGTGCACAACTACTAGAGGGAGGCTCCTTCGAGGTCAATGTATTAGGCAATGATAGTGATGCCGATGTTGGAGACAGTTTTGAACTCACTAGTGTCACAGTCGTCGATACGCCAGCACATGGCAGTGTGAACGTGACGGCGTCAGGAGCGATTGTTTACAACCCCAATGAGAACTACTTCGGTGAAGATAGCTTCACCTATACGGTGGCAGACTTAGCAGGTGCTGTATCTAACGCCGCAACAGTGACCATGACAGTAACACCAGTCAACGACGCACCAATGGCGCAAGCACAGTCACAAACGCTTGATGAAGACAATAGTTTGGTGATCACGCTGGTTGGTTCAGATATTGATAACGATGATGACACTCTGCAGTATCTTATCACTGAGCAAGTCAGTCATGGCGTGCTAGAGCAGTTGACCAATAATAGTTGGCGCTATACACCAGAAGCGGACTTCAATGGCTCCGACTTCTTCTTGTTCAAGGTCAACGACGGTGATCTCGACTCGACAGAGGTTCGTGTCGATTTGACGGTTAATGCAGTCAACGATACACCAACCGCGACCGATATCAGTGCTACGGGAGAGGAAGAAATACCGCTGACCATTACTTTAAATGGTAACGATGCAGAAGGCTCATCTTTGAGCTATCAAATTGTAAAATCGCCAGTCAACGGTAATGTTACCGTCACAGGCAATCACGCGGTTTATACGGGTAACAGTAACTTCTTTGGTCAGGACAGTTTCACTTACAGCGTAAGTGACGGAGAACTTACCTCTGGAGTGGCGTTAGTGACCATCACGGTGAATAACGTTAATGACGCGCCAGTGATTACGGGTACCCCATCGGCGCAAGTTGATGAAGATAGTGTGTATCAGTTTGTGCCCGCGGCATTGGACAATGACCCAGCGGATACTCTGACCTACTTGATAGCTAACAAGCCACCTTGGGCTACATTTGACAAGACAACAGGAGCGCTTTCTGGCACGCCAAGTAACCGTTATGTGGGGACTTATCCAGGTATCGTGATTAGCGTATCCGATGGCACTATTTCTTCCTCATTGTCAGCTTTTTCGATTACTGTGACTAACGTTAACGATGCACCCGTTATCTCTGGTTCACCAGCAACACAAGTGAATGAAGACAGCACCTATCTGTTCACGCCACAAGTGTCAGATGTTGACAGCCAAGCCTTCACCTTCAGTATCGTGAACAAGCCATCTTGGGCTAGCTTTGATGCATCAACAGGCACGCTTAGTGGTACACCAGATAATGGTGATGTTGGCAAATATCAGGGCATTGTTATCTCGGTTTCTGATGGTCTCACGACCACAATGCTCAATAGATTCAGTATTGTGGTTAACAATGTCAATGACGCGCCAGTGATCAGTGGCACTCCTGCTCTTACCGTCAACGAAGGCAGTACGTACCGCTTTGCGCTGCAGGCATCGGATGTTGATAGTAGTAGCTTGAGCTTTTCAATCCGCAATAAACCATCATGGGCAACCTTTGATAGAGCAACTGGGTTGCTAAGTGGTACGCCGGAAAATGAGCATGTTGGCAGCACCAATAATATTGTTATTAGTGTCTCAGACGGTGAGCTAAGCACATCTTTAGCAGCGTTTAGCATCACGGTAATCAACGTTAATGATGAGCCAGTGGCGGTTAATGATACCTATGTCTTTACCGAGAGTAACGATGGTAGCTACTTATTGGATGTACTCAGCAACGACAGCGATGTTGATCTAGATACATTACAACTGGAATGGGTTAAACCTACATCTGGAACGGCAACGATTGTGGGCAGTCAAATCCAATTGGTAACGACCTCAATTGGTACAGTGGCAGTGCAATACAGTGTGAAAGATGGTAACGGTGGAAAGGCCACCGCGAAAGCAATCGTGACAATTAAAAGTGCGAAATTGGACGCACCAACAATAGCCGCACCTTCAGATATCGAAGTGAACGCAACTTCGCTCTTTACTAAAGTTGCATTAGGCTCTGCTGTGGCACGAGATAGTACAGGCAAGCTATTACCTGTTTCATTGGTCGACAGCACGACCTTTTTCCGACCTGGAACTAATACGGTCTATTGGCGCACTCAAGACTCTGATGGAAACGTCGCTGAAGCTAGTCAAACGGTAACAGTGTATCCACTGATAAGTATCTCCAAAGATGCGCAAACCACGGAAGGCACCAATCATAGCGTATCGATACACCTTAACGGTCCTTCGCCGAGCTACCCAGTAATCATACCTTATACGGTTTCAGGAAGCACGGACAGTGATGACCACACGCTCACCTCTGGTGAAGTGGTGATACCTAGTGGTACCGAAGGCAAACTTTCGTTCGAACTACTTAATGATGGACAAAATGAGGGCGTTGAAACCTTAGTGATTGATCTGGACAGCACCCTTAATCTAGGTAGTAAGCGTCGTTACACCTTGACAATCTTTGAAGAGAATGTGGCTCCGAAGGTCACGGTAAGTGTATCTCAGGCGGGGGAGCAGCGGAGCCAAATTGAAAATGGTGTTGAACCGGTCACAATCACGAGCAGTGTTAGTGATGCCAATATGTCCGATATACACAGTTTCAGATGGAGTAGTGATAGCGATGTACTTAACCAAGCGATTGCGGGGCAGATGTACAGCGAAACATTGACTTTCTCTCCGCAATTACTGAGTTCAGCGATTTACAATTTGCAATTGACAGTTACTGACAATGGCACTCCACCATTATCAGTGACACGGAATGTCTATTTAGAAGTGGTACAAACATTGGCGGAGCTCGGGAGTGAAGACAGTGATGGCGACTTAATCCCGGATGATCAAGAAGGTCATAATGATAGTGATGGTGATGGTATCCCTGATTATCTTGATGCAATTTCTGACTGTAACGTAATTCAACAGGTTGTGTCAGAAAAAGATCGCTTCCTCATTGAGGGGCAGCCAGGTGTCTGTTTACGCAAAGGAATAACCATTCTGACTAACGCAACAGGAGGAGCTTTATTGCTGGATGAGGAGCTTCCTAAAGATATCAACATGAAGAGCATAGGGGGAATCTTTGATTTTGTAGTAACTAATTTGCCGCTGCCCGGCCAAAGCTATCAATTAGTTTTGCCTCAGCGTTTACCTGTTCCAGCAAATGCAGTGTACCGAAAGTATAACGCTGAACAGGGGTGGATAGACTTTATTGAGGATGCTCAAAACACGGTTTCTTCTAGTGCTGGCGAGGCTGGTTATTGTCCGCCACCAGGGCACAGTTCATGGTCACAGGGTCTGACTGAAGGTGACTGGTGTGTACAACTTACCATTGAAGACGGTGGTCCGAACGATGATGACGGATTGGCTAATGGCAGTGTCGTTGACCCTGGCGTCGTTGCCGCTCGTGTAAGCAATAATACACTCCCTCAAGCGATTGACGACAATGCGTTTGTTAGTCTCAATGGTACGGTGACGATCGATGTATTGAGCAATGATGCTGATGCTGATGGTGATGGGCTGAAGGTAAGTCGCGCTTCTGTAGATATTGGTAGTGTTAGTGTGGTTGATAACAAACTAAGTTATGTCACTCAACCACAGTACTACGGGGAGGCTTTGATCACTTATAGCGTAACGGATGGTAATGGTGGAACGGGATCGGCGAAGGTGACGGTAAATGTGGTAAACAGTCAGAATCCGAATGCGGTGGACGATAATATTACCACCGATGATCGTACCCCTGTCACGGTTTATGTCCTTGCTAACGATACCGATCCGGATAACGACACATTGAAGTTGGTTTCAGTCCAAGCGCAGTATGGGCAGGCGGTCATGAATGCAGATCAGAGCGTGACCTATACCCCTACCTCAGGGTTTGAAGGCAATGATGTGTTGACATATATCATTCAGGATAGCCAAGGCCTGCAAGACGCGGGGAAAGTTATAGTGACCGTTAAGTTGGTAAGAGATGTAAAGGTTGAAAATACTTCAGCAGGATCATTGGGTGGCATGGTGTTGATGCTTTTGATTTTGTTAGGAGCCATGCAACGTTATGGAAGAAACAGTGCTTTAGCACTAATTGCTGTGTTTAGTTTTAGTAGTCAAGCGGGTTGGTATGTTGATGTTCAAATGGGGTCAAGCCATGCAGATGAGCGTGATGCTGTTAAAGGTGATAACGTAATCTCTACTGACAACACCGGGCTCTATCGCTCTGTCGGGTTTGGATATACTTTTTCTGAGCAATGGTCTGGAACTATTCGTTATATTGATATGGGTGAAGGTAGTGCTACATTGCGTAGTGCTACTACTTCACCAGAAGACTATCACGCCAATGTCGCATCGATAGCACCACTCCTTGTTAAGGGCATGGGCTTCGACATCGGTTATAAGTTCTGGCAATACAATTCATGGTCCGCAAAACTGAGTTTGGGGGGCTTGTTCTGGGAAACCGATATTGAAAGTACGTATCAAGGCAGCAAGATAACGACGGAAGTGGATGGTTTTGATGGATATATTGGTGCAGAAGTTGGCTACAACCTCTCAGATAATTGGGAGATCGGTGTCCAAGGCGCTCGTTATTTTTTACATGAAAATGATGTTGATATAATTGCGCTACAACTTCGTTATTTTTTTGAGCCGTTAGCAGCGTATTAACTTATGGTTTGGTATTTTTCGATAATTTATATCCCAATTGCTCATGAAGCGGTATGGTAAATCACTGGAGATTAATGTCGTGATTGTGCTCTTTATTATGTAGGTCAATAGTCTATAACAAATCCTTAATTACCTTGAAGTCTTTTCTTCTTTAACATCTAGCGAAAGATAGTGTTTTGATAGAGTGTTAAACAGAACTTACGGTTCGATATTAGAAAAATAAGGTTCATTGAATGCTCGATGTGAACTTAACTTAAAAGAAGATGATTTACGCAATAGGGTTGTTGGTAGTGCTGCAAATGTCAGCGTGATACGTCGCTTTACTTTGAACCTAGTACGTTTACAGTCGAAGAAATATAGTGTTGGGGCTGAAGCCAAACCAAGCGTGTCAGAGCGACACAGTTCGTATTGAACCCTTATTGGGTTGAAAAGCGTTCCACGCTGGCTGTCGCCCTGATGCTGATAACTGCGACGATAAATTGATACCGAGCAAAACGATAATTTTATATCTGTTTTAATCCAATATTGATTGAATAATATCAAATGCTTTTTCTATTTTTTGGGTAGGAATAATGCCAAATCCAAATAAGAGGGCATTAGAATGATTGTTGATAGAAAAATGCGATGATGGGTAAACCGCTACATTTGATGAAGCAAATTTATTCATCATTTGTGTCGCGCATCCCGATACTTCAGCTGCTATATGCAATCCACCTTGGCTTGGAATACGTTGTAAGCAATCTATGTTGTCAATTAATTGAGTTAGCTTATTATACCTTTCGCTGTAGATTTTATTCATATTGAGTAAATGGTGAGAGAAATGACCGTCACGCATGAATTCGTCAAGTAGGATTTGAGACACTACAGATGTACTTCTTCCCAAGTGCCATAACATATTTGAAATTGGCTCTATTAAAGACTTTGGCGGAATCATATAGCCAATGCGTATGCCGGGAAATAGTATTTTAGAGAAACTGCCTATCATAACGACGCAGTCATTTTTGTCTTGTGACTTGAGAGCTTTCTTACTGGTATTGAGATAGTGATATTCCGAATCATAATCATCTTCGATAATGATTGCGTTATTAACTTCTGCCCATCTCAGCAGTTCTAACTTCCTGTCAGCTGAGTAGCTAAAGCCTAAAGGGAACTGATGACTAGGCGTTGTATAAATAATTTTGGCATTAGAAGGGATTGATTCAACGACAACACCTTGGTCGTCCATCGGCACGGAGCCTATTTGCGCGCCAAGTAATCGAGCTTGATTTCGAAAAACAGGATATCCTGGATCTTCCGTCGACACGAGATCCCCGGGAGAGAGTAATGTAAGGAGAGTCGTCATTATTGCCTGCTGGCACCCTTGAGTAATGATGATGTCTTCAGGGTCACAGATTACGCCTCTCGAGTGTCTCACATACTCGCAGATAGACTCTCGTAAACAAGCTAACCCTTGTAAATCACCGCCATGTGCAAACTCTGGAGTTAATGCATTGAGCCTACTCAGTCTTGAGTGTCGCCAAATATGCTTTGCTATTCTCTGATGATCAGGAACGCCTAAAGTGAAGTCATAGTCTAGATTCTTTGGTGCGATGATCTCTGGCTTCTTCGATGCGTTAGTGCCAAACACCCCTAGTTGGTAGTGTTTTATTGGTCTCTTATCTTGATTCACCGTTTGTTCTAGAGCATTACTTACGTACGTGCCAGACCCTGCCTTTTTTACTATCCACCCCTCGAACTGAAGTCGCTCATACACCGAAATGACAGTGTTTCTTGCTATGCCTAACTTTTTCGACAGCATGCGAGTTGATGGTAATCTCTCATTTGATCGTAATCTGCCTTCTAATATCCCTTGGTATATCTCGGAGTAAAGTTGTTGGCTGGTGACTTTTCCAGTTTCGAAGTGTAGTGAAAATGGCATCGTTTTCTCTGTAGACGTTGAAAAGTGGTTCTAAAGCGTTGTGAGGATGTGGATCTGTATATACCAAGTATATCTACCTAGTATACCGTTATCGTGATATGGAGAAAGCGTAATTGAGTACACTATTTCCCCATTTTGGAAACGGATGTTACTTACATTCGTATCTAACCGGCCTACCTATCAACGGTGATCAGGTTTAGACCTGTTTATATCGCACTAAAAATTTGAAGACACAGTGTTATTCATCGAGGGTTAACGATTGGAGTTCTTCAAGTCAGGATTACTTTTATATAAAAAGTTAAAAGCCTTGGAATAAACTAGAAATTAATTATAAGTTAAAATTAAAAAATTGAGGGTTCAATGAAGTTAAACAATGCCTTGCTGGCCATTTTATCGCTCACTTCTTTCGTCACGTTTGCGAAAACGGAGTTAACGGTTAGCAGTCAATTAAAGAGCGTAGTTGATGAATGCGCTAAAGGATTAATCAACGAATACGACATTCCGGGGTTGGCTGTTGCAGTAACGATTGATGGTAAACGTTATTTTTATAATTACGGTTTGGCTGACGTAAGTAAGGGGAGTTTAGTCACCAACGACACAATTTTTGAACTCGGCTCTATCAGTAAAACTTTTGCTGCTACTTTGACTGGGTACGCCCAAGAAAAAGGTAAGCTAGACATGGATGACAAGGTCAAAGATTATATTCCAGAATTAGAGAATAGTGCTCTGGGTAATACCAAGCTAGTTAATGTCGCCACCTACACTGCAGGTGGTCTACCATTGCAATTCCCTAGCGAAGTAACGAACGACGCTGAAATGATGCAGTACTACAAAACGTGGAAACCGGAGTACGAAGCCGGTACTAAGAGGAAGTACTCAAACCCTAGTATTGGTCTATTTGGCTACATCGGTGCCTTGAGTATGAAGTCAGACTATACGGAAATGATGGAAACCGTCATCCTGCCTGAGCTCGGTATGACCAATACCTTTGTCGATGTACCAAAGGATAAGCTTAACAACTATGCTTTTGGTTATAGTTCTGAGGGAAAACCCGTTAGAGTTAATCCAGGTATTCTTGATGCACAAGCCTATGGTATTAAATCAACAAGCTTAGATATGCTTCAATATATCGAAGCAAATATGGGTCAAGCGCAACTTAATACTGATATAGAAAATGCGCTAGAGAGAACTCATACTAAGTATTTTGATACCGACACGTTTACACAAGCCGTAGGATGGGAGGGTTATGATTACCCCGTTTCACTTTCGCAATTATTGAAGGGTAACTCCAGCGATGTAATTCTCAAAGCTAAACCGGTTCAAGCAAGTGTATCTGGTACTCTCGGTCGTGACGTTTGGTATAACAAAACGGGCTCAACAGGTGGCTTTGGGGCATATGTCGCGTATGTACCCTCTGGAAAAATAGGCATAGTGATTCTGGCGAATAAAAACTACCCTAATGCAGAAAGAGTAGAGGCTGCTTACCATATTATTAGCTCAGTGGTGAAGTGAATTTTAGTGGTAATAGGCACTACGTAATTATTAGAGCTTATTTAGATACATACTATCTGCAGTGTTTTATTCGATAGTATTTATAGGAGTATTCATGAAAACTAAGCATTGGTCTAAGGTGACTTTGCTACATGAAGCTGTTACGAACCCAAATATAACGATTAAAGGTAAACATAGTTATTACAGTGATTGTTGGGACGCCGGTTTTGAGGAGTCTGTTGTAAGATATCTACAAGGCGATGAGTTCAGCCGAGATTGGGAACCAAAATGGAAGATTGATAAGTTACATATAGGTGACTTTGTCTGTATTGCAGCGGAAGTTGTGATTGTTATGGGGGGAAACAGTACACATAGAGCTGATTGGTTCTCCTTGTACCCATTTATGGACTTTATTGAAGAAGCGTACGTCGGGAAAGGAGATACTCATATCGGCGATGGCGCCTGGCTCGGTATGCGATCCATGATAATGCCGGGTGTGACTATCGGAGAAGGAGCAATCGTTGCGGCAAACAGTGTGGTGACGAAAGATGTTGAGCCTTACAGTATGGTTGCGGGTTCACCAGCTAAGCATGTCAAATATCGCTTTTCTCGAGAGACGATAGACGAACTGCTTGCTCTTAGGATATATGATTGGCCTGATAAGAAAATCGACAGCCTGAAGAGATTTTTATGTTCAGACGATTTAGAAGGGCTGAGAAAGGCAAGCGCTGAATATGATAGAAACCATTCAGTGTCGTGACAACGTCACCATTTAAAAGGTCAGAAAGAGGCCATTGTTGGGCCTCTTTGTATTAAATATCTAGCCAATACAATGAGTAATCATTTTATTCTTTTATTGATTTTTTATGTGAATATGATAATGGCGCGTACCACTTGCGTTCAAGAACAAGAGGACAACGTGTTTGGTAAAGGGGAAACCGATGGAATATCGGGAAACTATAATTATTAAGAGCCGCATGTAGCGGCTCTTTTTGATCCTGAAATTGGTTAGTGGCGACAGACTACGAAGCGTTCAGAGGGTTGCGAGGACTCGCTTCAGATAAATGAAGAAAGAGCGAATCGAAGTGGATGTTGTTACCTGTTTGACTGCTCATACCGTTGCCATTCCGCTGTTAATTCTGCTTTTTCTTTTCTCGCTGCAATCAGCATTTCTATATTTACGTCAGTGTTTGGGTGCCTTTGAATGTATCGCTCGTAATCAACCGGAACACCATTGATGTGCAGTTCAAGATGTAAATGCGGCCCTGTTGTTCTTCCTGTGTTACCCGTTTTCCCTATCACTTGTCCTCGGCTGATCTTCTCACCAACATGGACGTTGCGCTGAGATAAGTGTAGGTAGCGTGATACAGAGCCATTTGTGTGGCGGATATTAATATAGTTGCCCGCAAAACGGTTGTAGCGGGACTTTAAAACGATGCCATCAGCAATACTACGAATCGGTGTACCTACAGGTGTGGCATAATCAGTGCCTAAGTGCGGAGTCGTTATATTGGTCACTGGATGTGTTCGCTTTAAGTCATAGTCAGAGCTCACTCTGTAGTTTTTATCAAAGGGTGAAGAAAACATGAACTGATTATTTATCGACACACCATGCTCATCAAATACGTTACCATGCTCATCAAATACGTTACCGTGACCATCATTGATAATAAATAAATCAGTTTTACTGCCTAAATAGTAAAAAGAACTAATGTAAGTTTCATTTTTACTATTTAATTTAGTTCTTAAGATAAAGTTATCACCTCTTTTAATAGAGTCAATAATATTAAACTTGCTTTTGATAAGTGCTAATAGCAAGTTGATCTCTTTTTGACTCACTCCTGATTTTAATAATGAAGCGACAAAAGAGTATTCAACAACACCGATAGTGATTTTTTGCCTACGAGTCTTCTTTTTAATTGATGGCTGCACATTCTCACTTTCGAATTCTAAAGGCTTGATGGTAGGTAGCCTATCCACAGGAGTGAGGAAGTAGTGAGAAAGCGATACGCTAATCAATATGATTAACGCAGTAGTGATAAGGGCTACGGTAGGAGCTTGCACACTCCTTTTTATTATTAAAATAGTCATTAGTTTTGTTGGTTTATCAATACTGACAGTTGTGCGTAGAGTATAATATTTTAAATAAAAACTAGCATTAAAGCATGAGTAATTCCTCTGTTTTAACTAAGTTAATGATTATAGGATGTAAAAATAATTTTAATAATTCAGTCAAAGTGACGGTTGGCTTGGTGTTTATGCCTATTTTGTTGGTGTTAATGTCACGTTGAGAAAATATTTTTCAATAATATAATCTCGGGAAAATATATTTTGCCAAATTACTATGTTCGCTAAAAATACGCTGAAATTAACATTAGGTCTTACGCTTACATCTCTTTTATTGAGTGCATGTGGTGGTGGTGATGGAGGAGACAACACACCTCCAGCTAGAAGCAAAGGAAGCATTTCCGGTATGGTGTTTGACGCCCCAGTCAATGGCGCCAAGATTGAGGTTTTCGAGTTCAAAAATGGAAACTTAGGTCGGAAGTTGGCTAACACGACGTCTGATGCCTTCGGAAACTATCTGCTAGAGTTTGAATCGTCGTCAATGCCTCTTTTTGTTGTTGCAAAAGAGGGGAGTTATACCGATCCGTTTACAAATGAAACGGTATCTGTGAGTAATGCGAAGACACTTAAATTTGAAGGTGTTGTGAACTTTAAAGAGGGGAGTGAGCAAAAGTTAATGCTTACTCCGCTGTCGAACTTGGCAGCAGGCTTGGCAAAGTACAAAATTTCTCAGGGGGCCACAGATGAGAGTGCCTTTTCAACCGCTTTGGATAGTATCAATAGCATGTATGGTTTTGACGTAAATGAGACCAAACCTATTGATATAACCAAAGGTGGGCAAAGCAGTTTTGCTAGTGCTGGGCATCAATACGGCGCTTTATTAACTGCATACTCGTCTTACTCTTACGATCTTATAAAAAAATACGGCAACAGCGATAACGTCTACACTTCAATGCATTTCGCTGACATCCAATATCGGGATGTTATTGCAGATGGTGTTCTTGATGGTCTTGAAGTGAGTCAGACTTCAGGAGCAGTGACTCCCCTCAGCTTTGGACAGAAAAAGATAAACAGCGACGTTTACACACGTGACTTATCTCAGCACGTTTTGATCGTGGTAAACGACCCAAGTATCAATATTTCTGGTACTGATGCTGCCGACTATGTCGACTTTAGTAAGAAGCTTAATGACTTAGGTACATATGGCAGTACAGATGGTGTCATTCCACCGCGAGATGGGACGGAGATCGATACCACAGCGCCTATCGTGACACGCATTGACCGTGATGTACTTGCAGGCACCGATAAAGTTGACCTAAAAATTGTTGATGATATCGGTGTAGAAGACGTATCCGCCTTTATTCAGTATCAGATTAATGGCTCTTGGTCTGGTGAATTTCAATGTAACGACATACAAGATTTTGGAAGCACATTCTGTTCGGTTGAATTTGATGATTTTGAAGTTGGCCTTCGAGAGACCAACGTTAAAGTTAACATTAATACCAAAGAGATCGATAGTGTAGATATGAACCCTGCCACAGGGCTCTCAAACGTAACAGCAGCACGGTTAGTCTTATATACAGCGGATGTACTGGGTAATGAGTTAATTCCAGGCAGCCATTCGGGTCTTCATATCAACTTTGAATGGGATAACGATGCGCCTGTTATCGATATTACATCGGCGAGTGCAATTAATAACCAACTTAAAGAATACGTTCTGAAAGGGGTTGTAAAAGAAAGCTCGCAAGAGATTAGTTCGGTCAGTATTTCATTTAAAGATGGCTTACATGAGGGCGTCACATGTTCTCCTGTCACTGTAGAGTCTGGAAATGCTTGTGAGTTTAGTAAGGCTTACCCAACTGATGAATTCCTATCTACGACGGTCTTTGAGGTTCGAGCGAAGGATAGCAAAGGGAATACGGGCGCTGCGCAGCATGCAGTAAGTCGTGACGATCAAGCGCCAGCACAGACGATAACCTATCCTGAAGGTACGTCAATGACGTACGTAAATGTGGGTTTAGATGGTGAACGAACCACTTACGATGGTATCTACTCTCAAGATACGTACACCCCAGACAATGTTCAAGCAAGCCGCGATTTCCTGAAGATTGACTATGCGTACGCAAGTTTAGGGATTCAGAACTCATTAAAAGGGATAGATTTTAGTAACTTCAACGCTAATTTATTGAAAGAGAATAAAATCCCTTATGTTCGTGTGAAAGTTTCAGACGTAAACACCGATACGGTTTTAGGCTCCAACGCTAATAAGCTTAAGCTCGTCGTCAAGTACTACGTAAGCCAAAACAACGATAACAACTACTCACTTCAGCAAGTTATTGACACAACCGCATCCGATGACGATTACATCGCAAAAATTCCGCACGAAACGCTGTTAGATAGCAATGGGCGAGTAGAGGATGTCATCTATTACATTCCTTTTGTAAGAGATATTTTGGGTGACAGCTTTAAATCGGTATCAGAAAACAGTAGTCAAAAGTTAGTCATTCAAACCGTCGATGAGTCTGATAACGAAAGCACTCCAAGAGAAGTATATTTTAGAAGTAGCTTTGACCTACCAACCATAAAAGTGGTGACACCATTTATTGGTGCGCGAGCTCAACTTGAAGGGTTGAGCCCAAGTGGTGAATTCACTTCACTTGCAAGTTGTACCACTATCCAGCAACTGGAAAGTGACCAGTCCATGGCTCTTGACGTAGCGAGCTGTGAAACCACAACTGACGTAGTGAATTATGATTTCATGCGTGTTCGTTTAATTGGTATCGAAGGCAGTGAGCCATACTATTACCAATGGAAAAGAGATCCAGGGACCAAGAAAGTAACGGTTGACTTAAACAAGGCCAATATTGGTGTGTATTTTAAGCTCAAAGGTTCTCAAACTTACTATATTACTGAACTATCGACATATCAGACTGGTTTGTTTGATTTCCAGTGGGATCAAGTGACAGCGGGAGAGAAAACTTCAGAACGTGCGATTCAAATTCTTGATGAGGTGCGCTACGCGTTATCAGGTACGAATAACAACTCATTCTTTGGGTTTGACCCAACGGTTGTGTCTTATGCAACCAATGAAATGCTTACGACTAAAGCGATTCCAGACAAGCCATCAAATGACTATCTACACCGATTCCTTGTTGAAGCAATTGATAGTATTGCCGAGATAATGCCAAGAAATAACTCATTAGATTTTGCATCTGCTATTTACGATGATTTTAGCTACGATGGAAAAGCAAATGGTGTAGGGGCCGGAGGAAGTCAAGTTACGCTCGATTCTTACACGTTTGGCGCTGAAACTTACCGAAAAGATCTGGCGCAATCGTATTATGAAATCATGGCGAGCAAATACGGTATTGAGACCAATATCGCGCAGCTCTATGCTGATGATATTTCGATGGCTAATCCTGACTTAAATGGTAAGAACATTTTTGATACAGAGGGTAGCAGTATCGATACCTTGCCGCCGCAGCCAAAATTAACCATTGAAAGCGGTAGAGAGACGATGGTTGGTAATAGGCTTTATATCGCTGGCGAGGTTGTTTCTAAAATTGTCCTAGACGATCCTTCTGGTATTGTAGGAACCGACGCTCACGGCCCGAAGTTTAGCACGATGTGGTATCAAGCCAATGAGCCAAATATTGAAATACCACTGGACATCAACATCGTAGAAAACTCAGACAGCAGCAATGCTTATCGAAAAGAGTACTTCTTCACCCTTAACTCCCAGTCTAGTGAACTAAAAGATATTATAGAGTTTGCCGTGGAGACCAGTGCTATGGACCCACATGGCAATGCGTATGGTTATAATGGTAAATCTCCGTTTATAGAATCGGTGTTTATTGATAACGATTTCCCTAAGGCCAGTTACCTTCCACCCAATGATGTCGATGGTAAACCTGTAGAAAACGGTATTTATTTAAATGCGAACAATACTCATGAATTAACCTTCAAGGTTGAGGATATTGTTGGTGATAAGCTTGCCTCGAGGGGCCTTGTTTTCTACCAGCAAACCGGTGAAAAAGTAACATACACACCAGAAAACTTTGCAAGTAACTCGAAAGACGCGTTTAAAGTCAAACTATGTACGGGCGAGATATGTTCAAATCAAGGCTCTACGATTTATCCTGGTGATGGAGATTGGTTAGTTGTTGCAGCAGCAGAGGACAACTTAGGTAACTCCGTTTCAGAGTTAACTAGCACCGCTCCGAGATTCAATATTCGTATCGACTCTGAAGCCCCTATTGTAAAAAGTGAGCAGGTTCAAAGCCGTTTAGGTGGTAGTAACCAATGGGCACCTGTCATTGATTGGGGGACGTTAAGCTCTGGCAATAACGTAAAAATAGATTTGCGCCGCGGATCTGGTCAGGCTCTGACATTAGAAAGCTGTGACCCTCTAACAGAGGCGTGTGACGTACCATACCTAGTTGGTGAACAGCCTGACGTCAAAGTCCAACTGGTTTCAAAAGCATTTGATTACGATGAATGGAATGAGTTTTACGTCACTGCGACGGACAACGCTTACCCTGCCAATGTCAGTACAACAGGGAAATTCACATTCCAAGTCGATAACAAAGGCCCTGAAATCATCCTAAATACACCTTGGGTTGAAGACACATTGTCCAAAGAGAACTATGTCATAGGGCGTGAGTTCAACGTGCGATTTAAATCCGTAATAGACGATTCAGACCTTGAGCAAGTCTCGCTGTATCAAAGTGGTAAAGATTCGCCAATTAAGACAATTGTGCCAACGGATTCATCTAAAGAGTTTGTCATGTCTCTTATCAAGAGTGACACAGATAAAATAGACATTTCTGAAGATGAAAAAACAACGTCATTGTATGTAAAAGCAACCGATATTTATGGTTTTGAGTCTAGTTCTAACACGCACAAGGTTATTCTTGATCGTGATGGGCCAACATTAGGCTTAAGTGGTTTCAATGCGAATGACTACTACTTAGGTAACTATGTCTTTGACCTAACGGCGCTAGACCTAAATGCAAACGGTGATGTTTCAATTAATGGCGTAAATCGAGAAAGCCTAGAGTATTGGACGTTTAGCGATCTGGAACCATTACCTGGCTCTCCCGGTACAAAAATCAATGAGGATCTCAAAGTGAGCCTTGGTGATTTAGGTACGGGTACACACAAGGTTCGTTTAAAAGGGTCTGATGTTCGTGGCAACACAACCTTAACCAGTGATGAGCAAGATTTTACCGTCAAAGTGTACAACTCAATCCCGCAGGTGACGCTGGCGATGAGTTACACGGATGGAACGCCAATTACAAACAACACCATCTATCAAGATGGAAATATCGTACTGACGCTTGATATTGTTGATGATAGTGGCGTTGATCGAATTGACTCAACTTATAGATTCTCTGGAGAGCAAAACGGGACTAACTTTACGTTCTCAGAAACCGCAGATGGCACTTGGACTGCAACGTTGCTTTCTACACAAATTGCCAAAGATGGTAATTATGAACTTGATATCAAAGTTTATAACAAAGTTCGTTACCTTGATGAAAAAGACCGAAAGGTTGGAAAAGTAAACCAAACCTTTAGCGTACAGCGTGAAGGCGTGGTTCTAACAGTTGAAAGCCCGCTGGACTTCCAAAATTACTTATCTGATGGTGTTCTTGATGTCACCTTTACTACATTGAGTGCGGTCAAAGCCAAAACGTTAGAGTGTTGGGTTCGTGAAGAATACAACTCTCTAGATGCGCCACCAACTAATGAGCAACCAACTTCTGGTGTTATCAACGTATCGCAAGAACCTTACAGTTGTAGTGTCAATGTTGGGCAAAACATGACCAAAGCACCTGTTACTTTGATCACTAAAACCTTGGGTACAAATGGGCGTGAAACGATCAACAAGTTCAATTTCTCGATGGTGGATATTGATGCACCGACAGTCGTAGATGGTAACTCATACAGTTTTAAAGGAAGTGATGTTTGGTTTGATGAAGCTTTGAAGAAGAAGATGCTCACATTTGAGCTCTCTTTCAATGATGCTTTATCAGGCGTGAATACCGAAAGTTCAGATGAATATCCAAAGTTGGTTCGTAATCTTGGCAACAAAGCTTATACACCAACGACTTGTGCCAAAGGTGTTGGAAATATCAAGTGTACGTATTCTGAATCCTATGCCGATATTATTGATGGCCTGAGTACAACTCAAGAATACAAAATCAAGAACTTATCTGATTTAGCAGGAAACTTGACGCCAGAGCACGATCTACTGCTTGAATTACCTAAAGGTTCGGTAGTCGTTGAAATTACTGATCCGGTTGGAAACACAACCATTAATGGTCAGCAGCTTGTCGCCAAATTCAGAATTAAGCTGTATGAAAACTCTAGACTAGACAATGTGATGGCCAGGTTTGGAACGGAATCCTACAACTATAAAGATAATCCGGAGAAGTTTGCACAATTAGAGGTGTGTGCAGATGATCCAACCTACAAGTGTTCAACATTTACAAGTGAACTTCCTAGCGATGCGGATGGAAAAACGATCAGGACAACGATTACCGCAACGGATGTGTGGTCGAGAGTCGGTGAAGCGACCGTTGATATTAAAGTTGACAACACATCTCCAAGTGTTGGCGATGAGATTATCGTAACCGAATCGCCAACAAATCCTGATAATGTTCGTTTTCGTTTTGACATAACGGACACTGGTAGCAGCCTGGCAACAGTAAACTACTCGGTTTTAAACCCGAGTTATCAAGAAGAAAGAGTAGAGGATGGGAATGGTTCATCTACGTACTTTGAACTACCGAAATCTCAGTTAGAGGGGCGTGGTTCAATCACAGTAGACATCAAAGCGACAGATAGCGTCGGACTGTATTCTGATATCAGAAAAGTCATTGATATTAGTGTTCCTAAAGTCACAGTTGATTTCGATGGAATTACGAGTTTGCAGGGTGGGAAACTGTTTTTAACCAAGGCAAGCCAGCCGTTTACGGTATCTACGGTGGAAGGAGAAAGAGTGAAAGCTTCACAATATTCTGTGGAGCTTATTCCAAGCCTCGGTGATTCCTTGCGTTACTCAGGTGATGTTATCTCATCTAGTGGTAATGGAATGATGAACTTTGCCGTCGATAACCAAGGGTCATATACCCTTAAGGTGACGGTGACGGACTCAGTTGGAAGAGAGAATACAAGCTTTGAATTACTAGGCAAAAGTTATGATGGAAAGGTTATCGAATCTATTGTTGATTATGACGCTCCAAGTATTTCGGGCTTAAGTGCTAATCAAACCTCTAAGGTGCCGACAAACGATAAGTATCAACTAGAAATTAGTGCATACATTACAGATAAAAATTTAAATCTCGTCACGTCAAAAGCGGTGAGTGGTGGTAGCACAGTGGTTCCTCAAGCGATTACTGAGCCGACAACCGAAGCGGGGCCTTATGTCATCAGCTATTTGTTACCGAAAGGCGATCATACGATCACGGTGGCAGCAACAGACAAGGTGGATAACAAGAGTGAAAGTTCTATTGATGCGCATGTGGAAGCGGCAACCGTTCCCGGGCTAAGTATCTCTACCGCCTCAAGCGCCCCTCTTTTTGGAGGCGAAGAGATTACGCTTGCGTTTAACTTTACAGAAGAAGTTACGAACTTTGATATCTCAGATGTCCATCTTGTCGCTAGTGATAGCGGTGCAACAGGAACGTTAAAACAAGATACTTGGTCGACTTCAGATAATATTACGTGGACGGTTAACTATGTCAGCCCAGAAAAACAAGATAAAAACATAACAATACAGGTAGAGGATGATAGCTACCAAAGTACCAACACCATTCCTGGAAAGGGAAGCAGTTTAAGTATCGCGGTTGAAGGAACCTTACCAAAACTAACCAATGTGACATTTAACCCCGAGCATCAGAGCGTGGGGCAAAGCGTGAGTGTCTCGCTTGAGTTTGATAAAGAGCTCCAAGAGGCGACCGCTACGCTTGGCGGCAATCGCATTAGTTCTCTATCAGCAACGGTAGATAAAAAGGTCTGGGTTGGTGATGTACAAGTTCCGAGCACCGCGCTGTTAAGTGTCGACTTGGTTGTTAGTCAGTTTAAAGATTTGACTGGCAACATAGGTGAGGATAACACCGCTCACGAATTGCCGATCACGCCAACCTTAGCTATTACGCCAGTGGGCAATGTGGATGAAACGCATGCCACCAAGCTACAATTCGAAGGTACGTCGACACGTTTTGATGGCCAGTCCCTGCGTCTTGAAGTGAAAGCCCAAGGCAGCGCGACGGTACTAAAAAGCAGCAGCGCGACAGTACAAGCCGGTGGCACTTGGACCAGTGACGCGATTGATATGAGTCATCAAACCAATGGCACTTATACCGTGATGGTGACGGGGACGAACTCAGCGGGTATTGAAGTGAGTGAAAGCCAGAGCTTTACACTGGCGCAATCTCTGCCAACACTGACTAACGTGACGTTTACGCCTGAGCACCAAGCCATCGGCCAAAGCGTGACGGTGACGCTGGAATTCGATAAAGATCTGCAATCCGCTGTGGCGGAGTTAGGTGGCACGACGATCACTTCATTAGTGGCAACCGCGGACCCAAGTGTTTGGACTGGTGATGTGGTGGTACCAAGCACGTCAGAGCTGAATGTGACGTTGCTTGTTCGTGACTACCAAGACTTCTCAGGGAATACCGGTAGCCAGAACACGGCTTACTCCATGCCGATCACACCAACCTTAGCTATTACGCCAGTGGGTAATGTGGATGAAGCGCATGCCGCCACGCTACAATTTGAAGGTACGTCGACACGTTTTGATGGTCAGTCCCTGCGTCTTGAAGTGAAAGCCCAAGGCGGCGCGACGGTATTGAAAAGCAGCAGCGCAACGGTACAAGCCGGTGGCACTTGGACCAGTGACGCGATTGATATGAGTCATCAAACCAATGGCACTTACATCGTGATGGTGACGGGGACGAACTCAGCGGGCATTGAAGTGAGTGAAAGTCAGAGCTTTACACTGGCGCAATCTCTGCCAACGCTGACTAACGTGACGTTTACGCCTGAGCACCAAGCCATCGGCCAAAGCGTGACGGTAACGCTGGAATTCGATAAAGATCTGCAGTCCGCCGCGGCGGAGTTAGGTGGCACGACGATCACCTCATTAGTGGCAACCGCGGACCCAAGCGTTTGGACTGGTGATGTGGTGGTACCAAGTACGTCGGAGCTCAATGTGGCGTTGCTTGTTCGTGACTACCAAGACTTATCAGGGAATACCGGTAGCCAGAGCACGGCTTACTCCATGCCGATCACGCCGATCTTAGCCATCACGCCGGTGGGCAGTGTGGATGAAACGCTTGCCGCCACGCTACAATTCGAAGGCACGTCGACACGTTTTGACGGCCAGTCCCTGCGTCTTGAAGTGAAAGCCCAAGGCAGCGCGACGGTACTAAAAAGCAGCAGTGCAACGGTACAAGCTGGTGGCACTTGGGTCAGTGACGCAATGGATATGAGTCACCAAACCAATGGCACTTATACTGTGATGGTGACGGGGACGAACTCAGCGGGCATTGAAGTGAGTGAAAGCCAGAGCTTTACACTGGCGCAGTCTCTGCCAACGCTGACTAACGTGACGTTTACGCCTGAGCACCAAGCCATCGGCCAAAGCGTGACGGTAACGCTAGAATTCGATAAAGATCTGCAATCCGCCTCAGCGGAGTTAGGTGGCACGACGATCACCTCGTTAGTGGCAACCGCGGACCCAAGTGTTTGGACTGGTGATGTAGTGGTACCAGACTCGTCAGAGCTGAATGTGGCGTTACTAGTTCGTGACTACCAAGACTTATCAGGAAACACCGGTAGCCAGAGCACGGCTTACTCCATGCCGATCACGCCGACCTTAGCCATCACGCCAGTGGGCAATGTGGATGAAACGCATGCCGCCACGCTACAATTCGAAGGCACGTCGACACGTTTTGACGGTCAGTCCCTGCGTCTTGAAGTAAAGGCCCAAGGCAGCGCGACGGTATTGAAAAGCAGCAGTGCGACGGTACAAGCCGGTGGCAATTGGACCAGTGACGCGATTGATATGAGTCACCAAACCAACGGCACTTACACCGTGATGGTGACGGGGACGAACTCAGCGGGCATTGAAGTGAGTGAAAGCCAGAGCTTTACACTGGCGCAGTCTCTGCCAACGCTGACTAACGTGACGTTTACGCCTGAGCACCAAGCCATCGGCCAAAGCGTGACGGTGACGCTGGAATTCGATAAAGATCTGCAATCCGCTGTGGCGGAGTTAGGTGGCACGACGATCACTTCATTAGTGGCAACCGCGGACCCAAGTGTTTGGACTGGTGATGTGGTGGTACCAAGCACGTCAGAGCTGAATGTGACGTTGCTTGTTCGTGACTACCAAGACTTATCAGGGAATACCGGTAGTCAGAACACGGCTTACTCCATGCCAATTACACCGACAATACACCTAGACGTTATCAACGATGTTACTGGAGTGGAAAGCGTGACAGTAAGTGGCAGCAGTGAACGGTTTGAAGATGGTGAGTTCATAGATATCAAAGCAGTCGACGCTGATGGTGCAGAAGCCACAGGCATGGCTACCGTGCTTTCAGACTCATGGACAACTGATTTAGACCTTTCAGGACTGAAGGAGGGGGTAGTGACGATTTATGTAAATGGTACCAACAAGCTTTCCACCTCTGCCGAAGAGGCTCAAGCAACATTTAACTATGATCGTTTCGCAAGTACAGCCTCCTTAGTTGCTGTTTACAACCGATATTTTAGTGAGAACAAAACTTTAAAAAATGCGGCATAAATAAAGCGAGCGTTTAGCTCGCTTTATTTCTTTGGGACTTTTTGTGATATTCATCAAAATAATTGCCTTTATTGATAAGTTACTCGAATTAATGAATCGTCTTAATACAAGGCTGAATAACTATAATAACTAGGCCAATGTTGCTTTTAGGTGTGTATGACGTGATTGTGATGGTCGCTCGGCAGGTGCTGTGGTGAATGTGTCGCGTTGAAAATCTTTTTAAATATTATATATTTACGCTCGTTTCTATACTCTGAGTATAGTGTTCTGCATGAGGTCGATGGGTAATACCTCACCTCTTTAACTCGCGATGAAGCAAATTTAATCCTAGCAAGCTTCAGAGCAGTTACTTTTGTGAGTGCGTAATGCGCTCACCTTTTTATTTAAACTTCCTCAGTAACAGTCAATTTGTTGTTTGTTGCTGAGGAGGGCACCTCATAAACTTCTGAATTTCCTCGTGCTTACCTGAAGCGCACGTTACTACGATTTTTGTTAACTTCAGTCCATAAATTAAATTTTTTTAGATAGTAAGATTTTACCATTTTGACAGAGTGGGTGATGTTACTGGCTTTTATTGTGGTCAAATCGCATGTTTTAATAGTAAAAATCACCATTTTTTTGGTGTTTTTGATTTCGGGCGATTTTTCTATCTCGT
The DNA here is from genome assembly GCF_033337665.1 of Vibrio sp. Vb2960. Classification (NCBI taxonomy): domain Bacteria; kingdom Pseudomonadati; phylum Pseudomonadota; class Gammaproteobacteria; order Vibrionales; family Vibrionaceae; genus Vibrio; species Vibrio sp. Vb2960. Next base: position 42,127 of record NZ_JAWORD010000001.1, on the reverse strand, counting down.
TGAAAATAAATGGCTAAGTAAGTAGGATACGCAGACCAAATCGTACTTGTAAGCCTTATCAGCTTAATTGTCACCGCAGCCATATTTACGATGTTGGTTGTGGAGAATTCAAATGCATTTAGTTTGCAAATTTATACCTAGCTCGAAGCTATCCTCCAACGAGCTATCTTATGTTCTTACACCGGACGAGTGTATAGGACAGCTTTCGCGTTTGCGAAATTCAGATGACATCCTTAGAAACCTCCCTAAAGAATTGGCGCAAAAGATTTCCATCTCTGCCAAAAAAACAACCAGCGCATTACTAGCTGCTATAAGAATCGAATTGGGAAAAGGCAATTGGGTGTCATTATCTACCGTTGCACGTCGGTCGCCATTGACGGACTCTCAGCTGCAAAGCTTCCCTAGACTTAAATCACTCGTTGACTCTGTACCTGCTTCGAATGAAAGCAAAGCTTTTAAAGCAGGATACAAGCAGGTTACCGACGATGTTGCTTTAGTTCGTAGTTACACGCATGTCCCCTCTGAGCCAAGCCCAGATCAAAAAATCGTTGTCGAGTTTGCAGGGCAGTGGTCTAGCAACGCGGCATGTTTGATGTTGGGAAAAACCGAAGCTCAAAAAGAAAAAGTGACTGTAGGCAAGGCTGATACAGAAAACAAACACCGCAGCCTCGCGACATTTAAAGATCTCGAAGCTGAGGGCAAAACGCTCTATATCAAAATCCCTTGCACTGACCAGCCTCAGCCAATCCTGCTTAAACTCGCCGAAGACCTGCAACCCGTTGATAAAGAAACTCAGATGGATGAGTGGGATAACGTGTTAGTGCCTGTGCTACCTATGCTAGAGGGCACAAATGGACATGAGTTGGTTGCAGAAGGTTATTTCTATGTAATCTGGAATAACAAAGTTTGGCGAGAGGTTGAAGTTACAACAAAAGGCTACTTTGCTGATGTCGATTTAGAGTACTACAGAAATAATGATCCTGAATCCTCGATGAAAACACGACATGTCAACATTGATGGGGCAAACCTTGTACCAGACTACTATATTGGCGAAGAACCATTTGAGATTTATCAATCCGGTCAGAAAGTGTATTCGGGACATCTAAGCCTTGATCAAGGTGCTAGGGTATTCCGCCTTGTAGATGAGGAAGTAGATGTTGTTTTTCCAGAATTAGATATTGATCCTATCACTGTTAAAACGGCGCTAAGCCCTTATAAAGCTGGCAAAGATGGTTTGCGTATTGCACAAGGTGTTCCTCTACCGCATATTTGGGTGCCATATAAAGTCGCGGGAGAAGTACAAGAATGTTATATCCATTATTCCGAGTTGGCTTTGACAAACACGGAACTGTCTGAGCTAGAGAGTGATCCTGCTTCAATTGCTAAGTCTCTTTCAGAGTTGCAAATATACTCCTCATCCCAAAGCTTTGATAATGCGGGTGAGAATATTATTCCAGTTTCCGGTACCGCATCGACAGGGACTGGCAGTGGAATCATCAACGAACATAAAGAAAGCAATATCGCGGGGCTTAAGTTGGCTCCAAGAGGCGCTTTGCCTTCTATACGTTACCTTCACGAGCCTTTGACAGATCAACCGGACGATTTCTTTGGGCTTCGTAACATAGAACACGATTGGATTCACAAATCGTACTTTCGTTCAGCGATGAAAGACGACGATGGTTATATGACGCTGCGTTTTGCATTCCCGCCGGCAGAGGTCAAGAACGTCGATATTGTTCGAGGTGTTCATTCGAGCCTCTCCACCGGTAGCCAACGTCTTGTTGTTGTAGAAGAAAATGTACCCATTTCAGAATTGCTAGGTTAAACCATGAAAAAAATACTATTACTGTTACTTACTGCTTTATCGATAGCGGGTTGTAAAGATGACGGCCGCACTTACGTGGGTGAACATAACTACTACACCATGGAGCAGAGCAAGGTCCGTAAATCTGGCTCTGCGACTTATCAACAACGTGACTTTCCTCGTTACTTTATCCATCGTGCCAAAGAATGGCCAAGGGAAGATTTAAACGACGCGAGTTCTTACGATTTGCCACGCGTTCAGTTTACTTGGGCAAACTTATCAGACGATCAAGGATATGGACCAGACCCAATGTACGATGAGTACGAAGGGCGTGTAAAAGTTTGGAGTATGAAGACCGATGGTACGGACCTGCGTTTGGTGACAGATTTACCCTATCTTGGAAAGGCATCCAGCACTCGATACAAAACCAGTCGCTCACCAAATAATCGTTACGTTGCACTGAACTCCGGACCTGACATACATCTTTTTGATTTAAAAGAGCAAAAATTAATTGACTTGCCGCATCGTTTAGCTGGTATTCCGGGTTTCCTGTGGGCGGAAGATAGCAGCTACGTTTATTACCGCACGGGTAAGGTGGGGCGTGTGGTGTATAAGTGGGATATTGCTAAAGGTGAGGCGGAAAAAACGGATTTACAAATATTCGGTACAGGATTTATAAAAGGCGGGTTGATTTATGAGGTGGGAGATGTTGGAGCTGGAATCATTGATGAAAAGACTCATGAGCTTGTAAAATTGGTTCAATGGGGGAAAAAGTTACCTGTTAATAAAGCAAAAGCGCATTATACGGCGATCAGTCCAGAAGGGGACATCGTTTGGGCGGCTAATCGCAACTATCACAATGTGTTTGTTGTTGATCTAGCAAATGGTCAACAGATTGAGCGTGATGGGGCAATGCAATATGCCATCGGTCTAAAAAATCGTTTTTCTTTGACGAATTATAACGCGATGCTGATGTCAGTACAGAACAACCAGACAAAACAAGCGTGGAGTTGGTCTCCGTTGGGTTACAGCCGCACAATAGATCCTGCCATTGTGTATAACCTCTCCGCAAACCAAGGTAATTGGTTTAAGGAGGAGAACTGATGGCTTTCACATTTGATAATGAAGTCTATCTGTTTGGTGCTTTTTTTGAAGGAAAGCAAGTTGGGTTAAGTAGGGCATTCCCTGACTGGCATACCCAACCAGATCTAACCGAAGTAAATGAGCTAGCGGGTAAGATTCGTCCCATTCCTTTGACCCCGGTGATTGTCAATGCCTTGTCGGGAGGCGAACCCGCACTGTGGGGCACCACCAAAGAGGGAAAATTGGTCGAGTTAGGTTTAGGTGAGCCACCGCAAACAGGGGGTAAGCAGCCTTTATCGGGAGAAAAAGTCGATTCTGAAAGTTCAGTGCCGAGAGATGTCGACAATTACGAAGTGCTCAAGTTGGGCAACCGACCGGAAGGCCTCAGCAAAGGGAAAAACTATGAATTAAGTTTTCCACCATTACGTTTGTTGGCGCAGATGATTGCGTCGCAGAATGATCCAGAAAGTACGGGGGGCGCTAAAGATCTGGCAAGCCTTGCTGAAAACATTAAGCATTTTGCTCAGTACATTGATGATGGGACTAACGAAACAAACCAAACGGGTGTGCAGTTCCAACTTACAGAAATTGCCCTTAGTCAACTTGCTCCTGCGTATATTGGTGGCGATCTCACAGCAGAGCAACAACGCTACAACGATTGGTTGCAGCGTCAGAAAAAAAGAAACAAACCCCTGAAAGGTTTTGTTGTGCCAAGGATGCACAGCTGTGCTGTACTGTTCACAGACAAGCTTTATGGTGGCGCAGAGGTCTCGTTGATTCGCCCAGTTCAAAGTATTAAAGCGGGTGATATAGAAAATGCAACTGAAGAAGTTATCGCTGAAGCGACGGTCTCGGTAAAAGAACCTTTGTGGGTGACAAAAAGGGAAGGTAATACAGTTTTACCAAGTGCATTGTTTAACCTCGATCCAAGCCAAGTTGAAGATGGTTTTTATTTGTTGCGTATCCAATTTTGGGAAGATGAATGGTTAGCATTCGATGAAACACGTAAGGTGTTACCCGAAAGTGTACTGAAGGCCAATGTCACAAAGCAGTTCATGAAACACCCTCAAACTGATGTGGAGCAGAATGTATATACTTATGAACTGCATGAAAAACTGACGTTTATCGATACAGCGGGCATTGGCAAAATGGCGTGCGTGTGTGGTGACATGATCACCTTAGAGGAAGCGCTCATCCAACAATTTCCTAATCAGCTGCCATCTTATTCAGACTACGCGACGAAGGGGTTAACCTATCAAACTACGCAAAAGCCGGGTGTCGCGCCGTTATCTTTGCATGCTGCGATCAACAAAACCTACGAATCGTTGAGCAGTGACTTTCTCTCTATTGAGGGCGCCAAGCTTTATGGTCCACCTGCAGAAATGGCGAAAACCATCGGGCAGGCGCTATGGGAAAACAGTGAATCGGGGGCCTTACCTCCATTTCTGATGAGTGGTATCGCGTTACATTCGGCACTTGCCGCAACCAGTGGTGTTAAAAAGAGCGTCAGCCTTGCAAAGATTTTTGCGCGTAAAGAGCTAACGCTGAAACAAGCACAAGCGTTAGTGTTTAGAAAGCATGTCATCGATATTCCTTATATCAAACGTGCTTTTAAAACGGCAGGCCCAGAGTCAAAAATCATGCGTGGCGTTGGACGTTTAAGCAGTGATTTTTTGAGCGGAACAAATCGCGCGCTACCAGCAATTGGAGTTATCGCAAGTGGCAAGGAAGCGTTCGACCAATATTCGGCGTTCTCTGAACAAATTAAAAATGCGAAAGAAGCGCAAGAAACTTTAAGCAAATACGCTGAAAACTATCTTTCTTCTTTAACGTTTGTTCGTCGCTTTGATAATCCAGAACATTGGCAAAAAAAGGCAGAAACGGTGCAGGAAGCACTTGGTAAAGAAGGGAATGCTCAGATCTTTGCTGATGGTCAAGGGGTCGTTGTTCGAATGAACTTCAAGTTTAACTCTGCTGAGTTTGAGAACGAAGTTCAAGCGCTACACATCGACTATAAAATCGTCTGCGATAGATTGCGTCAACTTTTATCTGACAATTCTGATTACCAAGTCGCCATTATTGGCCATGCAGGGCCAATAGGAACGCATGAAAATAACTTAAAGATATCTAAAATGCGTGCGGATGTAGTTAAAGAGGCCATCCTCGCCAAAACAAGCAGAGAAGAACGAGCGAACCTAGAATCAAGGTTGTTGATTGAGTTTAAGGGTAAGTCACAACTGATTGATGATATCGACGGTTATGCCGATGTAAACGACAGATCAGATACTGCGGATATCGCTGTGAACCGACGTGTAGAGGTTAGGTTGATCATCCCTGACTTTGCGGTTTCCCTACCACCGAGCCGATCTGGAACGATGGCATTAAATCGCGCGCATCAAATTTGGGAAGGGCATCAGCTTGCGGCAAAGGAAGCTCAAGATAAGTTGATTATTGCTGCCGTTGATGCAATGGCAAGCGTCGCAATCTGGACGCCTGCCGCACCAGTGGCTGCCTATTATTTTGCCGGTAAAGTGGGAGCAGATCTTTTGGGCGCTGCAACTGATTTTTATGGCGACCTTTTTGGTGATGCGACGTTTAAGGAGATCAAAGCTCAGTACAATAACAAAAGTATGCTAAAAACGCTCAGCTGTATCAATAAAGAGCTTATCTCACTGTATAAGGGGATCAGTCAAGATCTTCAACCTCAGGTCATTGATGCTGTTGGCTTAGCTGACTTTCTCAAAAAACAGGCGAATCATGATGAGTTGTTGAAGCGCTTTTTGTTGCGCTCCTATGCTTTGAATTCTTTGATTGAGTTACTAACGCTTCTCCGCGCTAAGTGGAGCCTGACGGGGGACTTTGATGATTTCATTGAGGATTATCGAGTTGACGAGTTTATTCAGCTGTATGTCATGAGTGATAACTGGGAAATTCCAGTCAATGATGGTAATACACTGGCCCTGAACTGGGTAAACCGCTTTAAAAAATCTGGTTTGTTCTCTAAATCAGATGCCAATAGCTCGTTACAATGGAGTTACGGTGAAAAAATAGGGGGGGCATTTAATACGGGATTCCCTGTACAAACACGTCTATTCTTGGACCGAAAATCAGATGAGTCCTTGCAAGAAAGAGCTTCTATCCGAGAAGGCCTAAAGGCATTTTGTCACGACTTCAACTTAGCTACAGTAGAACTTGGGCATGATGATATAGAGTTCAGCCGCTTGCTGGTTCAAGACGGTGCTAAATGGACGCCATATGTAGAGTGGGCATTTGCGCAGAATGGACGAAAGCTACGCCCACAAACTCGCGTGAAACTACAGGTAGTTTTAAAAGACAATGTCTCATCTAAAACACTGTTTTTACAGGAGGTCGCTTATCGCGCAGCCGTTGTTGGCTTGGATTCTCACGGGCCAACCTTTGATGTATTGTTCACCAAAATGGATGCCTCTCAATTCGAAGATCCTGATGGAGCGATTAAAAAACACTTTGATAGTAAAGGTGCTAAGGATAAGGAATTGCATGGTCTTGAATTTGAGCCAACATATGGATTTGGTGAGTTTTTAATCCATGGCATCAAGCCGTTATGCCCAAATGTTAAAGTCATAGATGAGGTGAAAGCCTTCTTTACAGGTCAAAGCGTGTTTGAATATGTTCGAGACACCGGTGCTTTTGAGCAGATGAGATATGTCTTCTCACTAGGAGGACATGATTTGCTAGCGGGTAAGTTAGAGGGCTTGGGTACATATAAAAATTACACTCTAGATATTACTGAAGTTAACTTTGGTATCGATGGTCAAAGCCCTGCACAAGAAGCGAAAAACTTTAACGGTCGAACATTGGAAAAGACGAAACTCACAGACACTGACTTTTTGATCGAAGAGTTTGTCATGAGTGAGTCTGCATCATCTCGAGACAGTACACCGAAGGTGATCGATGGCAACCTTATTATTTTGCCTGGTGTTGAAATTGACGGTGACCTTGCTTGGGGTGAAGGCAACGCAAATAAGCTGATAAACCAAAATTTTGATTGGTCGAAAGAGCAAAGGTTTTCACTTTGTTTTGCGGTGTTGGGGGATGAACGTGCGAGTGACGACTACGATACAATGTTACTCAACGCCATTGAGTGTGGGGTGAAACTGCAGATCAAAGATGGTCCAGTTAAAAATGACGTGATGTATTATGCCGGGGTAGTCAACATTCATTCTCGTCTTGTTACCGAGAAGTCAAATACTGGGTATAATGGAATAGAAACAAGAACCGTTTTTGATCTAGAGCTTGACGATAGCGGCGCGACTAAGCGTACAGGTCTGGAGCAAAGCGCCGTTCAATTTATTGATCAGAATGACGCGAATTTCTCCCGTTTATTAACTTCAAGCGAGAAAAAGTACCTTTATATCATTCGCTTTGAGTACTCTTATGTGTCGCCTACAGGCAAACTAGTTAATGGTTTAAGACCTTTTGGTGATGTTTTAGATGGTAATGATCTAAAACCTATCAAACTTGAGCTGGCTTCATTTGAACAAATGGATGTAAGTGAAGGTTATGAACTACCGAAGTTTGAGCTTCAAGTTCCTGCGGTGAAAGACTTCATGACGGGTAAGCCATGGATAGAAACGGTTGAAAAGGAAAATGCGACAAGTGAGGCGAATCACTTACACTGGAAAAACCTAGGGGTACAGAACGAGCAGAAAGGATATGTTGAGAATTGGATAACGAAACAAGCGTCTTCGCTCAATGCTCCGGAAATAGCTCTTTTACAGGCAAAGTAACATACAAAAAAACCGCCTTCGGGCGGTTTTTCTTTTCTTATGACTTCATACTGAATTTAGAAGTTTCTTTTTAACCCCCATCAACCCGCTGCAGAAATATCGTATTTCTTCATCTTATGGTTGAGAGTGCTCATTGGAAGCGCCAATTGCTCAGCGGCTTTCTTGGTGTGCCAATTGCAGGCATTTAAGCAATCGATGATCACTGTACGCTCGTATTGGCTAACGACGTCTTTAAGGCTCTTTGAAACGTCTTCTAAATCCGCTTGTGCTTGCTGCTCGTAAGTAGGTTGCTCTGGGGTAGATGAAGCTGCTTTCATGTCGATACTTGGCACACTTTCTGGGATTTGTTCGCCAAACTCGATGTGAGTAATAGTTTCAAAATCGGACAGTAGCACCGAGCGCTCAATGATGTTCTTAAGCTCACGCACGTTCCCTGGGTATTGGTAGGCAAGGAGCTGTTTACGTACGTTGGCACTTAACCCTGGTGCTTGCGGCAAACCTAGCGTGTTGGTGGTGTGTTGCACGAAATGTTCGGCAAGGGGAATAATGTCTGACTTGCGAGCTCTCAATGGTGGTAATGTAATAGGGAACACATTCAAACGATAGAACAAATCGGCACGGAATCCGCCATCTTTGATTTGCTGCATAAGATTACAGTGGGTTGCGGCGATAACGCGAACGTCCACTTCAATCTCTTTGCTAGTGCCGATTGGGCGAACTTTACGTTCCTGTAGCACACGCAGCAATTTTGCTTGCAGTAGCATTGGCATATCGCCAATTTCATCTAGGAAAAGCGTGCCGCCGTTGGCTGCTTCAAACAAACCGACTTTGTCTTTGTCCGCGCCCGTGAATGAACCTTTCTTATGCCCAAACAGTTCAGACTCTAACAACTGTTCGGGAATTGCCGCACAGTTTTGTACGATCAAAGGCTGTTCTGAACGGTTAGAGTTTTCGTGAATGTATTTCGCGATCACCTCTTTACCTGCGCCCGTTTCACCACGCAACAGAACGTCGACAGGAAGAGATAGCACCTTATCAAGACGATTCAAGACATTGAGCATTTCTTCGCTCTCTGCAATAGGACCTTGATAGGCTTTCTGAGTACGTTTTTTGAGCTGAGTGTTCTCGCGCACTAGGGCTTGATTGTCGGCATTGAGATTTTTAATCACTTGCCCATATTGCTCTAACCAAACGGCTTGACGAATGTTACTCGCTGCCATTCGACAAAACTCAGTCAAGGCTGCCTCGTTGTCAATGACATTCAAATCGAGTAAGACTAACAGCCCAATGGTTTTGCTTTCGCTATCAATCAAAGGCCAAGCCAGTAAGTTCTCGCTTTTTAGTCCCAATGTCTGCTCTGTTTGATAAATGCTTTCACAGTCGTAGCCGTTGTATTTGTATAACTCGTTAATCAACACCACTTCACCATTACGAATCGCAAAGTTAAATGGGTCGTTCTCACTGGCTGAGTCTAGCTGTAATGCTTCCCAAGGGTGGGAAACGACGGTTTTATCGTTGTGGTGAGCGGTACTTGGAATCAACGCCTGTCCTGTCTGGTCCAAAACATAAATGATGCCGTGCTTTGCTAAGGTCATTTGTCTCGCAGCGGTCAACACGGCATCCAATGTTTGGGTAAGCTGGCTGCGATCAGCCAAAGATTGGCTGATCGCAAGTAGGGCGTTGCTAAGTTCGCTATGGTTAGCTGAACGCATAGGTCAGTGTTCCTTGCTCATCGACAGAAACTGTGATTTGCGTGTGTGAATCATCCTTATCATGCACCAATAGCTGTGTCGATAGCTGAGGCAGTAACTGACGGTTGATGACCGCGTCGATGTTACGCGCGCCCGTTTCAGCAAGGCGACAGTTACCTAGTACGAACTCAACCAAACTTTCTTCGTAGCTCAGAGACAACTTGTGATGGCTCTGTAGACGCTGAGAAACTTTGTTCAGCTTGTGGTGAATAATTTCTGTCATTGCTTCATCAGACAGCGGAACAAATGGTAGTACTGACATACGTGCCAACAGCGCCGGCTTGAAGTGTTGGTTCAAAGTAGGGCGAATAGCTTCTGCGATGATGTTCGCATCGATGTCTTTGGATTGATGAACCAAAGATTCAATCTCGTGCGTCGCAAGGTTACTGGTCATGATGATCAGCGTGTTCTTGAAGTCGATTGTGCGGCCTTCGCCGTCGTTCAGCGTGCCTTTGTCGAACACTTGGTAGAACAGGTTCAACACTTCAGGGTCGGCTTTTTCCACTTCATCAAGAAGAACAACAGAATATGGACGTTGACGAACCGCTTCTGTCAGCATGCCGCCTTCACCGTAACCTACGTAACCCGGAGGTGAACCAATTAGGCGTGATACCGTGTGCTTCTCTTGGAACTCAGACATGTTAATGGTCGTCATAAAGCGCTCACCACCAAACATTTGATCAGCGATCGCACGAGCCGTTTCGGTTTTACCCACACCACTTGGGCCAACTAGCAGGAATACGCCTGTTGGTGCGTCTGGGTTACCTAGACCAGCTTTCGCAGTTTGAATGCCTTCAGACAGTGCATCGATAGCGTATTCTTGGCCTTTGATGCTTTGTGTTAGGCTTTCTTTCAGTTTTAGCGTGGTTTCTGCTTCGTCTTGAAGCATCTTACCCATTGGAATACCAGTCCAGTCCGAGATCACATGGCTGACTTCATCTGGGCCCACTTCAAAGTGAACCAGTGGGTTGCCATTGCGGATTACATCTAGCTGTTCTTGGCAGGCCGAAATGGCAATGCGAACGGCTTCTTCATCCATTTCTGCATATGGAGAAACGTCTTGCTCTTGTTCTGAATCTTCGTCTGCAACAAGCTCTTCTTCATTTGTTTCGCCAAAGACCAGTTCATGTAAGCGAGAGCGTAGAGCAATCATCTCTTGGATCTGCTCTTTTTCTTTGTGCCATTGCGCTTCTTGTTCTGCTAGCTCTTCTTTCGTTGTTTCCATTGCCAGTTTTAGGTCTGGAATGTTAGCAAGGCTGTGCTTGTCGCCAGTTTGCTGCAGAGCGTCACGCTCAAGAGCTTCTAGCTCGCGCTGTTGAGCTGCAAGTTCTTGCTGCAGAGTCTCAACAGAAGCAGGAATGGCATTAAGGCTGATGTTCACTCGTGCACACGCCGTATCTAGTACATCGATCGCTTTGTCTGGCAGTTGACGGCCAGAGATGTAACGAGCAGAAAGCGCTGCCGCAGCAGTGATAGCATCGTCACGCACGTAAACGTTATGTGACTTCTCGTATGCTGGGCGCAGACCACGAATGATCAATGCTGCTTGCTCAGGAGACGGTTCGTCGAGTTTCACCAATTGGAAACGACGTGCAAGGGCAGGATCTTTCTCGAAGTACTTCTTGTATTCCGACCATGTTGTCGCAGCGATGGTTTTCACTTCACCACGCGCTAGGGCTGGTTTTAGCAAGTTTGCCGCGTCGCTGCCGCCCGCTTGGTTACCACCGCCAACAAGGGTGTGTGCTTCATCGATGAATAGAATGATTGGAGTTGGTGAGTTTTTCACTTCATCCAATACTGCGTTTAGGCGTTTTTCGAATTCGCCTTTTACGCTTGCACCAGCTTGCAGAAGACCCATGTCCAGGCCGTAAAGCTCAACACCTTTGAGGTTGTCTGGTACGTCACCTTGTACAATCTTAAGTGCCAAACCTTCTACTACTGCGGTTTTACCAACGCCCGGTTCACCAACAGCAATAGGGTTGTTTTTACGGCGACGAGCAAGAATGTCCACGATTTGGCGGATTTCTTGGTCGCGGCAGAAAACAGGGTCGATTTCGCCTTTGCGTGCTTTACCAGTGAAGTCGGTTGTGAACTTGCTCAGTGCTGAACCATCTTCACGAGCTTGTGTTTTCTCTGAAGTAGCAACTTGCGCCTCAATAGAGTGGCTTGTTAGCTCTGCAAAGTTACGCTTAAGGCTGTCAGGGTTTACCGCTTCAAGGATAGAGGCGTAACCATGTTGGCCGTAACGGAGAGGGTTACTAACAAGAGTAAGGAGTAGGGCACCAGAGCGGATTTGTGTTTCGGATAGATCTAAAGAAGAAACCAGCCAGCTTTCTTGTAACCATTCGATTAATAAAGCAGAAAAAACAGGTTTGCTGCCATTTCCTTTGGCGTTGGTGTCGAGTGTGGATCGAACCGATTGTCTTAATAAGTTCTCAGAACAATCAAAATGACTTAATAAGACGTCAAAATCACTATTTGGCCTTTCTAATAGACTCAGTAAATAATGCTCAATTTGAACTTCGTTTGCTTTTTCAGAGACTGCAAGTGCAGCGGCGTCTTCTAATGCTACTTTTGCAATCGGGTGTAGACGCTGAATTAATGAAGAAAGGTTTATATTTATCATAGCCATTTTATTCTTTAGAGGAAAAGAGGTAGCGGCTATTATACTAAAAGTGATTGCGTTCTTTTTTTATCAAGATATTTTGACTATCGTTTGTTGGTTATTTTTAATGATTATTGTGACATTAATGTTTGTGGTTATTTTAATGGCGTTGTTATTCTAAATTAATTGATAGTAAAAGTGTCGGATTTATTAGTTTTAATGACTTTATTTACACAGTTTTATATGGTTATTTTCACTTTTTAAAGTTAGAACAATTTATTATTATCTTAATCCAACTTTTTGGTTTTTTATCCAATAAATTGTACTCAAGATATTAGTGAATAATGTCTTAATTTGTTTAAGTTGTTGTTTTTATTGTATTTTTAAAGTTGGCACGGACTTTGATTATACCAAGTAGTCGCGGTGATAAGCGATTTGGTGATTTAAACAAAACAGATTTTAGAAAAGGAAATAGCGATGCCAACTCCAGCATATATGTCTATCCAAGGTGAGACTCAAGGCCATATTACTAAAGATACTTACTCTGCAGATTCAGTAGGTAACACATGGCAAGAAGCTCACGTTGATGAGTTCCTAGTACAAGAACTTGATCACGTGCTAACTGTTCCACGTGATCCACAAAGTGGTCAGCCAACTGGTCAACGTGTACACCGTCCACTTGTTGTAACTAAAGTTCAAGATCGCTCATCTCCACTACTATTCAACGCACTAGTATCTGGCGAAAAACTTCCTGAGTGTGTGATCCGCTTCTACCGCACTTCAGTTCAAGGTAAACAAGAGCATTACTACTCAATCAAATTGATTGATGCGCTACTTGTCGATATCCAAACTCGTATGAACCACTGTCAAGACGCAGCAACAGCTGACCGCGTGACAGAAGAAGTGCTTAAGTTCACTTACCGTGCGATCGAAGTAACTCACGAAAACTGTGGTACTGCGGGTAACGACGACTGGCGTGCTCCACGCGAAGCTTAATTGCTCGTCGCGTAAAGATTCAGGGCCAACGATTGTTGGCCCTAATTCGATTATTTGTATCAGGTAAAAGATATGGTGAATGACGTAGAATTTAAATTTGAAGTGCCTGGATGTGGGCATGAATTTCGGGTTGAGAGCTTTCATGTTCATGAAGAGTTATCTAAGCCTTTCCACATCAATCTCTCATTACTTTCACTTGATCCAGATATCTCGTTCGATGAGTTAATACGTAAAGCAGGAACATTGACACTTTACGGACAAGGTGTTGGGGCTGCGCGTGTGTTCAACGGCGTGGTGAATGAAGTTCGTTACTTAGGGACTGGACGTCGTTTTTCTCGTTATCAATTAGTCTTGGTTCCTCAAGCTTGGTTCTTATCTCAGCGCCAAGATTGTCGTATTTTCCAGCAAAAGTCAGCGCAAGACATCATCACAGAAGTACTCGATGATGGGGCAGTCACCGATTACCGATTTGAAGTGTCGGGTACTTATCCTCCAAAAGAATACGTTCTGCAATACCGTGAGTCTGACTTGCATTTCGTGCAGCGTATGATGGCTGAACACGGTATGTGGTATTACTTTGACCATAGCGATTCAAATCATACGATGGTCATTGTCGACAGTAATGACGCGATTGCACCTTTGATAAGCTCGCCACTAAATGCTTCTTACATTGGGCCGATTGTTTATCATGCCGATGGTGGCGGTGTTGCCGATCGCGAACATATCTCTGATCTCGAGTTAGTTAACCGCGTTAGAACAGGACAGGTTACGTACACAGATTACAACTACGAACACCCTAAAATTCCACAAGAGATGACACAGGCTGGCGAGCTAGACCAAGATCTCAAGCAGTTTGATTATCCTGGACGATACGTCGACCCGCTGATGGGTCAGGTGAGAACCACGGAGTGGATGTCGGAACACATAGTCGATAATCAACAAGTGGAAGCAACGAGTGACGTAATGCGCTTAGCATCTGGTTACAGCTTTAACGTCAGTGACCACCCGCGTTCTGAGATTAACCGCGATTACCTCATGTTGTCTGTAATGCACACAGGTCAAGATCCGCAAGTGCATGAAGATGAAGCGAGTGGTATGCCAACCACTTACTACAACCAGTTCTCGTGTATTCCACGTGATGTGGTGTTTAAAGCGCCTAAACTAGCGGCACCAGTAGTGGATGGCCCGCAAACGGCGGTCGTTGTAGGACCAGAAGGTGAAGAGATTTACACCGACAAGCTTGGTCGAGTGAAAGTACAGTTCCATTGGGATCGCTACGGTGATAACAACGAGCATTCAAGCTGTTGGATTCGTGTAAGCCAATCCATGGCGGCGCCAACATGGGGCGCAGTTTATTTGCCGCGTATTGGCCACGAAGTCGTAGTAACTTTCCTTGAGGGGGACCCAGATCGTCCGTTAGTTACGGGCGCAGTTTACAACGGTTTGCATTTCCCACCGTACTCTTTGCCAGAAAACAAAACTCGTACCACGTTCCGCACGCAAACGCACAAAGGAACAGGTTACAACGAGTTGAGTTTTGAAGACGAAGCGAACCAAGAAGAAGTCTATATTCACGCTCAAAAAGACATGTCGACCAAGGTGCTCAACAACCGTTACCGTGATATCGGTCAAGATGAATTCTTGAAGGTTGCACGTCACCAAACGAATGAAGTTCATGGTGACCATAAAGAAACCATTCATGGGCATAAAACGACAAAGGTAAACAGTACGTTTACGGAGACAGTCGAGCAAGACGTTACCGTTACATACAACGCGAACGAAGCCCAGTATGTGAAAAACAATTCTGACTTAGAAATTGGTGATAACCGTACGACTAAGATCGGTAAAAATGATGACTTAGATATTGGCGAAAACAGTAACCTTACTATCGGTGCGTCTAAGAGTTCAGATATTGGTGCGGATGATAACCAGACGGTTGGTGGCAACTTAACGGTATCAGTGAAAGGGAACACCGCTTATAAAGCTGATGGTGCAACGCAAATTATCAGTGGCGACAAGATTGTATTGAAAACGGGTGGTTCCTCTTTAGTGATGAACAGTGATGGTTCAATAAAGTTATCAGGCTCGGCTATTACGATCGAAGGCAGTGACAAAGTCGTCGTGAAAGGTGGCAACGTAGTGGTTAACTAACAATGGAAAAACAACCTCTTACAACAGAAGTAATATCAGAGCAGCAAGCCGAATCAACGGCTTGCTTTTCGCGTTTTGGAAGAATAGTGGCTATCAATGAGTCTACGGGCAGTGTGCGAGTTGATTTTGATGGTAACCCATTTAAGCAGCCACTCACTGCGAGACTAGGACGTGGCTTTCGTCGTTCTGAACTGCAAATGGCTATCGATAATCGATTAAGTTGTCGAGTTGAGTTTTTGAACGACGACTTAAGCTTGCCTCTTGTGACGGACATTTTCTTCTCCATTCTGGATGACTCTGACGAGTTTGTATTGCGAGCGAAGAAGATGGTTATCGAGACAGAACAAGAGTTGGTAGTCAAAAGTGGTGAGACAGAAACTCGCTATAGCGGGCGCGATGGACGAATTACCACTAAAGCGAAGTACGTCACTTCTCAAGCAGAAAAAGCACAAAAAATTCAAGGCGGAACGATCGCAATTAACTAATTACTTCGCGTTAGCTAATGGTTTTGTGTTAACAAGTCACGCCAAGTGAGCTAATTACTTCGAGTTAACTAATTGCAATCGCGTTATGGCACGCTAATAACGGATAACTAGATGCGACAAAGAATCGGTGTCGAGCACCTAAAGGCACCCATAACCAATCAAGAAGTCGAAGGCGCGTTAGCAAAAGCTGAGCGCGCTGTGAATGACCTTTCCCAGTTGCCAGTAACATGGCTGGATTTCTGTAATGAAAAGCTGTCCATTGCTTCTGAAAGTATCGGGTTTTTAATCAGGCAGCGAGTTCAAATTCACAAAAGGGGTTATCCAAGTCGTGAGTTGGCGTATCTCAAGCTGATCGAACGCCAAATTGAAGAACTGAAGCAGGTGTACTTGTCGTTTTATCGGCTAGCACCGGGGTTGATTCATCAGTTAAGAGGCCAGGAGCCAGAAATTTACAGCTGGCTGATGCTACAGGGGGAGTTGGGCTCAGAGTTGGATAACCTTTTGTGCGGATTGAGTTTACTCGAAGATATTGACGCTAAAACTGCAATGGTCATTGCCGTACAATCTCCGGTTGAATCTATGGATAGTACGCTTTCGGAGCTTATTGAGGGTAATGCGACATCCAGTGCGTTTTACTTTGAATGCTTACGTGTACGTCAAACATTAAGTGTTTCTCTCATCAAGCGCTGGCACAAAGCCAGCATCATTAGCTCTCAAGTTGCTTTGCCACTGCTCGCTTTACAAGACGTAAAAGAGGGGATTGATTGGCTTAATGACAATGCAGGCAGCGAACAATATCTATTTGAACGTTTGATTACCAAACGTGACAGAGGCACTTGGCTCCGTCAGTGCTTTGGCATCGAACCAAATGGATTACCATCAGCGCAAGTGCTCACTTATGCCAAGTTACTTGAGTTAAAAGAGTTTGAGGCGTTTGATATCTCTTCTTCATTAGCACCTGTTGATTTTGCGCTGGGTGGTGATTGGAAACTGGTGCCCCAAATCATCGAGCACTTGGAAAGTCTGGAGGAAGGTGAAGCTGAGGGTGAAATTTGGCTTCAAGCCTTGTATGTCGTCTACGGAAAGCTTCTTCCTCTGAATCCGCAAGATGTTGGTGTCGAGTATGAATGGGAAGAGATTGTCGATCTGCTCAATGAGTGGGTGGAAGATGAAAAATATATCCAAAATCTACCAAGCCGCTTGGGTTACGCATTGAGCTTCGAGTCTACGTTAGCTGCGATGCAAGATTCTAACGTTGATGTGCTGTTCCGCGATTGGCTATGGCGTCAACTCTGTATTCAATCCAGAGCCTACGTGCCTTGGGATATGGCAATGCCGATTCATCAACAAGACTGGAACTTTAACAATTTAAAGGCCGCACCTTCTGCGAGCGAACGATTCAACTTAAGGAATAGCAATGCAGTTATGGGATATTGAGGCGCACCCTGAGCTATCACTCAAAGGTCGTTTTCAACGTGACGAAAACGGCGATGAAGTCTGGGTTGTAGTCGCCAAACGCACATGGCAATTCGATGGTGTGGTTTGGCACGAATTAGGTGAAAGTGAAATCTTCGATGATCCCCAATATTTGGGCGAAGAAGGCTTCTCTGCGATGAAAGTTGACCACGAGTTCGCGTATACCAAAGAAAACACAGATGTACTTGTTTACGGCAAAGCGCGCAGCTACGCGAAAAAGCCAGTGACATACCAAGAGTGTCGTGTGCTGATTGATGGTCATATCGATAAGACTCTCGCTATTCACGGGGAACGCGTATGGGTTGAGCATGCTGGCAGTATCACGCTGAGCAATCCAGTCCCATTTATTGAAAAAGACATTGATTACACTTGCGCGGTAGGCGGTGATTTACGTAACCGAATAGGTGGTGGGGTTGCCGACTCCAACAAAGAATTGCTTGAACAGAAAGTGCCCTCGATTTTTTATCCCCGAGAGGACTGGAGTGCCGCCGCGAAAAAACTACGCGTTGCGGGGTTCGGGCCAGTGCCTCCGTTCTTTGAGTCGCGCCAGAAGCTGGCCGGCACGTTCGATGACGATTGGATTGAGAATCGCAAGCCAATGTTGCCACTCGATTTTGATAAGCGGTTCTTCCAAAGCGCGCCTATTGATCAACAGTGCAAAGGCTTCCTTCGTGGGGGGGAGCGTTTGATGATGAGTGGCTTTTGTCATGATGACACGCTTTCATTTCGAATTCCTAAAGAAAAATACCGTGCGATCGCGACGTTCAAAGATCAAAGTTATCAAGCTGATATGGCGATGTACACCTTATTCGTTGATACGGAAAAGAAAACTATATCAATCAGTTACACCGCTGCGTTTCCTTGTCAGGGCAAGGAGCATTTGTTGGTGTCGACATCGATCACTAAGCTGGAAGAGGTAAGCGAGCATGCATAATTCAACAGGCCGTTACGTGCTAGGGATGGAAGTGATGACGCCAACCGGTATGAATTTAGATATTGCTAGTGCAGTTTCGTATGCTGACTTAGGAAGATTCGACCAATGTGTAGGGGATGATGGTATCGAGCGTTTTACTTACGCCAAAATCGAATACACCAAAGAAAGTGAGCAGTTTGAGAAAACGTGTGAGTTAATCACCCACTTGCTTGATTCATTGTTAGCACAGTTACCACGTTCATTGAGACCAATACCTTTGCTTATAGCGGTGCCTGCGTCTGTTTCACTAGTAAAGGTGCAAGAATGGCTTGGTGAAAGTAACTATGCTGAATTTCTCTCTGTGGTGAATGCTGTTCATGCCAGTGGGCCTAGTTTCGTTCTCCAGGCCATGAAATCATTGGATAAATATGATGCTATGATGTGTATCAGTGTCGATTCCTTGGTGAGTTCGATGCAAACACTCATCGACGATGCGATGGTAATGAGTACCAATAATCCATGGGGCGTTATTCCGAGTGAGGGTGGGGCGGGTTTAATTCTTTGTCGAAGAAATACCGTAGAAACATTGAAACTTAAGCCTCAAGCGCAGCTTGGCTACATTGATACGGAATTAAACACTTCAGACCGAAGAGGCATGTTTCGACTTGTTCAACGTGCGAGTAAAAAGCTCGATTTATTTGGTGAAGTGTATTCCGATATGACGAACCTGCGCATGCATTCGGAAGATTACGGCTTTGCTCTGGGGGCTAAAGCAGAACGATTCACGAACCCAGAACAACCGCAGTTTATCAATGAGTTGTGGGGCACAATGGGCAGTTGTTCTTCTCTCGCTTTAATTGCCTTTGCGGTCAGAGAGCACCACTTTAAGCAACCAACTACGTTGTTAATGTTCGACTTTCATGGTGACAAAGGAGTTCTCCAATTACTGCAATGTTAGTGGGCACTCATCGATCAAATGGCAATGAAAATATACTCATATTATTAGGTTGAAGTTTGTAACACGAAAAAGCGTATAACTCATGCAGTGAAAGCGTAAGTAAAAAGGTCTAATAAGTTAGTAATAATAACTAAAATAATAGGCTTACTGTTTGTTTTAAATACCAACCTTGATACAAGTACGTTCAAGAAAATATTATTCAACTCTAATAATATTTATTCTATGAAAGAGTACTAAGTGTCTAATAATCAGAGTACAGCCAAAGGATATATCGATCAGTTGGTTGTTAAAGCTATTGAGAAAAAGAAACTGAATGAGCAAAGGCTAGCAGAAAAAAATAAGCCGAAGCTTGAGTACGTGCTTTTTTCACAGTTTGATGTATTAGACAAGCTTCCTTCTAGAAATGGTAAGACAACGGTTTACCATCTTGCAAAAAAAGGGCAGCCAGAGAAGCAAATCTGTTGCAAAGTTATCAATGATGACTCGCCAGAATTTGCGAGCAAAATGTTGATTAACGAAGCGAGCAGGCTGGAGCTTTCTCAACACCCTAGCGTGGCTAACTTTGTAAAAATCGGCAACGAATTCGAACGCCCATATTTGATGTACGAGTGGATCCAAGGTGAATCACTGGCAGAAAAAATGGAGCGTCATTCTTCTAAAGGCTTCCGCCACGACCACATCGCTTGGTTGGTGTATCAACTCGCTGGCGCTCTAGAGTTTATGCATACAAGAGGTATCTGCCATCTTGATATTAAACCATCTAACGTATTAGTGAGTGAAGGCGATTACGTTAAGCTCATTGATTTCGGCGCTGCTCGTTACATTGGAGAGACAGAACCTTACGCAGAGGCAAGCTTGAGCTACGCTTCCCCTCTTTATATAGAAACTGGCATCGCGGAACCGCAAGATGATGTTTACTCTCTCGCTTTGCTCGCTGGACATCTATTTTTAGGCTCAATATTTGGTGATGCTTGGAATAAGCAGTTAAAAGACCGAAAGCGTCCGGCTTTGATCCCGGTTCATATTTGGAAATTGCTGAAAGAAGTCATCAACAAACCAAGAGGGCATGGCTATACCGCTATTTCTTTTGCTCAACAGTTAGCGCGAATCGATACGCAATCAATTAGCTCAAATTCTAACGCACCAATTTTCAGTAGCTTGCGTAACGCGGACTTGCTGCTTACACACTGTAAGCCAAATGATAAAACGGCGTATGGTCGCTTTAAAATATTAGAGGCGAGCTTAGTGTTGAGTGTGCTGGCAACAGCAGGAAGTTATTTGTATCAACAGAATAAAGATCAATTGGATGCCATTTTTTCCCGAGGTGTCACTACTGTAACTCACGTTATTACGCCCTCTGAAACGGCTTCTTTTTTGGCTCAGCCTCCATGGAAAATCAAAGAAGAATTGTCTCAAGCTACTCAGAGTATTGATATGACAGAAGCTTATCGAACAGCATATCAAGCTCAGCAGTTAAGCCTCTCGAATTTATATGAAGAAAAACAGGCTCAGTTAACGTCGTATCAATCGTTAGCGGATGGCTTACCAATGGCATTAGTCGAATTACGTAAGGAGCTTGTCACCTTGCGAGAAACCCTTGTTCGTGACGGTGCTCTGTTTCCATATGCGGATGAGGCGTTGACTAAAGTGATGTCTGGGTTAAATGTCGCGTCTATCGATTCCATGAAAGTATCTGCCATAGCTGGCAGTCGAGATAAGCAGATTGCTCGCTTAATTTTAGATGGTGAAGCTAAGCTCGCAGAAAATGAAATGAAAGAGGCATGGTTGTTAAACCAGTCACAAGCCTATTTTTACAACCAAATCTTACCAAAGGCTGTGATGGAAAATATTAATTACTCCATCGATAAACATGCAGAGGCGCACTTTTACACCAAAGCAATTGAAGAAGCCGAATTAGCCAAAGCCTACTTCGGTAATACGCCAGAACTAGACAAAAAAATAAAGGATTTAATCGTCGCAAGAAGCGAATTTATTTTGTTTAGCACCGTGATGGAGCAATCCGTTTACGACAAACAAAAGCTACATGAATCCCTTGCCGATTTAGAACGGAATGCACCAAGTAAATTTACAGAAATCACGAAAATTCTAGATAGCATGGCGTCGGATGCGATTGAGCAGAGCCATCGATTATCTAAGCCAGCAAATGGCGCAATTGCGGTAGCGCGTGCGTTGAGAGATTACTTGACTGAAGGAGACGTGAATTTTGTCCAACATTGATATCGATCGTCTGCTTAATCCTATTTCTGATGAATCTCCAGTGGGAAACGATGCCCGTTACGAGTTTTGCTATGAAATGATGGAGTCCGAAGTGAAGAAATTCGGTTCCTTGTTTGGCGAAACAGTAGATTGGAGCGTGGTAAAAACGCACGCGACTGAAGTTCTAGAGCACCACAGTAAAGACTTAAAAGCCATTTGTTACCTCGTTCGCGCGCTAACAGAAGAGTTTGGTCTGCAAGGCTTTGAACAAGGTCTAAAGCTGCTTAGTGAGGCGTTAAGTCGCTTTGGCGTTGAATTGTATCCTTCGCGAAAGCGGGGTCGAGATGGCGCAGTCGAATGGTTGAACCATCAGTTTAAACTGGTCAGCAGCAAGTTAGCGAAAAGCGCTCAGTCATGGGATTTGGTATCAAACTGCATTTCGACTATTGAAGAAGTGCAGCGCCAGTACGACGAGGTTTACCAAGACTCAGAAGCGGATTTCTTTGAGATTCGCACTCAACTCAATGTCTTATCTCAACAAGCGGTGGCTGATGAGCAGAGCGATGATGCAGTCGTTAACGTCGAACAAGCGGCGCCTGCACCAGCTACGCAGCCTGCTGCCGAAGAAACGCCAGCGCAGAGTGAAGTGCAAACCGCACCGGTGAAGGCGGTTCCGCCGGCCCCTAAACCTGCGCCAGTTAAGAAAGCGGTAGCAAAAGAAGTCGATGTCGATACGGACTTCTCTTCGCCGACGGCTTCTAAGCGCACCTTGAAGAAGGTTGCGGAAGTCATGCTTCATGCGAACCCAAGTGATCCGCTGGCTTACCGGATTTATCGTCATCTGACTTGGGATGACATTGATGGTCTACCCGACCACCAAAATAATCAAACGCCTTTGAGCTTGGCAGTGTCGTCCGATCAACAAGCGGAATACCGAGATAAAGCTGACCAAGAAAGCGACATCGACACCATTAAGCGTTTGGAGCGCACATTAACGGATGCGCCGTTTTGGCTGACGGGCCATTACTTCGTGTATTCGATGCTTAATAATTTGGGCTTTGATGATGCAGCGCTTGCTGTGAAACAAGAAGTGACGCGTTTTGTTGAATCGCTAGAGGGCATCGAGCACCTCTCATTTAAGAATTCTATACCATTTGCAGATGAAGCGACCTTGAGCTGGTTATCGACTCAAGATACTACTTCTTCGACTTCTCAACCCGTTGTTCAAACGGTTGTGATTTCGCAGGAAGACTCGCTGCCAATGGAGGATATCACTCTAGAAAATCTAGGGGAATGTGCCGCAGAGCTTGCCCGCAAACTTGAGCTGGATAGCTCGGGACGTGGGCAGTTCATGCTGTATTTACAATTGATAGCAGCTTACCAGTCTGTTGGATTATACCCGTTGTGTTTGCCGTATCTTGAGAAGGGGTGGGAAGTACAAAAAGCGTTTAATCTCGAGAGCTGGGAACCCCACTTATCGTCACAGTTAGAAGACCTAATTCGAAAAACACTCCATCGGTTATTTGGAAGCAAGGATCTTCTACCTGAGAAGTATGAAGAGTGGAAAGCAATTTACGACTAATTAAAGAGTTAGATAAGGAACGAATTATGTCACGTGACGGCTCGGTGGCTCCTAAAGAGCGAATTAATATCCGTTATGTTCCAGCAACTGGCGATACGCAAGAAGACGTAGAGCTGCCGCTAAGCATGATGGTAGTTGGCGACTTTACTGCG
The DNA here is from genome assembly GCF_033337665.1 of Vibrio sp. Vb2960. Taxonomy (NCBI): domain Bacteria; kingdom Pseudomonadati; phylum Pseudomonadota; class Gammaproteobacteria; order Vibrionales; family Vibrionaceae; genus Vibrio; species Vibrio sp. Vb2960. The sequence continues at coordinate 19,185 of NZ_JAWORD010000001.1, read as the reverse complement.
CGTGCAGATGAGACACCAATTGAAGAACGTACTCCAATTAACATCGACAAAGACAACTTTAACGAAGTGCTAGAGGGCATGTCTCCAAACGTTAAAGTCAACGTTGAAAACCGTCTTTCTGATGAAGAAGGCGGCCAGATTGGTGTTGATCTGACGTTCCAAAATATGAAGGACTTCTCTCCTGAAGCGATCGCGAAAAGTGTACCTGAACTAAACAGCCTACTTGAGCTTCGCGAAGCCTTGGTTGCACTGAAAGGTCCTCTAGGAAATGTTCCTGCGTTCCGTAAGAAGATCGCATCGGTTCTTCAAGATGAAGAAGCGAGAAAGAAACTGTTGGATGAACTAAGCATTGGCAACGACCAAGACGCGAAAGAAGAGTAAGGGATATCATGTCTGCAGAAGCACAAGCGCCAGAACAAGAAGCAGCCTTAGTTGAATCAGGCTCACTTCTGGATAGCATTCTTAACGAAACACGTTTAAAGCCAAGTGATGAAGGTTTTGACGTTGCAAAACGAGGCGTAGAAGCATTCATCAGTGAGCTACTAAGCAGTTCGAACACAGAGAAAGTCGACCAATCTCTGGTTGATCTGATGATCTCTGAAATCGACCAAAAATTGTCTAAGCAAGTTGATGCAATTCTTCATAACGAAGAAGTTCAAGCGATTGAATCAACGTGGCGTGGCCTTAAGTACCTGGTTGATCACACTGACTTCCGCGAGAACATTCAAATCGAACTGATCTCTGCGAAGAAAGACGAAGTTCTTGATGACTTCGAAGACGCTCCAGAGGTGGTGAAGTCTGGCCTGTACAAGCAAATCTACACACGTGAATACGGCCAGTTCGGTGGTAAACCTGTTGGCGCCGTCATTTGTGATTACGCTATGTCTGCCTCGTCGCCTGACATCAAACTGATGGAATACATGGCGAACGTAGGTGCAATGTCTCACGCACCATTCATCACGTCTGCATCGGCTAAATTCTTTGGCCTAGACAGCTACGAAGAGCTGCCAAACCTAAAAGATCTGAAGTCTGTATTTGAAGGTCCACAGTACGCGAAATGGCGTGGTCTGCGTGAGCACGAAGATGCACGTTACCTAGGTCTATGTACGTCTCGCTTTATGCTACGTACGCCTTACTCTGTTGAAGATAACCCAATCAAGGCGTTTGACTACGATGAGCAAGTGACAGACAGCCATGATAATTACCTATGGGGTAACTCAGCGTACGCGATGGCGTCTAAGATCAGTGAATCATTTGCTAAGTACCGTTGGTGTCCGAACATTATTGGTCCTCAAAGCGGTGGTACTGTACAAGATCTACCGGTTTACAACTTTGAAGCTATGGGTCAAATCGAGACTAAGATCCCAACCGAGATCCTGGTTTCTGACCGTCGTGAGTACGAGCTAGCGGAAGAAGGCTTCATTGCGCTAACCATGCGTAAAGGTTCTGACAACGCGGCGTTCTTCTCTGCAAACTCTGTTCAAAAACCAAAAGTGTTTGCGAATACGCCGGAAGGCAAACAAGCTGAGATGAACTACAAGTTAGGTACTCAGCTTCCTTACATGTTCATTATCAACCGTTTAGCGCACTACATCAAAGTGCTACAGCGTGAGCAAATTGGTTCTTGGAAAGAGCGTTCTGACCTAGAAATCGAACTGAACAAGTGGATTCGTCAATACGTTTCTGACCAAGAGAACCCGCCAGCGGAAGTTCGTGGTCGCCGTCCGCTTCGTGCTGCGAAGGTTGAAGTATCTGACGTAGAAGGCGATCCAGGCTGGTACAAAGTATCGATGTCTGTACGTCCTCACTTCAAGTACATGGGCGCAAGCTTCGACTTGTCTCTAGTTGGTAAGCTAGACCAATAACCCATTACTGAAACCATCAAGCAGCCAGTGAAGACTGGCTGCTTTTTTCGTAGGACCGCACATGGAAAAAGGTTACCGTCTTTTAGAGCGGATCGAGCTAGGAGAACCAAAAAACTGCTACGAGAAAGTGGTGTCTCATAAGCATTTGATTGAATCCATTCACTCGCATCTTGCTGACTTGTTGAATACGCACTCCGGCAACGCAATGATCGACAATGAGTATGGTCTGCCAGATTTTAACGACGTACTTTCTAACAACACAAACCTCGTTCGCCATATTCAAAAAAACATCACGTCAACCATAGAACGCTTTGAGCCCCGACTGCTGAATGTCGAGGTTCATTACCGTGAAGACCACCATAATCCATTACAACTCGGCTTTGGTATTCGCGGCGAAGTTTCCCATAACGGCGGTAAAGTCCCAATGTCGATCGATGTCTACATGGGAACCGACGGCCAATTTAACGTTTAGTAGGTGCCACTTGAGTAACAGTAAATACTTTCAAGATGAACTCACGTATTTACGCGAGTCGGGTAGTGAGTTTGCCAAATATCATCCGAAGTTAACTCACTTTCTCTCTGAAGGAACTTTTGATCCAGATGTCGAACGATTGCTGGAGGGTTTTGCTTTTTTGACCGGACGCATCCGCGAAAAGATTGACGATGAACTTCCTGAGCTAACGCAATCTCTGATGACTTTGCTGTGGCCACATTACATGCGTTCGATTCCGTCTTTGTGTATTAGCGAACTAAAACCGCATACCGGAAGTGTTACTGAGAAAACCGTGGTGAAACGTGGTGCGGAAATGGCCAGCGAGCAGGTAGAAGGCACGCAGTGTTTGTTCCGTACTTGTTATGACGTCAATCTATACCCAATTACGATTACTAACATTGAACAAACTAACAGCCGCACCAGCTCGATGATTGATGTGACGTTATCGACGGAGCATGGCCTGGAACTGTCTCGTATCGGTTTAGATACGTTGCGTTTGCACCTGCATGGTGAGATTCATATTACTCGCACTGTCTTCTTATGGCTGTTCCGTTATCTAGATTACGTCGAGTTGGATGTTGGTGGTGGCTACAAACATCGTTTAGGGCCAGAGTACGTTAAGCCAGTCGGGCATGAAGAGGACGAGGCGCTGCTGCCTTACAGCAAAAACTCCTTTGCAGGCTACCGTTTGCTGCAAGAATTCTTCTCTTTGCCAGATAAGTTCATGTTCTTCGACATTAAAGGCTTAGAGTGGCTAAAAGGCATTCCGCAACGCAGCACGGTCAAAATCAAATTCCACTTTAAGCGAGCTTTGCCTTCAGAAGTGGTACTTAAAGATAAACACTTAAGGTTGCACTGCACACCTGCGGTTAACTTGTTTGAAAAAGACGGCGATCCAATCCGTTTAGAGCATCGACGAAACGAGTACAAGGTGCGTCCACAAAGTAACACTCAAGAGCATTACGAGGTTTATTCCATTGAGCAAGTGGAGAGTTGGAGTAAGGACGAACGCCGTCGTAAACCATTAATCGAATTTGAGTCGTTTGAGCACCAAATCAACCAACGTGATAAGCGAGAGTTCTACAAATCCAAAGTAGGTGAGCGAGTAAGCGGAAGAGGGTTAGAGCGCTATATCTCATTCCATACTCACAATGGCGACATCGCGGATTTAGGGACTGAAACAGTATTGATGAAACTGCAATGCAGTAACGCGGACTTAGCGGAGCGCCTGTCAGTAGGAGATATCACGTACGCGACGCACAAGTCGCCAACGTATGCGACGTTTAAAAACATTACTAAGCCAACACAGTCAGTAAGTCCTCAGGTTAATGGTGAACTTCAATGGCAGCTGATTGCCAATATGTCGCTCAACTACTTGTCTTTAGCGAATATCGATGTGTTGAAAGTGTTGCTCTCGACTTACGACTTCCATTCTCGTGTTGATAGACAAGCCCACCGCGCGTCGATTCATCGACTTGATGGCATTATTTCTTCAGAGATGAAACCAATCGATCGCGTATTTCGTGGTGTATCTGTGCGTGGTAACCAATTCAAGCTCGTGACGGACTCTAAGTTCTTCGTAAATGAAGGCGATATGTTCCTTATGGCCACGGTATTGAATGAATTTATCCGTTTGTATTCGAGTGTGAACTCCTTTACCGAACTAGAGGTGTTCGATGAAGCGACGGGCGAGGTTTACAACTGGGCAAGCCTAATCGGGCAGCAGACGATACTATGATTAACACACTTTCTGATAAGTCGAATGAGTTTAGTTTCTACCAAGCGGTGTTGCTGTTAGAGAAACACTACCAGCTGGAGCCAAACTCAAATTTTGTTGCCGTGGGCGAGAACAAATACTTCCATCAAGAGCGAATTGAGTTCAGCGTGTCGCCAAACCTGTGCTTTCCAAAGAGTGATATGGATTTTATTACTCATATGGAAAGAAACGGAAAGCAATATTCACGTATTGAGACGAACTTTCTTGGCTTGCATGGTTCAAGCTCGCCCCTGCCAGCGTCTTACACTGAGAAACTCGTCGGTCGTGATCCCGATGATAACCCAGTGAAGGATTTCTTCGACTTTTTCCACAACCGCTATACAAGCTTACTGTATCGTGTTTGGAAGAAATACCGATATCACGTGCAGTACAAAAGCGGGGCAAGCGATGCGTTTTCTGGGCGCATACTGCATTTGGCTGGTCTCTCTAGCGTTATGCAAGATTGTGAAGTCGCGGAGTTAGATCGAGCGAAAGTTCTGTCTTACGTGAACCAGTTATCTACGCGTACACGTTCACCTAAGCTTATTTCCGGTATTGTTTCGCACTACTTTTCACTGCCGAATGTGCGAATCGAAGAATGGGTTTATAGACGCGTAGAAATCGCTGAAAGCCAGCGTAACAAACTCAATCGTTCCAATTGTGTATTGGGGCAAAGCTTACACTTGGGACAAAGCATTGCGGATTTGAACGGCAAGTTTAACTTGTGTATCGACAACATTGATTTTGAAACGTTTAAGCAGTTTTCCTACGATGGTGAGTTACATAAGACGCTGGTGGGCTTGATGCGCTTTATTCTGCGTGACCCAATGTCGTGGGACCTAAAGTTGACAGTTAACCTAGACAGTATTCCAGAAAACAAACTGGGTAATGGAGAAGGGAACCAACTAGGTCAAACGTTCTGGCTTGGTAACCCAGGTGATAAAGACGCCAAAATTCGACTTATCGGAAGCATATAAGAAAGCCGCTCAACGAGCGGCCCTTTATGTTTTCCTCGAAGAGGTCAGAAAAGCTTAACGACTGATCGGCTGGTGCAGTACAACGGTAGTATCAAGCCTTTGAATGCCGTTAAATGATTCAATTTCATTACAAAGATGATGAATAGACTGCAGGTCGGGCGCTTCAATTAGGGCAATAATATCAAAGTTGCCACCAACAACGCTCGTTAAGCGAACCTCAGGGATTTCTTTAAGTGCATTCGTTACATCATTCTTCTTACCCTTTTCACAAGAGATCAGTAGATAACTAGCGGCTTTTCGCCCTTCATTTTCTACACGAATCTGTGCGGTATAGCCTTTGATAATACCGGTCTTTTCTAAACGATTAATTCTTTCTGCTACTGCTGTTCGAGACAAACCAATGTTTCGGGATAGATTCGCAATCGACTCTCGCCCATTCGACAATAGACTTGAAAGTATTTTTCGATCTAATTTATCTAAACCTTGTAAAGTCATGTTTGAAATCATGTGTTCTGCCTATTTTGTTTTTATATTGTTATTAAATCGACTCTGGGAGCGTAAAGTTATACAGCTCAGCAAGAGTGAATGGGTTTTTCTGTGTCAACGGAGTGATGCGTAAGCTCAAGTCCCTCCCTGACACTTTTATGTCACTGACAAAGCTGCCGTTATGAGTGTTTGTCAAGGTCGAGTCACCTAGCAATCTGTATATCGCCCATTGACCACTCTTATTTAAAACGTGCTGTCTGCCTTCATCGGTTACATCCTGGAGTGTGATACTAATATTGAAGTCACCATTTTGCGGTGGCCATGCCATTTCACGAATGCGGCTTGGACCGTGGTAGTAACTTATATTGGTATCTGCAATTTTTAAGCTCGCTCTAATCGCACTAGAATCAAGATCGAGTACTCTTGCACTAAACGGAATATGAACGCGGTTAGTGCTTTTATTAATTAATGTGTCTCGAATAACGTTATAGTTACGCAGTTGCACTAACAGAGCCGGAGAGATTGGCATCGTCTCGCCATCCACCTGTTTTGGCGTCCACAAATTGGTATCGTAGAACGGTGCAAAATTTTTCTGAATAAATGTGTCTAACAAACCACCGGAAGCAAACAGTAATTCAAAATCTTCAATTGAGATTTCCTCGGTCGCTGTTAGATCAAATGGGTATCGTCCTAGCCCTATCTCTTTAAACTTGGTGTAAATCTCGCTGTACCATTGGGTTTGAATGCCTTTAGCGGACTCTTTAATCATGACTGACCAGCTTTGTTGAACCACATCTAACAACCAGCTACGAACGGGTTCCGGTGATTTTTGGGCAATCTGTTTAAGTTTTATTAATGGGTCAGCTTCACTGCTGTTCATTCGATGCTGAGCTGCCGCTAGCGCCGCCATTTGCGGGTCAGGTGCATCAGCAATATCTTTCATATACGTGCGAACACGGCTTAACGCTGCTACGGTCTCATCCCAAGGAGTAGGGGAGTTTGGTGTTTCACTGACCTGAAGTTGGTTTAATAAGTGAAAAGCTTGTTCAACACGTTTCATTAACAAGTAATCAGGCTTAACTACTTCCTCTACTGCGTCTGATGCGGAGTCTGCCGCTGCCACGAGTTTCGGGTCTAGCTTTGAAATCAGAGCATTTTTTTCACCAACGGGTGAAAATTGTGTGTTGGCATAGACCTGCTTCAGTACGGTTGTCATTGGTGAAGAAGGACCCGAGATTAAGTCTATCGCGTTCGTTAGATCGCCGACATTGTCATAGTTTTGGACTTTTAGTTCACTCAGCGCATTGCGCCAATTACTGATGTAGTCGTCAGTATATTTTTTACGTACTTCCTCTTTGAAGGCTTCTTGTTCTTCACTAGTAGGAATAACGTGTTGTGACAGACCTAAAACCCAGTTGTCACTGATGACTTGTTGTGACATTAGGTCCACGCGTGGTCGATAAAAAGTGCTAAAACCAGTGGAGGTATAGATCTTATCTACGATCAAGCGTTCACTATCGATTGGTGTGTTGAATACATTGCTAAACTCAAAACCCACAGCTCGTTGCAGATCTAGGGTTCCTAAATCAATCGAATTTGCTTCGTTTAAAATGCCTGCATAAACGAGATCAACATTCGAATTTGCTAGCAATGAGCGACGTGTTGCGCGAACAAGATCCATATTGATATCAATTGGCTCAAACTGCGTGCGAAAGTAAGCGTCCAAATAGCGCATCGCCTGATTGACGACGTCACTTTGGTTGCTCAAATCGTTCATCATTTGGAGAGTTTGATGACGCAAAAAACGGATATCACGCTTTGTTGGATCGTTTAGCATTAGATACCCCTTCAATAGAGGTAAAGCGCGTGTAAAAGTGTTTTGATTTTGTGTCAGTTGTAGACGGTAACCTTTCTCAATGAGAGGTATCAACTGTTGAGCAACGTCCTTAAGTAATGCTTCGTATGCGATGCGAGTGCTTTGATCCAAACGGCTAATGTTGAGTGGTAATATCTCTTCATCCAAAGCCTTAGAACCTTTAAGCCACGCCCCATAAGAAGGCTCTATTGCTTTCGTCGCCTTCGCTAAAAGCTCATTGAATCTTGCATCTTGCTCCACTTGTGATTTGTCATCGATACTCAAGAGTTGATTCATCACATGTAAGTTACGGTCTAATGTCGTGAAAAAGAAGTAACTGCCCCCAGTAAGCAGGATAATAGAGCCGAGTATTGCCAAACGGCTTTGTCTCTGAATTAGACGAAGATACGTCTTGTTTTCGCCCGCAAAGTCGCTTTCCGGCAATATTTGTGAATCAATCAGAAAGCGAGAGAAATAAGGCGTTTCTGTTAACTGTGTATGCTCTGACGCGATAATAGGTAAGTTGAAGTAATTACTACAACTTTTTGCAAGTAAATTGTACTTGCGACCGCCTTGCAGACTCGAACTAAAGAAAATCTCACGGATGTCTAGTGAATAGACACCGTTGTTAACATCACATAGACGCTCAAGCACATAGCTGACTTCAGACTGACATAGCTCAAACTGCTTAGGGAAAGCGAGTATTGCTTGTTTCTCATCAATGTCCGTTGAATTAGCGGATGCATCTAGCGCATTACTTTCAAGCACTCTCACTAGATTTCGATAGCTATCGCGGTAGTACTCTGCAAATACACCTTTGGCTTCTTTTAGTGGGATAGAGAGGAACTCAACACGTGTCTTGAGAGAGCTAAAGTGCATGTATTCTTTAAAGCCATCTAACTTGTCTAGCTTTGACATAATCAAATAGATTGGCAATGCTGAAGACGTTTTAGAGTTGATGGTACTCAAGCGCGCCAATAACGACGAAATGGTGTACTCTTTTTGCTCTGGCTCAGAGACGATCATGAACTCGAAATCGGTGAAGAATAGACACCCAGAAAATGGCTTTCGAGGTCGATGATGAATAACTTCTTCAATGAACGTATTCCATAAAGAAGCATCACTGCTTGATACTTCCTGGAACACTAAGCGTTGGTCTGGTTTGATGTATACAGCGCTGTCAGATTCGTACCATTCAAAAAAGTCATTCTTAGCGGTTCTAGTGCGATCCATCGGTTTGATTGCACTAGAATTAAATAAAAATTGACGTCGCCCTGACCCTTTATTACCAAGCATCAGGTAAATTGGTTTCTTGCCTGAGTTAGCAAGAAGAGGCTGGATAACCATAGAAAGTGCTTCTTCCTCGGTTTCCAAATGTTGAGCTTTAGCGTTGTTCTTTTTCTTCAACCATAATGTGAATTGAAAAGTGACGTAAACCATGGCGATAGCACCAAGAGTCAGCCAAAGATAAAGTTGATCGATTTCGTCAAGAAAAAGCAGATAAATAGTGGTGATAATTGCAGCCACTAAAAACATCAATATAGTAGAAATCACCACTGGATTTCTAAACAGTTTTTGTTTGAACATAAGCCTAAAACTTCTTTAATTGTATTGTTATTTATTGTCAGTTTTTTCAGCTTGTAGCTGACTCAATTTATATAGGTAGATGTTCAGTAAAAGGGTTGCGCGGTCAATTTCCTTTTGCTGTGAATACTTTTCAGCGTATTCAATACGACCTAAAAGCGGGAATAACGAGTTACTGTATTCGTACGCCTTTTCAGAGTTCTTATCTACATTCTGTCTAGCTACGTTGGCAAACACCGTTCTTGCGTCTGAGAATCGCTTATAAACATCCATAAACTGGTCTTCTAAATGGGCGCTCTGTGTCAAAAAGTTTTGACGTAGCTGCTGTGCAGAAGACGAATCCGGATAGATTGCGATTAATTCATTGGTCAAGCTATCGAGCTCGCTGACGTTACTTACTTTTGCCGAGTCTAAAAACCAGTTATTCATCATAATATCGACACGATTAATGGCCTGCGTTTTCAATGACTGAGCATATTTTTTATTTTCGTAATCTAACGAGGCGACCAAATTTACAAGTTCATTAAGTGAAGCTTGATTAATTTTTTGTTCCAATGTTCGATAACGTTGTTGCTCGTACATGAAATGTGAACATATCGCAGTAACAATCAAACCAATAACGAAGTAGATCATAAATCGACCAGACTTTGCCGGTGATGCTTTCTCTTGGCTATTTAGGTTGGGTGATGACACCGGTGCCGGAGAGGGAGACACATTCACTTTAATTTCAGGTGCCTTCTGCGTTGCTGCAGGAGCGCTAGTGTTGGCTTGTTTTTTCTCGCGTAACTCAGCCGCAATTTGTTGTTCTTTTATCTGCTCAATCCATTGATTCAAAATACGGCGAATGCGACCTAATGACGGCGCTTCAATACCGTAATGAAGACGAAGCTCTTCCTCAATCCTCAAGCATAATTGATGTGCTGCCTCTATCAATGGAAGCTCTTCTGGTAACGCTCGATGCTTATTAATTCGTTTTTCAGTATGCTCTACCATCCATTCAATAGCGCTCATTCGTGCCTTTGACTTTGAATGCTCTGGATACGCGTTGAACCAATATACGACACACACATCAAGTATTGAGTTTAACCCTTCAACAAGGCCTCTTAAGCCGTCGTTATAGGTTGACGCAACGGTAAAGTAACAGCAACAACGTAGGTCTTTCGCTTGGGTACTCAAGATCTTTTTTGAGAGTGTTTGAACCGTTTTCCACGAGACTCTCCCTGTGACTTTATTCAGGTTGTTTATTTGACGTTTAATTTCGTCAAAATCCTCAGAACCATTAGGATTAGAGCCGCTTGGGTTATTTTCATCGATTGGTCTTCGAGCGAAGTCGGTAAAAAACATAAGGAAAGTTCCAACTGATCATATAGAAGTATTAAGTTATATAGGATTTCACTACTGTTATATTAAATTATAAGCAGTGCACATCTGCCGCAATTCTATAGACAAAATAAGCGGATTAGATAATAAAAATTCATTAAAAGAAATTAAATTACTTTTAGTGTGATCTTTGTTCATAATATTAATATCAATAGTTAGGTCTATTTATAAGAAGAAACTTATATATGAAGATGAGAACGTTGATTAAAAAGTAACTAAATTGTTATCGGAGATTACGGTTTGTTCAATTAGCAATCAAATTCTGTGACTTCTATTTAAATAGAAAGATTTACTGTCTCGTCACTTAATCTGTAGTCGGTTCTTTAGTTTTTGTTTGTAGGTAAAACAACCAACCTGATAGTTGAAATGTATTAAATTATAGGTGTTTTTTTAGGCTTATTGAAAAAGAGAATATAATTGATATCTTTCGCCTCTAAGTAGAATATCGGTTTTCCTAGAGGGACGAAATGCTAAAACCAAGTCAAATTGGGCTGATTTCAGCCATGTGTCTATTTTCTTCTGTTGCAATGGCAAAAGGGGAGCGATATGGACTCTCTACCAGTATGTTGACTATCGATAGCATTAAATACGATGAAGGTAAAAGTGGTGAGCAGGATACGCTTAGGTTCGGCTTGGTTCATACTCGTCCTATTGATGAAAACAATAACCGTTGGCGTTGGTGGTTAGGGCTAAACTATCTAGCAGAAGATATTGAAGCGCCAGCAAACGGCTTATATCAAGAAGCGACGAACTATGAACTTCGTGTTGTTCCTCAATATGCGTTGACTTCTTGGAGTGTTTTCACGCCATACGTTGGTGGGGGCTTGTCTGTCGGTTACTCGCAATATTCTAATCGCTGGCAAGTAGACCAAGAGGGCTATCGTTATGAGAGTGTTGAAGACATCGACCAGTTTGAGTTAGGTGCGGTTGTGACCCTTGGTACTGCTATAAAGTTAGGCAGTAATCCTGACGCCCATATACAAATTATCCCGCAGGCCTCTTATATCCTTCCGGTTGTAAATGATGGAATTGGTGGGCTTGAACTATCAGTTTCTTTGCTCTTTTGAGGTTCGTAAATGTACTCAAATCAGCTAGTTTTATTTATCTCAAAGTGTCCAGAGGAATACACCGGTGCAAAGCATATTGAAATGCCTGAAAGTGGTGGTTCGATAGGTCGTTCCCCAAGCTGTAGCGTGTCTTTAGCCGATCACAACCGCTTTATATCGGGCACTCATTGTTTGCTCAGCGTGTATGGAGATACCTACTATATAAGTGACGTATCAACTAACGGCACAATGGTAAATGGGAATAAAATACTAAAAAATCAACCCGTTGCGATAGTTGATGGCGACATCATTTCTTTAGGGCAATATGAGATTGGTGTTTCTCTTGAGCACGTTACCTCAACACTAGACATCGCCGCTGATATTGCTCCTGAGCGTGTATCTAGCGATCCTCTGGTTAGTCTAGGAGATGCGGTTGTCGAAGAGGAAGAAAAAGTCGGTGCCTTAGAAGATTTGTTTATGGAGACTAAACAGGATGACATTGATTGTCATGATCCTGTTGCTCACCTTAACTTTTCGATGCAGCGAGATGACGATTACTTAATTCGTGATAATGAGCGTACAGAATCTGAACAACCTAGAACCGTGGAAAGCACGCGTCAGGTGGTCGATGACAGTTTCAGCATATATTCCGAATTCGATCAGCCAAGCCTCATCCCTGAAGACTGGATGGCTGCGGAAACCAAGAGTAACGCATCAGTCAATGATGCATTAGCGCCAGAAAGCGGTAAGGCACATAGAGCCGATATTGCCTCAGCTGAGGTGATGCAACCTGGCACGGTAGCCCCAGATAGCACGATTCAAAGACAACATCGTACGCATAATGTTACTGAGATGGTCGTAGAACAGGCTAATACAGGGTCAAAATGGGAAGAGATGACCCAATCTTTTACGCCTTCTCCTAACACTAATCAGCAACTTCAAATACCTACGGCAGAGCATGCGATAAACACTACGACGAAAGCACAAGTCGATGCTGATGCGGCCGTTTGCTCTCAAGATATAGCGCAAGCGTTTTTTGATGGTTTGGGTATTCGAAATCCAGAGTTGATGACAAACGAGGCGCAGTTATTCAAGCAAATGGGCACTTGCTTGCGTTTATGTATTGATAACCTACAGAAAGAGTTGCACGAAGTGGAATCGTTAAAAGATGAGCAGAGTGCGAGTGAGGCTAACTCGAACATTGCAGAGCTAATGCTCACTTTGAATAGTCAGCAATTACTGGCTCCAAATGAACTGGTTGAACAAATGCTCGATGAGCTGAACGATCACCAAGTTATGTTTAACAAAGCACTGAATGAGCTCGTTTTAGAACAGTCAGAAACGAACGATCCCGTAGCATTTGCTAACAGGGTCGCTAGCCAGTCTTTGTTCTCAACTAAGTCAAAGCTGTGGGCCGAATACCTAGATTTCTACACTAATAATCGTCGCCTGCTTAATGAAACATCCTTAAAAGGGCTGATTAAGAAAAACTATAACAAAGTGATTAAGGGAAACCATGCGTAGTATCGCCGTATTACTCGGATTTGCCATGTTGTCCGGTTGTTCCATGTGGGATCAATTTAAAGAGTCCACTGGTATCACACCAGAAACTTCGTCGATTGAATTGGTTATTGAGGCATCACCTGTACTCAATGTGAGAAATGGGGGCCAGTCATCTCCAGTTATTCTTCGTCTTCACGAATTAAGTTCGCCAGTATTGTTCCGAAGCTTAGATTTCTTTGCCTTGTTTGAGAGCGATAAAGCGTCGTTGGGTGATGAGTACATCAAACGTTACGAATATCAAATACAGCCAGGTGGAAAAGTTCATGAAATGCTAACGCTAGACCCTGACACTCGTGCCGTCGGTTTTTCAGTGGCTTTTCGTGATATTGATGGTTCGTCATGGCGAAAAGTGGAAGTTATTGAAGAGAAGAGCGAGTACTACATCAAGCTCAAGTTAGAGGGCAGTGAGTTAATTTCTGATAACACTCGCGGCATTGAACAGGTTTACTTTTAAGGGATAGAAACATGTCTTTATACAATCCAGTTGTTTGGCAAGATGGAATGTTCATGAAGCCGCAGCATTTTCAACAACTCGATCGTTCGCAAAGTAAACTATCGAGCCTACTGAGTGCCAATGCATCGCCTTTGCATTGGGGAATTAAACGTTTAGAAATCAACTCTCAGTTACTAGCACTGGGTAAAATCGGTATTACTCGTGCTGAAGGTATTTTACAAGACCGGACACCATTTGAGCTTCCGTTGCTTGCTGAGCTGCCTGAAGTGAAAGATGTAGATCCTTCGATTGCCGATAAAGTCGTTTATTTGTGCTGTCCGTTACCATCGGAACGTTCTGAGTTGTTTGGTACCAAAAAAGACGGTGCGCGCTATACGATGGAATCTCAAGAAGCGGTTGACGCTTGTTATGATTCGGAAGACATGGCAAATATCGTCGTCGGTAAGCTTAACTTTTGCTTAATGTACGATCATGAAGATAAGAGTGCTTACACGTCTATTCCGATCTTAAAGATCTCAGAAGTGAAGCCTGATGGCAGCGTGATCTTAGATGATAGTTTCATTCCTACCTGTATCGATATTCATGCGTCGACAGTACTGAGTAAATTTGCGACCGAGTTTGCTTCTATGTTGAAGCATCGCGCGGAATCGATAGTCCAGCGATTAGGGGTGGTGGATCAACAAGGCGTATCATCGGTTTCTGACTTTATGCTATTGCAAGCGCTCAACCGATACGAACCCTTGTTTTGGCATTTCGCAAGCACAGAAGCTGTGCATCCTGAGTCTTTGTATCGAATTCTTCTTCAGGCAGAAGGTGAGCTTTCGACGCTGTGTTCAACGACACGCCGACCTATTGAGTTTACTAAGTACAATCATGGTGATCTTACTAGCTGTCTTTCTCGCGTCCTAGACAGTGCGAAAATGACATTGAGCGTGATGTCTGAACAAAGAGCAATTCCACTGACCTTAAAAGATCAGAACTATGGCATCAGAACGGCAGCAATCCCTGACAATAAGATCATTGATACGACAACCTTTATCCTCGCAGTTAAAGCCGACGTGACCTTGGATGTCCTGCATACCCAGTTTGTCAGCCAAACGAAGATCGGTTCTATCGATAACATACGTGACTTGATTAACCTTCAACTGCCTGGGATTGAGATTAAACCAATGCCAGTAGTGCCACGCGCGCTGCCGTATCACGCTGGCTACACCTATTTCGAGCTCGATAAAACGGGCGAAGAGTGGATGGCATTGAAGAACACTGCTGCGATTGCGATTCACGTTGCGGGCGATTTCGCTAACTTATCATTGCAACTTTGGGCCGTTCGTCTATGAGTTACGCAGAAACCGACGTCACCGTAGTCTTATTCCAACCAGAGCCTGGCAAACCAATGGAGGTAATGCCAGCGCCTGACTTATCGAGAAACATCGCAGTACAAGATCTATCTATCGACAACATGGGTATTAACCCGCTAGTGGACCAGTTCTCATGGTTGATCGCCAGTCTGTCTTGTATGTCTTCGATCCCTTGGCTTGATGACCCGATGCCATTTCGTGAACAAGTGGCACGTGAGATTCGAAAAGGCGAACGAAAACTTAATGAAATGGAGCTCGATCGTGCTTCGGTTCTTGTTATTCGTTACTGCTTGTGTGCGGCGATTGATGAATCTGTTTGTCGACAAGAGTGGGGGGCAAATAGTCACTGGAGCCAAAACAGCTTACTGTCTGAATTCCATAACGAAACATCTGGTGGTGACAAGTTTTTCGTTATTCTCGACCGCTTAAAAGCCGACCCTCGCAAATACCGTCACGTTATAGAGTTTCTCTATTTATTGCTTCAACTTGGTTTCCAAGGCAAGTACGGCCGTGAAGAGCGTGGCAACGAAAAGTTAGCGGAAATCGGCAGCACCATTTATCGATTAGTGCGAGATGACCGCCTAGCAGAACAAGAAAAAGTTTCTTTAATCAACCTTAAAGCTAAATACCTAAAGAAGCCGTTAAAAAGGGTAATTTCACCCAAGCTGACCTTGAGTCTTAGTGCGATGACGTTTGCACTTATGTATGCGGCAACCTACATCGTCATAGACTTAAAATTTCAGCAACTGCTTGAAATGTATAGATAACCAGAAATCTAAAATGAGATCTTCTGCCAGTTTTAAGGCTTATTGTGAATATCACTGGTCTTTTAGTGAAATTCACTAGTTATTTAGAGAGATTGCAGCTTGCGATCTCTTTTATCATTCAATCAATAAAATTCAAATGGATTGGTTATGGGCGTAACAGTTGGTGCGAATGGACTTTCGATAGTTCATAAAGGCTCAGGTGGTGAAGCGAATGCAACGCTCCCAGATGTTTGTTTAACTAAGGTCGGCAAGCCAGTCGTTCCTATCCCTTATGGCAACAATGCTAAATCAGCAGACCTTGCAGGTGGGACTACGACGGTCTCTATGGATGGCGGTAACAGTGTCGCTATCAAGGGCAGTACGTTCTCAAAAAGTACTGGCGATGCGGGCGGTGACAGAAAAGGCGTTGCCTCAGGCACGATAGAAGCCGAAGCAAAATTCATTTCAGCTTCACCAACGGTTAAGTTTGAAGGTAAGGGCGTATGTCGCCTGTCCGATCAAATGACCATGAACAAAGCTAACACTATGTGTTTGGGTGGCGCACAAAACCCATCGGTTTCTGTGACTGAAGAGCAGGAAGGGACGTATACGGTTGATTTGTACCTCTCTTACTCAGACGGTGAACCCGTTCAAGGCGCAACTTACACTCTCACAGATCAATCTGGCGCCGTATTTGAAGGAACATTAGACAACAACGGTAAAGCATCGGTTGGTGGTGTTGCTCCGGGTGAGTTTGCCATAGAGTACGGCGAGGACAGCCGTGATTTTATGCCAAATGTCCCAACCAAGACCAACCCGAACTTTGATCCAAGTGCAAACGCGCAGCTAATTATTGAAGAAGCTAAGCGTGGAGAAGTCGGTTTCTGGGAGAATGCGTGGAAGAGAATGTCTGGTGCTGCAAGCTGGGTTTGGGGCGTCATTCTTGGTGACTTTAACGATGATGCCTCCGTAGAACAGATTATTGCCAATACGGCCCTGACCATGATCCCTGTTGTCGATCAAGCAGCAGATGTCCGCGATTTATCAGCGAACATTATGACGTTGTTGAATGAGGAAGAACGTGAAAAGTCGGAAAACTGGCTAGCTCTTTCATTAACGCTTATCGGTTGTGTCCCGACATTTGGTAGTGCAGTCAAAGGCACTTGTAAAGTTGCGTTAAAAGGCGGTAAAGGAACATCAAAAGATACTTTGCTTGCTGTTTTAAGAGGCATGGGTAAAGGCGATCCAGAAAAATTCCTACGCACGTTAGATTGGATGGATTATGCAAAACAGACCAGCCAGATTGTTAGCGATGTTCTAAAACCTTGCATTGAAGTGGCAACTGAGTTGGCTTCACACGCAAACAGAATGGGTGCAGATGAGCTCGGTACGTATTTCTTGAAGTTAGCGGATGAGGTAAAAATCATCGATAAGATGGTACCGGATAAGCTTAAAGAAGCGATGGGCGAGTTTGATGACCTTTTTGCTCGAATTTTAGGTAAGAGTGAGAAAACTTACCCAGCAAAAGTAAAACATAATACTGGCGAGTCTGCACAGTCAGGAAAGAGTTCTGCGAAGGCAAATGAGGATAAAGGGACTAAAACAGTTCGTTGTAGAGTGTGTAAGCGGGCAATCGCCGATAAACGACATAAGAAAAAATGTGTCCTTCCAGGAAGGAAAAAATGAGTATGAGCAATAACGGTTTTTCTCGACATGTTTCTGGTGAAGCATTACTAAAGGCCAATCATATATTAGCTGAAAAATGTGATTGTCCTCTTACTGGACATCATCTGATTAGCTTTAATTTGTTCGAAAAGCTATCAACTCAGCGAACAGAACAGATGCGAAACAAAGAATACAGTTGGAACAGTTTAGACAATATAGTAATACTTCCCAGCAGTGACAAAGGTACGGCTAAAAAGGTTGCGTGCAAGTATCGATTGCCTTGGCATTCTAGCGGTCATACGGGTAGAAATACAGTAAGTAAACTTAATCTTAAGAGTGATGAACAAGTGTACTCTAATGCAGAGCCTACCTCGATGTTAAATGGAGGGAATCCAATGAAGAGGGCTAGTATGCTGAACAAAGACAAAAATAAGATTAAAGCATATCCTTCTAAAGCCTATCATAAGTTTGTAAAGCAAGAATTGCTAGAGACGTTGGAAAAGCTACACTGTGAAATGCCACCTCCTGTATATCGAAAAGAACTGAATGATCTTTCGGAAAGAATTTGTGACATGATAAGTGAATTTACGATATTGCTTCACAATACAGGAGGTGACTTTTCTCCAAAAGGAAATGGTTGTAGAAGCTCAGATTGTCAGCAAAGAACACACAAAAATACAACTTGGCCGGAGATAGAAGAAATATGGAGTGGACTTTTTTATAAGAAAGCCCTTAAGTTCAATTATCTAAAGGTTGCTAGTAAATTATAGGTTTGAGATGGAAATAGCATACATAAATGAAGACTTTAACGAGGGTGAATCATTATTTACAGCCGTTGATAGTCGGTCGTCTTTCTATGATGATAATGATTTCACTCCCACTTCTTGTATAAGTGAGATTGTGTGGAAAGATGATGATATCTATGAAATGGAAGCGTTAGATTTAATCAGAGGCGGTGCTTTTAATGTCACTAAGCCTATTGCTGAACTAATTATGAGTTTCGACCCATACGGTGTTGAAGTTTATCCCGCAAAATTAACCTGTTCCGGAGACGGAGTGTTAACTGAGCGCTACATAATAGCAGTAGATAACTTAGTAGATGTCGTTGATTATGATAAAAGCATAAAAGTGACTGACGTAACTACTCGTTTTTACTTATCTGATGAAAAGATCAAGGAACTTCCGGATAGCAAGAGGCATGTTTTTAAACCTGTCGGAATGACAAAAACGTTCTTCTCAATCGAGTTGTTTGAAGCGCTTGTCCGTTTAGATGAGGAGGGTAAAATAAACACTAGTATCGTTGCCTTTTCATTTGATACATCCGAAGAGACGCCCCGAGTCTAGTGTAAGTAGGTAAATATAATAATGACTAACTACATAGTTTTATCTAAACAATCTTTGACTGACTTCCCATTCCAGCAAAGCCCTAAGCCAATAGTGCCAGTTGAGCCTGATTTACTGCTTGAAATGACCTTTTCTCCAAAGTTATTTATCATCAGCGATATTGCGTCAAAAGTGGAGAAACTGGTCGTACACGGAGTAGAGTGGTTAGACGCTCGTGTCGATTGTTCTCCAAGCCAACCAACAGATGATCAAATTAAAGTTTACGAAGATTATCGAATGCCTTACATCCATCAAACTTATAAATTGACGGACAAAGAAAAACAATACGGCAAGTTAAACTGGTTAGACATCAAGTCAACGGAGTTTGATTTCTCTAAATTAGAAAATATTCCCTTAGAAGAACGATTAATATTTAAACTAGAAGAAGACTTTGGATTAGTTTTTATTCACCAGAGTGTGATTGACCTTCTTAAGAAAGACGTCAAAGACGTTTGGGTAAGGGATGTATAATTAATAGCGCCGAAAGGCGCTTTTTATTTTCAGCCCTAAACCACCTACTTCAGTAGGTGGTTATCATCCGTTTCGGCTTTGCCTGTAAAACTACTCATGCTAA